>CAYNQM010000010.1:0-47644 GCA_964399275.1 uncultured Haladaptatus sp.
CTACATTCATTCCCCACCCGAGAGCGGAAGCTCCGGGTGGGGTTCGCTATTTATCCCAAGCCGTACGGAGACTGCTGTTCGAACGGTGTCACGTCGGTTCAAGCAGTCATTACTATGCGCTTGATGCATAATCTCCGGTTTGTGACGTTCGGAGTTGGTACGAATCCGGTTTTCAGTACAACGATTATTTTACTCTTCGTGACATCTTTCACACAACATCGAGACGAATCAGTATGAACGACGAAGTGTCGAGCGGTAAGCGGTGGTCGCGGCGTCGAGCACTCACGGCGGTTGGCGGAGTGGTCGCACCTGCGGGTTGTTTGCCCGAGTCGAAACCGGGGCGGACGACCGATACGATGACTCAGTCAAAACCGATGGACGATTCGGAGTCGTGGCCGCAATTTGGGGACATCGCGCGAAATTCGAGGTCGGCGTCGTCTGCGGGTGGCCAGGAGTCAAGCGCGAGTATCGATTGGCGGTTCGACGCCGGAACGCCGACGATGAACAGTTCGCCGGTCGTCGCAGACGGGAGGATTTTCGTCGGTGCGTCGGACGGACTACTCCGAGCAATCGGGGAGAAATGACGGCGTTCGCGCGGTGAACCTGCTCACTCGTCGCGCTCCGTTCAGTCGCGCTCCTCGCTCGTGGCCGCCGAGAACCGCTGCGGGCCGGGCGTGCGCGCACGCCCGGCCCGACTGCACGACTTCGGTTCGGGTTTGGATTCGCTCGGCTGTTTTCGATTTTGGATGGTCGATTTCGTAGTTTTCGAAGCACCGAATAGTTTTCGATGCCTAGGGTGGCCAACGATATTTAATATGCCGACGAAAGAAGAGAGCAGTAGAAATGGTCTCCATCGATGCGTCGTCTGCTGGGCGAAAGTTCCTCCTCATCGCTCCGTTGCTCCTCCTCGTCGCACTGACTTTCGCAGTCGATTTCGTCGAACTGCCGTCGAACAACCAACCGGGGCCGAACGCGGGCGACCCGACCAAACTCGAACACTGCCGAACGATTTCGAAACCGGGCGAGTACGTGCTCGCCGACGACTTCGGCGGCGCGACGGGATTGGCAGGCAGTTGTCTCGTCATCAATTCGAGCGACGTGCGGATAAACGGCTCCGGGCACACGATAAAAGGCAGGGGCGTGACCGACACCACGGGAATCCTCGTCTCGAACGAGTCCGGACTCTCGAACGTGACGATTCACTCGGTTCGGGTCGAGCAGTGGAATCGTGCTATTCACCTCCGAAACGCTTCGGACGTGACGATTCGAAACGCGAGCGCGGTGCGGAGTTCGACCGGTATCACGGTGTGGAACGGCAGTCGCGTCACGGTGAAGCATACGTGGGTGGCTCGCAACCTGTTCGGCGTCGTCGTGGACAATCGGAGTCAGCAGGTGAATCTCACGTCGGCACGATACCACAAGAACTTCGCGCAAAACAGCACGCGCGGTACGGGCGAAGTGTAGCGAGTCGAGGCGTCGTCACACGGGTTGTTCGTCGCCCGGCGCGATGTCCTCTTTCTTCTTGACCATCGCCGCCCAGTCGGGGTACTCCTTTCGTTCCTCGCCGTCGTACTCGGGGTCGCCGGACATCGCTTTGATACTGCGCGCGTCATCCAAGTCCCAGACTGCGCCGTCTTCGTGGAACAGACCATTGAGCACGCCGTGTTCGCGCAGATAGAGCGAGAAGGCCGGTTTTATCATCAACGACCAGAAGAAGTTGCCGATGCCGGACTGCTGAATCGTCGGCGCGAGCGAGGAGTAGTCGGGAACCGCGGCCTGACCGGACACGTCGGCGAAAAACGTGTCGCCGGGGCGGATTCTCTGCCACTCCGAGAGCCACACCGGTTTGCCGATTTTGTCCTGGATGTAGTTCGCCTGCCGAAGTACGCGCTCGTACAGTTCGGGTGACCGCGCGAAATTGTAGTGGAACTGGAGGATGTCCATTCCCCAGTCGAGATAGTCGGTGTTGTTGGCCAAACTCGTCGAGCCGACGGTAATCGGCATCTCGCCCTGATACAGTTCGAGCGTCTTTGCCATCTGCTTGAAAAACCGAACGTCCTTTTGATTCCAGCCGGGTTCGTTGGTCAACTCGATAGCCAGCAGGCGCTCATCGTTGCGATACCGGCGCATGAACCAGACGATGAAGTCCCGCGGGTTGTCCCACAGCGACCGACTCGCCATCGTTCTGGTCGAGGGCGAGAACGCTTGCACTGCGGTTCGCGGGTCATCGTTGATGAGATTCTCGTAGGTGGGTTCGCGCCCGACGCTGTCGAACAGGCCGAGCAGGACGCGAATCCCGTAGCTCTCTGCGGTGTCCAAAAAGTGGTCGAGGGCCTCCTGATGCTCCTCGGGGTGTTCAAGCCAGTATTCGTAGCTCAGCCACGTCCGAATCGCGTTGATGTTGACGCTGTCGGCGTAGCCCAAATCGCGTTCGATAATCTCGGGGTCGTAATCCCGCCACATCTGATAGCGATTGAACGCGCGCGCCGGAATGTAAATCGCGCCGCGAACGTCCACCGGGGCGTCCGTCTCTGGAGGGAGGTTGAGCGACTTTCGACCGGTTCGGTTCGGACTGGAGGTTCCGAAAACGTCGCTACCACCGACGATTGCGGGGATTCCGCCGACGCTCCCCCCGACTCCCGCGAGGAACTGGCGGCGACCAACTCGTCTGCTCATAGTTCTCGTTCGCACTCGAAGGCCAACAAAGTTGTTCTCCGAGTCCGCCCCCGAAACGTTACGCCGGGCCGATTCCGTAGAACGCGTCCGCAGCGCTCACGTACACCGCGCCATCGACGGGTACGACGCCGCCAATCCCGTGCATAACCATACCTGTCACTTGCACCTGCTCCGTCGATACCGTCCAGAGTTGGCGTCCGTCTTCGATGTCCGCCGCGTAGAGCGTGCCTTCGTCGGTCGCGTACAGCGTGTTCCCGATGCCTGCGGCGGGCGTTCCCCACGCGCCGAGTTCGATCGTTTCCGTCCCGTCGTCCGGGTCGAGACCGACGACCGTGTTTCCGATTCCGACGAACACAGCGTCCTTGGTGACGACCGGCGGAGAATCGTCCATTCCGCCCGCGCTCTTCCGCCACCGAATCGTCCCGTCCATGGCGTCGATAGCGAGCAGTTCGCTCCCGTCGGCGGTGCTGTTGACGATGTAGACGGTTCCGTCCGCCACGGCGGGAACTCCCCACTCGTTTCGCCCGTCCGGGACGACGAACTGTTGGCTTCCGTCCGCGGCGTCGATGGCGTGGAGCCCGTCCCGCGCCGCGATGAAAACCCGTCCGTCGGCGATCGCTGGCGTTCCTTTCGACACCGACCCCGTATCGTACCGCCACTGCTCGTTTCCGGTCGCCGCGTCGAACGCTCGGAGATGTGGTTCGACCGACCGATATCCGCCGCTGTTGACGAACACGGTTCCGTCGGACAGTTATTCGGCGAAAAATCACCCCACTTTCGACCGAGAATTGGTACTGATTCGACCCAGATGTTGAAAAATCTACTTTCTATTCTCTCGCTAACTCCTGTTCGTGCGTTCCAACGCACAGGATTCCCATGACGGAGACGACTGACGACACAACACTCACTGACGACCCGGACGACGGACGAACGAATCGGTTCCCGACATCGCGGCGAACGTTCCTCGCGCTCGCCGGGGCGGGCGTCCTCGGCACGGCGGGACTCGGCAGTTCCGCCGTCTTCGGCCAGAACCCACCCCAATCGTTCACGGTTCGTATCGAGAACGTTTCGGACGGCACGACGCTCACAACGAACGGCATGGACGACCTCGCCGAGCAACCGGTTCCGCTTTCGCCGGGGGTCTACGCCGTCCACCGAAAGGGCGAACCCATCTTCACGCCGGGCGAACCGGAGCGAAACAACGGTCTCGAAGAAATCGCGGAGGACGGCACGCCGGAGCGATTGGCGATGTCGCTCACCGACTGCGACCCCGTCATGTCGAGTGGCGCGTTCACGACCCCCGTGGGAAGCGACATGCCCGCCCCGATTGGTCCCGGCGGCGCTTACGAGTTCGCCGTGGAAACTGACCAGCGAAACGCCTACCTCTCGCTCGTGACGATGTTCGTCCCGTCGAACGACCTGTTCTACTCGCTCGGCGGCGCGGGCGGAATCAGACTCTTCGACGGCAACGACCCCGTCTCGGGCGACGTCACCGATAGCGTCTCGCTCTGGGACGCCGGAACCGAAATCAACGAAGAACCGGGAACGGGCGAAAACCAGGTCCAACGACAGTCCGGTAGCGGCGTCGGCCTCGTCGAACGCGGCGCGGTCGCGCCGATAACCGACGTGAACGGCTACGACTACCCTGCCGTCAGCGACGTCGTCCGGGTGACGATTATGTCGGAGTAACCGAACAGCACCGAATCGGCCGAACTGATGTGACAGTAAACCACCACCGCAACCGACACCCCGAAATTCGCCCGGCAACCGCCAACCGACACGCAACCGTCACCCCACCTCGCCCCCCGTTTCCGATTCGATTCGGGGCGAGCAGTTCGCGTGTGCAAACACATTTATATCGGCTTCACACACAAACCCGTAGGAACGTGCGATGGAGAAGGCGCTCTGGTATCTGCTCACAGCGACGCGCGGCGGAAAGAATCGCGTCCGAATCATTCGTGCCCTCTCCGACAAACCGATGAACGCGAACAAACTCGCCGACGAGCTAGACCTCGGCTACAAGACCATACGACACCATCTGGGAATGTTAGAGGATCACGGCGTCGTCGAGTCGAGTGAGAACTCCTACGCGAAACTGTACTTTCTCACCGACCGGTTCGAATCGAACCGCGAGACGTTCGAGACGATAATCGAGACGGCAAATCTGTAACCATGGCAACGACGATAGAAATCGCGAGCGTCCTCGCTGGCCTCAACGTCTGCTTTTTGCTCGTGCTGACCGGCGTTTGGATTCGAAACTACACCGTGTTCAAATCCCAGTTGGTACTCGGTCTGGTCGCGTTCGGCGGCGTCATGCTCGTCGAAAACGCCGTCGCGCTGTACTTCTTCCTGACGATGAAGGGATTCTACGCGATGTCGCCCCACGTCCAAGAGGTAGTCCTCGTACTCAGAACGCTGGAGTTCGTCGCGCTCACTTTCCTCACCTACGTTACGGTGAAGTAGTCCCCTGCGAACGGGCCGGAACACGTATCAGTATCTGATTTCTCTTTGTCATATGGTCGATGTGAGTGGCCACCTCGCGATGGCGTTGTTGTTCGCCGCACCCGCGTGGCTCGTCTGGGGGCGGCGGGACGCACTCGGGTTCACTGGATTCGCGCTGACGACGGCGATGCTCCCCGACGTGGATTTGGTTCTTCGGCGGTTTCTTCCGGTCATCCACCACGGCATCACGCACACTTTGCTGTTCATCGCGGCCGTGAGCGTCCTGTCCGGGTTGCTCGCGGCGCGCTGGCTCACGCAACTCTTCAACGCTCATCGATGGATACGAAGCACCGAAATCTCGGACGAAACGGTGTTCGTCTTCGCCACGTCCGGCCTGCTCACCGGTGGAGTCAGTCACCTTTTCGCAGACCTGCTTTCGGCACCCGACATCGCGGCCCCGCTGTCGCCGTTCTGGCCGGTGTACTCCGACCCAGTCGTCATCGATATCATCTACTACGACGCTCCGCTCTGGAACTTCGGCCTGCTCGCGGTGGCGGTCGTGGTGCATCTCGTGCTCGCTCAGCACGAGAGATCTCCACTCGACACGCGCTACCGCATCGGCAATCCCCAGAACCGCGACCGACGGTAGCGCTCCGGCGTTCGCTTAGGCCGGCCGTAACCCATTCATTTCGTTCATCGCCGGCACGGCGTGGGATGCCCATCTCCGAGCGACGACCACATCCCCGTGGCTCGCTTAGGCCCCAGCTAAGCCGAACTCTATCGTTTGCCACCGCGAACGGTCGCTGGTGATGATAACCCTTGCCCGACCACGGACGAGTGGCCACGCGGTCGGCGTGGCCGGGAGTACCCCTACCCATCATGAAACCTACGACCAATCTGCTGAAGGAATTGCTGACCGTCGTCACGATGCTCACGACGTTCGTGAACACGATTACGGAAATGGCACACATCACGAGCACCAGAATCATCCTCGTGGCTCTGTTGGCCGCTCTCCTCGGAGTGACTCTGTTGATTCGAGACTGACGACCGATTCCCGCCCCGCCTCGGCCAAGGATATTTGCCTTCCCTGATTGAACGAGGATTGGGGAAGGGGTGTCAGTGTTCAGTGTCGATTCGGCTGTCGTTCCGCCGCTCGAAAGCCAGCAGTTGCTCTTTCTGCTCGGACAGTTGTTCGTCCTCCTGCTCACGGCCCGCGTTCTCGGCGAAATCGCGCGCTATTTCGACTCTCCGTCGGTGCTCGGCGAACTTCTCGCGGGAGTCGTCCTCGGTCCGTCGATACTCGGGACGGTCGCGCCGGGACTCTTCCTGACGCTGTTTTCACCGGAACCGGTTCAGTACCACCTGCTCGAAGCCGTTTCGTGGCTCGGCCTGCTCATGCTGTTGGTCATCACGGGCTTCGAAACCGACCTCGACCTCATCGCCAGTCGCGCCGGACGAGCAACCTCGATTGCCAGCGCAAGCATCGTGGTTCCGTTCGCGCTCGGGTTCGGCATCGCGTGGGTGCTTCCGGCGGCGTTTCTCACGGCAGGCGGAAACCGATTCATCTTCAGCCTCTTTCTCGCCACCGCGCTCAGCATCTCCGCGATTCCCGTTATCGCAAAAATCCTCCTCGATCTCGGCATCATCGAGCGCGAAATCAGCCAGTTGACCATCGCATCGGGGATGATAAACGACACCGTCGGTTGGATTCTCCTCGCCGTCGTCGCGGGACTCGCGCGCGGGAGCGGAGAAACCGCGATAGCGACCGCAGGAACGACGATTCTCTCCCTCGCCGTCTTCCTCCTGCTATCGTTTACGGTCGGTCTTCGATTCGTTTCCCGCCTGATTCGCTGGGTCGATAGCACGTTCAACACCGATCTCTCGCTCGTCACGACGGTCATGATTCTCGCGTTGGGGGCCGGAACGCTCACGCACGCACTCGGACTGGAAGCCGTCCTCGGTGCGTTCGTCGTCGGCGTTCTCGTCGGGCGGGAAAATCGGTTCAACCAAGGCGTTCGTCACGTTTTCGAAGTCATCACGCTCGGCATCTTCGCGCCGATTTTCTTCGCCACGGCGGGGCTTCGCGTCGATTTGACGGCACTCACGACGCCCGCCGCATTGCTCGTCGGGGGTGCGGTGTTGGGGGTCGCCATCGTCGGCAAGTTCGTCGGCGCGTTCGTCGGTGCTCGCGGTGCCGGACTCACGAACTGGGAGGGCCTCGCCATTGGAGCGGGGTTGAACGCTCGCGGCGCGTTGGAAATCATCGTCGCAACCGTCGGGCTGAGTTTGGGCGTGCTGACCGGTACGATGTACTCGATAATCGTCGTCATCGCCATCGTTACCTCGTTGTTGGCTCCGCCAGTCCTTCGATTCGCCCTCGACCACATCGAACTCTCCGACGAAGAGGCGAAGCGATTAGGAAGTCGAGAACGCGAGGCACGGCGGTTTCTCGGCTCTGGTTCCCGCGTTCTACTCCCGACGCGCTGTAGCGTCCACGCGCAACTCGCGGCGCAGTTGCTCGGCCACGTCGCCCGGAATCGGGACATCGAAGTGACGAATATGTACGTCATCGGCGACGAGGAAGAATCCGACTCGATACGCCGCCGAATCCGCCGCTTTCTCTCGAATGGATTCGATACCGCGACCCTCCGCAGTAATGGCGGGCCGACCTCCGTCCCGGACGCCGGGGATGACGCCACCGCCGACGCTTCCCCTACCGCCGGAAATACCGCCCCCGAAGCCACTTCCGCCGCCAAAGAATGTCTCTCCCTCACGGCGCGACAGTTGTCCCTCCCCGAAGAGGCGGTAAGCAACCGTGTTCGTCGAACGCGGGGGTCGGTCGCTGAAACCGTCGTCGGCGAACTCCACCGTGGCTACGACCTCCTCGCGCTCGGGGTGGGTACCGGGCGGGGACGAAGCGAGGGCGGTCACCCCCTGTTCGAACTCGGTATCGAGGACGTGCTACAGGCCACGTCCGCGCCGGTTCTCGCCGTGAGTGCGAACGTGGAAGGGACGCGCCCCCCCGACTCGGTTCC
The DNA here is from genome assembly GCA_964399275.1 of uncultured Haladaptatus sp. Classification (GTDB taxonomy): domain Archaea; phylum Halobacteriota; class Halobacteria; order Halobacteriales; family Haladaptataceae; genus Haladaptatus. The sequence continues at coordinate 8,154 of CAYNQM010000010.1, forward strand.
GATTCGGCGAATCCTCGTTCCGACGGTCGGAACCGAGTACAGTCGCCACGCCGCCGAAATCGCGTTCGACATCGCGCTCGACTGCAACGCGCTCGTGGAAATCGTTCACGTCGTCGACCTCCGACGACTCCGCGAACTGTTCGTCGGCGAAGCGGACGTGTCCGACGCCCTCGACATCGGCGCGGAAATCGTGGACAGGGAAGCGACCCTCGGTCGGCAGGTCGGTGCCGAAGTGTTGACCGACGTACTCGTGGACGACCGACCGGAACGCGCGATACTCGACCGGGCGAGGGAGAGCGACGCCGACCTCGTCGTTCTCGGAAGCGAACGAAGTTCGCTCTCTCGGCGCGCCTTTTTCGGCTACCGAGTCGAGTACATCCTGAAAAATGCACCCTGCTCGGTCGCAGTCGTCAGTTCTCGGTAGTTTGCGTGTTCGCTTCCGAATCGCCCAACCGTCCGGGAACGTCTCCCGCGACACCGACTTCTCTCAGCGCGTCCCAGAGCGTCGCCTGATTGCTCGTCACGACCGGAACACCGAGGTCCGCTTCGAGAGCCTCTATCGCCGGGAACGTTCGGTAGTTCGTACACGAGACGAACACGGCATCGACCGCGTCGGCGTCCAATTCCGAATCGGACGCCGCCGCATCCGGCCCCGATTTCGACTTCGCCACCGAATTTGACTTCGACGCCGAAACGACCCCCTGAACCTGCCGGTAGGCGTCTTCGGGTCTCAGTCGACCGATTTCGGTGTTCGCTTCGATGTCGCGTCCTTCGATTTCGGCCACCTCGAATCCGGACTCGTCCAAGTACGATCTCTCCCGGTCGTTCAGTTCGTCGGAGTACGGCGTCACGACCGCGATTCGGTTCGCGCCGAGCGCGTTCAACGCGCGTTTCACGGACAGTGCGGTCGCCACGGCGGGAACCCCCGCCGTCTCCGACAGCGACTTTTCGAGGTCGCTGTCGAATCCCGCCCCGTGAATCAGGCTTCCGGTCGTGCAGGCGTAGGCGACGACATCGACATTCGCGTGGGAGAGACGTTCCGCGCACTCCACCGCCTCGTCCGCCATCGAATCCAGTTCATCGACCGTCACCGATTCGAGCGACATTCGGGCGGTCTGGACGCTCACACCGCGCGAAACCGCTCGCCCGAATTCACCCTCTACCGTCGTGTTCGAGGAGGGGACGACCGCGCCGAGTCGGGCGCGCCACCCGAACATCAGCGACCCTCCCGTCTTCGGTTCGCCCTCGCTCGTCCTCCTCTCGTCTTCATTCGTCCTCCTCTCGTCTTCATTCGTCCTTCTCTCACCTTCGCTCGTCCTCTTCTCGTCTTCATTCGTCCCACTCCATCTTCTCGTCCTCGCGGTCGCGTTCGATTTCGTCCGGGTCGCGCTCGTCGGCGAAGCCGTGACCGCCGCCGCCCGGCGTGCGAACCGAAATCGTCGTCCCGGCGGGTACGTCGCGCGTCGTCTTCGCCGGAACGAGGTCGCCCCCGATGCGGTTCTCGCCCGGTTCGCCGTCCTCGCCGCCAGCGATGCCTCGCGGCGCGACGCTCCGGCGCTCGGTCAGCAGGGATACCGTCGCGTCCGTCTCGACCGTCACCGAGCGAACGATGCCGAGACCGCCTCGGTGCTCGCCGCGTCCACCGCTGTTCTCCCGCAATCCGTACTCCTCCACGAACAGCGGGTACTCGGCTTCGAGCGCCTCGACGGGCGTATTCAGCGTGTTGGTCATCCCGACCTGCACGCCGTCCATCCCGTCTTTCGTCGGCCTGCCGCCGAACCCGCCTGCGATGGTTTCGTAGTAGGTAAAGCCCTCCTCGCCACCGCCGCGACTACCGATTGTGAGGTTGTTCATGGTTCCCTGCCCCTGTGCTGGCACGCGGTCGGGTGCCGCCTCCGCGAACGCGGTGAACACCACGTCGGTCACGCGCTGGCTGGTTTCGACGTTGCCTCCGACGACTGCGGCGGGTGGCCGCGGATTCAACAGCGACCCCTCCGGAGCCGAGACGGAAATCGGGTCGTAACAGCCTTGATTCGGTGGTATTTCCGGGTCGGTCACACATCGAATGACGAAGTACACCGCGCTCTTTGCGACCGCGAGCGGCGCGTTCACGTTGCCCGCAACCTGTTCGGCGGTTCCGGCGAAATCGACCTCGATTCGGTCGCTATCGACCGTCACCGTCACCTCAATTGGAATCTCGTCGCTAGTGACGCCGTCGCCTTCCATCACGTCTCGGGCGCGGAACTCGCCGTCGGGGAGGTCGGCGAGTTCGGCGCTGATGCGGTCGTTGGAGTACTCCATCACGGCGTCGAAGGCGGCGACCACGCGGGATTGTCCGTGCTCGGTGATGAGGTCGCCCAGTCGGTCTTCCGCGCGTTCGTTGGCCGCGATTTGTGCGCGGATGTCGGCCCGGCGCTCGCCGGGATTCCGAACGTTCGCTAGCAGGAGGTTCATCACGTCGTCGTTGACTTCGCCACCAGTCACGAGTCGAACGGGGGGTAGTCGAATTCCCTCCTGATAGATTTCGCGCGCTCCGGCGGGCATGCTTCCGGGAGTCATCCCGCCCACGTCGGCGTGGTGCGCCCGCGAGACGGCGTAGCCGAGGATTTCGCCGTCGATGGCAATCGGCGACACCATCGTCACGTCGGGCAGGTGGGTACCCCCCTCGAAGGGGTCGTTCAACACGAACACGTCGCCCGGTTCGGGGTCGTAGTCGAGCACCGTCGTCACCGCTGCGGGCATCGCACCGAGGTGAACTGGAATGTGTTCCGCCTGCGCGACGAGACGGCCTTCGGCGTCGAAGAGGGCCGTCGAGCAGTCTCGTCGCTCCTTGATGTTCGGCGAGTACGAGGACGTGATGAGCACTTGGCCCATCTCCTCGGCCACGCTCTCGAACTGGTTGCGCATGATTTCGAGCGTCACGGGGTCGATGTCGCTCCCGCCGTCGATTCCGCTCATTCCTCGTCACCTCCCGTGAGCGCGAGGGTGCCGTCCGCCTGCACCGTTCCCGACCATGCCGGGGGGACGACGACCGTGCTCTCATTCTGTTCGAGAATGGCGGGGCCTTCGACCGCCTGTCCCTCGGCGAGTCCGACGCGGTCGAAGACCGGGGCTTCGTGGAACGAATCGCCGAAGAAGACCTCTCGGCTTCCCTTCTTCGCGTCGCCCGCAGTCCGGTAGGAGACGGAGGGTGATTCGCGTTCGACGACCGCGGTCGCGCGCAGGTTCACGAGTTCTATCGGGTCGTCCATTGTGTAGCCGTAGGCGTTTTCGTGGGCGTCGCGGAACCGCTCCGCGACCGCTCCCGCGTCGAACTCGTCGCCGACTGGAACCGTGAGTTCGAAGCTCTGGCCGACGTAGCGCAGGTCTGCGGCCCTGCGAACCTCGGCGTATTCAGGCGATTCGACGTCCGCCAACACGTCCGCGGTGAGGTCGTCGTAGGTCGATTCGACCGAGTCGAGCGTGACGCCCGCGAGTTTGCTTCGCAAGGTTCGTACCGAGTCGTGTTTCTCGTCCGCCGTCAGTAGGCCGTAGGCCGACAGCACGCCGCAGGCGTGTGGGACGACGACCGAGTTCATGTCGAGACTTTCCGCGAGCGCAGCGGCGTGCATCGGTCCCGCGCCGCCGAAGGCGACGAGTCCGAACCCGCGCGGGTCGTGACCGCGTTCGACCGTCACCGAGCGAATCGCTCGCGTCATGTTCGCGTTTGCGACCCGGAAGACGCCGCGTGCGGCGTCGAGCGCGCTGTCCAGTCCCGCCTCGTCGGCGAGTCGGGAAAGTGCGTCGTGGGCCGCGTCCACGTCGAGTTCGAGTTCGCCGCCGAGCGCCGAACTCCCGCCGATGTAGCCGAGGACGACGTTCGCGTCCGTCACCGTGGGTTTCTCTCCGCCGCGCCCGTAGCAGGCCGGGCCGGGGTTCGCTCCGGACGATTGCGGCCCGACGCGGAGCGCGCCTCCGGCGTCCACCCACGCAATCGACCCGCCGCCCGCGCCGACCGTGTTCACGTCCACCATCGGCGTCTTGATGGGTCGCCCGTTGATTTCGGCGTTCGTGGTTCGCTCGATTTCGCCGTCCCGGACGAGGCTCACGTCGCTGGAGGTGCCACCCATGTCGAAGGTGACGAGACCCGCGAGGTCGGTTCCGCTGGCGGTTTCGGCCGCGCCGACGACGCCTCCGGCGGGCCCCGACATCGTCGTCGTGACGGCGTGTTCGCGCACGGTTTTCGCCGGGGCGATGCCGCCGTTGGCTTGCATGATTCGCGGAGACGGCACGCCCAGATTTTCCGCGCGCTCTTCGAGACGACCGATGTAGGCGTCGATCGCCGGGGTGACGTAGGCGTCCACGACCGTCGTGGACGTTCGTTCGTATTCGCGGAACTCCGCAAGCACTTCGTGGGACGCGGAGACCGGAACGTCGAGTTCCTCGCGCAGAGTTTCGGCGACGACCTGCTCGTTTTCGGGATGCTGGTAGGCGTGCAAAAGTGCGACCGCGACGCTTTCGGCGTCGCAGTCGCGGATTCGTTGCGCAACTTCGCGGACTTCCGTCTCGTCAGGCGCGGTTCGAACGCCGTCGATTGCGGTTCGTTCCTCGACTTCGAACCTTCGCCGTCGCGGGACGAGCGGCGCGGGTTTGTCGCTGTTCACGTCGTAGAGGTCGGGACGGTTCTGCCGCCCGATTTCGAGCACGTCGCGGAATCCCTCGGTCGTCACGAGCGCCGTCTTCGCGCCGTTCTCTTCCAGCAGGGCGTTGACCGAAACCGTCATCGCGTGGGTGAAGGCGTCAACGTCGCTCGGGTCGATACCGGCCTCCTCGCAGGCTTTCTCGATGCCAGCGATGACGCCGACGCTCTGGTCGTCCGTGCTCGGGACTTTCGCCGTCACGAGTTCGTCGTCGGGCATGAGGAGGACGACGTCGGTGAACGTGCCACCCACGTCCACGCCGACGCGCGTGCTGTCCACTTAGAACACCCCCAGATCTATCGCGACCTCGTAGAGCGAGCGCAATCCCAACCAGACGACGACGAGCGTGACCGTCACGCCGAGGACGTTCTGGACGGTGCTGTTGACGTAGGTTCCGAGGATGTCGCGGTCGTTCATCACGTAAATGAGGAAAACGGCAACGATGGGAAGAAGGATTCCGTTTGCGACCTGCGCGAAGACGATTGCCTGCACGGGCTTGAGACCGATTGCTGAGAAGACGATGCCGATGAGCAGAATCGACCCCCAGACCGCGCGGAACTTCGTCGATTTGAGGTCGGTGTCCCACCCGAGCGCGCCAGCGGTGGCGTAGGCTCCGGCCAACGGTGCCGTGGTCGCGCTCGTGAATCCGGCGGCGAACAGGCCGATACTGAACAGAATCGTCGCCTGCGGTCCGGCCAACGGTTCGATTTGCTCGGCCATCGTGCTCACGTTCTCGATTTCGGTGCCAACCGGGAACGCCGCCGCCGCGGTGACGAGAATGGTGATGGTGATGAGGCCGCCGATGAGGATCGAGAGTATCGTGTCGGCGCGCGACTCGCCCAGCTCGTCCGGCCCGGCCCACCGCTCTTGGACGCTTCCGGCGTGCAAGAAGAGGTTGTAGCCGACGACGGTCGTTCCGATGAGACCGGTGATGAGGAACGTCGAACCCTCGGGAACGCTCGGGACGAATCCCATCGCCAGCGCGCCGAAGTCCGGGCCGATGAGTATCGCGTCGATGACGAACGAGAAGGCCATGAGTCCGACGAGTCCCACGAGCGCCTTCTCGATGAGTTTGTAGCGGCCAGTCCACAACAGCGCGCCAGCACAGAGGCCCATCAGTGGCCCCCAGATGTTCGCGCTGATTCCCGTAATTCCGGCGAGTCCGGCGGCTCCGCCGAGAATGTTCCCGGTTTCGTAGGCCGCGGTTCCGATGCCGATTGCGCTGACGACCAGCGCAATGCTGATCGTCGAGAGGACGCGATTGTCGAACTGCTGTTTGAGCGCTTCGCCGAGTCCGTTGCGCGAGACGACGCCGAGTCGGGCGCTCATCTCCTGTAGAATGATGGTTGCGATGATGGAGAACGCAATCGTCCAGACGAGCGCGTAGCCGAACTTCGCGCCCGTCACGCTCGCGGTCGTGACCGTACCGGGACCGATGAACGCGGCGGCGACCATCGCGCCCGGGCCAATCGATCGTATCCTATCTATAATGTTCATGGTTGTTGTCTTGCTATGCTGTCTCAACCCAAGGTTTGCCCTTAAAACCCCGCTAAGAACGCTGTGTACTGCTGTTCACGACGTTACGTGACTATTATGATAACGTATGAACTCCTATGAATCGTTCATAAACTTTGTCTCCTCCCAGACGAATTTGGAAAATAATAGATTTCATATAATAATTTGCCGAAGAATGTAGCGATGCTGCTCGCACTTCTCGTCTCCGTCGTTGCTCCGGTCGCTTCGGGCCTCGTGTACGTGGATGCGGCACGACGCGGTCTGTCACGACAGGAGCGTCTTCTGTGGGCGTCCGCTGGCGGAATGCTCGTTCTCAGTGGGCTTTTACTCCAGCATCGCTTTGAGGATGTCGTCACCCTTGTCTACTTTCAGAATATTAAACCGGCACCCGTCGCCACTTCGCCCTACGAAGTGCTGGTTCTCCACCTGTCCGTCGGAATCACGATTAGCATCGTTTCCGTCCTCTTGTGTGGCGTTGGGATCCGGTTTCGGCATCGCTAGTCGGTTGCACCAGCTTTTCTCTTTCCCGCATTCCCGTCATTCCTGTCGAACTTTCGTGATGAGGACCTTCGAGACGCCCTCCTCTATCTCCAGTTCAAAGGGAAGACGGGCCGTGCTCAACTCGATGAACTGCATCATGAACCACTTGACCGACTCGGTCGGGAAGACGACGTGGTACGTGTCGCCCTCTATCGCGCGAACAGTCAGGAATCCGCATAGCGACAGCCAGTCGAGCAGTTCGCCGAGGCTGTCGAATCGATGCTCGTACTCGCGGGCGTGGTACTCCGACACTTGGTCTGCCAGTTCGATAAACTCCGGGTCTGGGTCGCCCCCCTCGTCCTCGACGTAATCGAGGAAACAGTGGAGGAAATCCACGTCGAGCAGGACGTGTTCGCCGCTCGCCAGCATCTGATGGTACGCCTCCAAGTTCTCCCCGGCGTCCGCCGTCGCGGCGTCGTAGTTCGCAGTGTAGAAGGTGAGCGCCTGTCTGACGAGTTCGCTCTGGGGTTTGCCGGTTCGGTTGACGAGGTTGTCGAGCGCCGTCCGGGCGTCGTCGTCGAGCGACACCGTGATGCGGTTCGTCATCTCGTCTTCTACTACTGGGGAGCGTGCTTATCGTTCTGTCCCCGCGTGTCTCGCCGCTGGTTCGAAGGTCTCCCGCCCGCTACGTTTTAGGCTCCGCGGTCGTATTTATCCCATGTTCGAGGAGGAATCCACCGACGGGGAATCCATACGACAGCACCGAAACGCGCTGATTGCGTGGTTTCTGGTCGCGGCGATGGGCGTCGCCGTCGTCGCCAGTGTCCTCCGCGGCGATTACCTGTGGGCCGGTTTCGGCATCGCGTCGCTTCTCCTCGCGCTGTTGCCGGTCGCCGTCTTCCGGCGACCGACCGCGATGGTTCCGTGGGAGTCGCTCCTCGCGGTCGCGATTGGCGTTTTCAGCGTGCCATTCGGGCTGGTTCTCCCGCGCTCGGCGGCGACGTTTTCCGCCGTGGCGGGACTGGCGCTCGTGCTCGCCGTCGAGTTCGACGCCTTCACCGAACTCGAACTCTCGCCGTTCTTCGCGGTGCTGTTCGTCGTCGTGACGACGATGGCGAGTGCGGGGCTGTGGGCGGTCGCGCAGTGGGTCGCCGACCGCACCCTCGCGACGCAGAACCTTCCGAGTCTCAGTGGCGTGATGTGGTCGCTGTTCGTGGCGACCTGCGTGGGAGTGGTCGGTGGGTTGGTGTTCGCACTCTACTTCCGCCGCGTCGATACCGCCAGGTTCGGATTTCGCACCGACGACGGTCGCAAGCGACGCCCTGGGAAGATCGCCATCGGTGCAACTGAAGGCTGGAACCTCTCCGAAACGCGCCAGCGACAGGTCGTTCGAGGGTTTCAACTCGCTCTCGTCGGCGTCCTGCTCTTCGGCCTGTATCGCGGGAACGTCGGCATCCTCGTTAACACGACGGTCGCACTCGTGCTGATGGAACTCCCCGCCCTGCTCGAACGAAACTACGGACTGCCGATGGACACGCGACTGACACTCTGGATAGTCGTCCCCGTTTTCCTCCACGCAATCGGGACGGTCGGACTCTACCAGTCGATCGGCCTGTGGGATCAACTGACTCACGCGCTGTCGTCCTCCCTCGTCGCGGCGGCGGGGTACACGACGGTTCGCGCGCTCGACGTTCACGCCGACTCCATCTACCTCCCGAAGGAGTTCATGTTCGTTTTCATCTTGCTCTTTACCCTCGCCTTCGGCGTCCTCTGGGAACTGCTGGAGTTCGGACTCGACGGGGTGGCCTCGATGACGGGAACCCAGAGCATCCTCGCGCAGTACTCGCTCGACAACACGATGTTCGATTTGGTCTTCGACACGGTCGGCGGCGTCGTGGTCGCGATCTGGGGGGCGCGATACCTCTCCCACGTCGCCGACGCGATCGCCTCGGACTCCTTCGAGTCTGACTCGTAAGTCGCCATCGTCTCTTCGATTTTTCGGAAACCCGCTTCGCGTCTGCGAGAGCGACCGAGTTCGGGCGTGGCCTGCACCTAGCAGTTGCAGACTGCAAAACGACACAAAAACCAATCAGTGCATGAGGCGTGACGTGACGCCGGTGAACGTCGAAATAGGGTTAACACCGAGAACTCCACGAAAACGAATTAGCTCGGAAGGTTGTCGGCGAAGAACTCCCGGTCTTCCTGCTCGATGCCGAGCATGTACAGCACGAGGGCGAAGACGGCGAGGCCGACGACGCCGCCGACCGCGCCCTGCGCGACGGCACCCATCGCACCGAATTCGGCCACCGTGACGTAGTTCGAGACCACCGACTTCGTTCCGACCATGACGACCGCCGAGGCGACCCCGGCGGCGATGGGTTTGACGTACCGAAATGTGTAGGGGAACAGCCCTTCGGTGTACCACACCTCGGCGACGCGCAGGAGGTTGACCGCCGTGATGACCGAGGCGCTGGCGAGTGCCGCGCCGACGAGGCCGAACTCCTGGATGAACAGGTAGTTCAGCACGACGTTGAACACGCCGAGAATCCACTGATTGGCGAGCGTCAGGTACTGGTGGTCGGTCATCATTAGGACGTACCCGCTCGGGCCGACGCTGGCGTTCGTCAACTGCGCCACGACGAAGAGAAGCAACACCGACTGACCTTCGGTGAATCCCTCGCTGAACAGCACGAGCAGTTCGTTCGAGTAGACGATCGCGCCGACCGCCGGGAACAGCGCCAGCGTGAACGACCAGCGCGTCACCCGACTGTACAGCGACTCCAAGTCGGCCATCTGGTCGTTGTTGTAGAGTCGGGAGGCGATCGGCGGGAACAGTTGGCTGAACGCGCTCAGAGGGAGGATGAGCAGCCCGGCCAGCACGGTCGCGGTTCGGTAGATTCCGGCGGCGTTTCCGGCGGCGACGAAGAAACCGACCATCAGAATATCGACGTAGTTCGAGAGGACGTATCCGGCCTGATTGAGCGTCAACGGAAGCGAGAAGTCGTAGAATTCGACGGTGTCGGCGCGGGACGCGCCGAACGCCGGACGGAGATCGGTTTTCTGGAGGACGAGCCAGACCGCCGAGACGAACACGAGAATCGTCGCGACGACCGTCGATGCGACGACGCCAATCAGTTCCGCACCCAGCAGGAGCGCGATTCCGACCGCGGCGATGCGCGTCACCGGGATCAGGATGTTCATGATGAACACCTGGTACTCCGGCAGTTCGAGGCTCTTGAACTGGCTCTTGACGCAGTTCGTGAGCGTGTTGAACGGAAGGACGATGGCGAACACGCGGAGTACGCCGGTCAGATACGGACGATACTCGTCGTTCGCGTACTGCGTCACGAGCGGCGCGCCGAAGTAGAGACCGACCGCCACGGCGACACCCGCGACCAGCGACGTGAGGTACGCGAGGCCGAGCATCCGCCGTCGTTTCGCGGGATTGTCTTCGTACTGGGGCACGAACTTCAGGATGGATTGGTCGGTGCCCAAGTTCGTCAGCACCCCGACGAATTTGAGGACGACGAACGAGAAGGCGTAGACGCTGAACAGCAGTTCGCCGAGTCCGCGAACCAGCACTAAGTTCAGCAGGAACCGGACACCGTTGTCGAGGCCCTTGCCGACCATGAAAAACGACGCGCCCCGAGAAACCGACTGGAGGGGGGAATACGAGTCCGACGATTGGTCTGCCATTGGGTCGAGTGACGATATTTGACTATCGCCGATTATCTCTTGCGCTTCGGTCGTCGGCGTGCGCTTGACTGTGACACCTCGCGTCGCTCACAGGTACCCCAACTCTCGCAGACGCGACTCCGTCGAAGCGTCGATGTCGTCGGTATCGGTGTCGCTCGCCCGTGCCGTCTCTTTCGCTGACCCGATTGGCTCGTCGAAGAAGTCGGCCTCGAACTCGGGTGCTCCCTCTCCCGTCTCGACTTTCTTCTGCCACGACGGGCGGTCGGGGTCTACCTCGTACACGATGCGATTGCCGAGCGAATCCCAGACGGTCTTTTCGGTGCCGTCGTACACACAGCGAATCATGCGATCCCAGTACTCGCGGTCGGACGGCGGTTCCGGCCCGGCGCTCATTCCGACCAGTTCGGCGGGCAGTCGGTCGCGGAACACGTCGGGCGTCTTCCCGTTTGCCAGTCCAACCACGAGATCGCCGAAGTCGAGATGCGAGACGTACTCGTCCTCGCGCTCGTCGTACCCGTCGGGCGGGTTGATGACCAACAGTGGAACGTGAAGTAGTCCCTCCGAGAGACTACTCTTGTGGTTTGCGAGGTAGTCATCGGTCTCCGTGCCGTGATTTTCGCCGTGGTCGGCGGTGACGAGTATCGTCGTCTCGCGGTCTGACCGGGCGCGCACGTCCGACACGAAGTCGGCGAGCAGGCGGTCTAGGTACTCGATAGTCGCGCCGTACACCTGCTCGCGGAGTCGCCAGTAGTCGTCGTGTTTTTCGGGTTCGTCCATCAGTTCCCACACGTCGTACTCGCTCGACGTCCACGAGTTCGGCACGTGCTGGAGCGACGACTCGAACGCTTGGCAAGGATGGAGCGGCGTGTGTGCGTCCATCAGGTTGAGGAAGCCGAAGTACGGGTCGTCGGCGCGGTCGATGTGCCGATTCGCGGCCCGAATCACGGCGGATCCGCCGTCGTCAACCTGTTTCGGAACCGGTCCCGATTTGGTCACCTCGTGGAGGTAGCCGAACGCGGTGTTTTTCAGGCTGAGCAGGGGGTAGTCGTGCTGTAGCGCCTGCTGGAGATATTCGAGATACTTCTCCGACCCCTCGGCGTCGGTTTGGCGACTCACCTCGCTGAGGCTCGTCGCCTCGGGATAGCGGTGTTTCGGTTCGACCCCAGAGAACTCGTCGAACCACGACCCGAACCCGTAGTCCGGGCTAGCGAAGGCGTTCGCGCTCACGCCGAACGTTTCGTAGTCGAGGTCGGCGAGAAACGTCTCCTCGCGGTCGATGGTGTCGAACTGCCGATTGTGCGTGTGGACGCCGTGCTCGGACGGCAGTTGCCCCGTGAACATGCTCGCGTGACTGGGAACTGTCCACGAACTCACAGCCCGACACTGCGTGAACGCCACGTCCGCGAGACTCCGGAGTCGCGTCGCGTGCTCGGCGAAGAAATCGGCGCGCACCGTATCGAGACAGATGACGAGGACGTTTCTCGACTTGGAGGTGTTTTTCTCGGTGGGGGCCATCATTGTTCCACAGACGGAACAGTTGTAAAACAGTGTCGGCCACCGTTCCGAAAAGTAGACTGTCGCACCCGCCGGTACCGATAATTTCTCCGTCTCTCCGATTCCGGCGCAGATTGAAGTGGTCACGTCGCGTATTACCCCTACTCGGGTGAGGGAGAATGACCGACATACACGAGGAGAGACGCGACCACGTCACGCAACCACCCGCGACCGCCGAGCACGACCAGCGCGCCCACGTTGATCACCACGGGCACGAAGCCATGTTTCGGCGACGGTTCTGGGTCTGTCTCGTGCTCTCTATTCCCGTCCTCTACTTCAGTCCATTCGTGCAGGAGACGCTCGGTTACACCGCGTTCGGCTTTCCGGGGAGCGAATGGGTGACGCCGATTTTCGCGGTCGTCGTCTTCGCCTACGGTGGCGTCCCGTTTCTCAGCATGGCGCGCGTCGAACTCGCGAACCGCGAACCAGCGATGATGATGCTCATCTCGCTCGCCATCACCGTCGCATTCGTCTACAGCCTCGCCGCCTTTCTCTTCCTCCCCGAAACGACGAGTTTTTTCTGGGAATTGGTGACGCTCATCGATATCATGCTCCTCGGCCACTGGCTGGAGATGCGGAGCGTCAGGCGGGCCTCCGGCGCGCTGGACGAACTGGCGAGACTGGTGCCCGACACTGCCGAGCGAATCGCTGACGACGGCACGACCGAGGACGTACCGGTCGGCGCTCTGGAGGACGGCGACCGAGTGTTGGTTCGACCCGGCGCGAGCATCCCGGCGGACGCCACGGTCGAGGAGGGCGATTCGACCGCCGACGAGTCGATGATTACCGGCGAGTCGCGGCCCATCGAGAAACATCCCGGCGACGATGTCGTCGCCGGAACCATCAACACCGGCGACGGGAGTCTGCGCGTTCGCGTGGCCGCAACCGGCGATGAGACGACGCTGGCGGGCATCATGCGGTTGGTCGAGGAAGCTCAACAGAGCAAATCACGGACGCAGGTGTTGGCGGACAGAGCCGCGGGGTGGCTGTTCTACGTCGCACTCGCGGTCGCAGTCGTCACCGGAATCGCGTGGATTCTGGCGACGGGATTCGACATCGGGGTGGTCGAGCGCGTCGTCACCGTCCTCGTCATCGCCTGTCCGCACGCGCTCGGGTTGGCCGTCCCGCTGGTCGTCTCCATCAACACCTCGATGGCGGCGCGAAACGGCGTGCTCGTCCGCGACCGAATTGCGATGGAAGACGCCCGGAACCTCGATACGATAATGTTCGACAAGACCGGAACGCTCACGCGAGGCGAGCAGGGCGTCGTCGGGATCGAGACGGTGGACGACTGGAACGACGGCCACGCGCTCGCCGTCACCGCCGCGGTCGAGGGCGATTCAGAACATGTCATCGCGCGGGCGATTCGGGAAAAGGCCGACGAACGGGGCGTCGAACCCCCCGAAGTCACCGCGTTCGAGGCCATCAAAGGTCGGGGCGTTCGGGCGACGGTCGAGGACAGAGAGGTGTTCGTCGGCGGGCCGAACCTCCTCGAATCGCTCGACGCCGACCCTCCGACGACCATCGCGGAGTTCGCCCGCGAATCCGGGTCGAACGGACAGACCGTGGTCTATCTCGTCTCCGACGGCGAGGTCGTCGCCGCATTCGCGCTGGCCGACGTCGTCCGCGAGGCGAGCAAGCGCGCCATCGACGCGCTCCACGAGATGGACATCGAAGTCGCCATGCTGACGGGCGACAGCGAAGCGGTCGCCCGGTTCGTCGCCGACGAACTCGCCATCGACACCTACTTCGCTGAAGTCCTGCCCGAGCAGAAAGACGAGAAAGTCGTCGAACTCCAGCGACAGGGAAAGCGCGTCGGCATGGTCGGCGACGGCGTCAACGACGCGCCAGCGCTGACGCGCGCCGACGTGGGAATCGCCATCGGGAGCGGAACCGACGTGGCAATCGAATCCGCGGACATCGTGCTCGTGGAAAACGACCCGCTCGACGTGGTGAAACTCGTCCGTCTGAGTCGCGCCAGCTATCGCAAGATGCAGGAGAATCTCGTGTGGGCGACCGGATACAACGTGTTCGCACTGCCGCTGGCCGCCGGTCTCCTCGCCCCGATTGGAATCCTGCTATCCCCGGCCATCGGCGCGATTTTCATGTCGGCGAGTACGGTCATCGTGGCGATTAACGCCCAGCGTCTCCGCAGTGCCGACCTCTCGACGTAGAACCGGTACCGGACAGATTGGTCAGCACCCACTGCTTTAACCCGCCGCCGACCGACGTTCGAGGCATCCGATGTCGCCCAGTTCCCGTTCGCTCGCCGGTCGGCTTCGAGGCGCGACTCGCGGACTTCGCGGCGACGGTCGCGGCTGGATTCTTCTCGCGGTCGCACTCGGTTGGGCGTTCACGCTCGGTCTGCGATTTCTGGTTCCGGCGCTCCTCCCGCAGATAAAGTCCGCTTTCCACGTGACCAACGCGACCGCTGGACTCGCTATCACCGCTCTCTGGGTCGGCTACGCCCTCATGCAGTTTCCGGCGGGGGTGCTCATCGAGCGACTCGGTGAACGAACGCTCCTGACGACGAGTCTCTGTCTCTCGGGGTTGAGCCTCTGTCTCATCGGACTCTCCCCGGTGTTCGTCGTCTTCTTCGCCGGAAGCACGGCGTTCGGGTTCGGATCCGGGCTGTACGGACCGAGTCGCGGTACCGTCCTCTCGCGAACTTACACCCGAAACGCTGGCGCGGCGTTCGGCGTCACACTCGCGGTCGGAAGCCTCGGCTCCGCGTTCTTGCCGAACGTGGCAACCACCGTCGTCGAGGGGGTCGGCTGGCGATTCGTCCTCGCCGGGTTGGCCGCCCCGTTTTTCGTTCTCGCGCTGCTGGCGTGGCGAGTCGTCCCCGAGCGAACGACCGACGGCGGACGGGCGGTATCCCTGAATCGTTCGCACTTCCGCGACATCGTGGGGACGCTCTCCGACCGCTCGATACTCCTCGCGACCGTCGCCGTCGCGCTCCTGCTGTTCGTCTTTCAGGGATTGACGGCGTTCCTGCCGACGTATCTCCAGACGAAGGGATTGAGCCAGCAGACCGCGTCCCTGCTGTTCGGGCTTCTGTTCGTCGCGGGTGCGGTTTCGCAGGTCGCCGCCGGAAGCGCCGCCGACCGCGTCGGCGTCAAACCCGTCCTGCTCGTCATCACTGCAATCGCGGTGGTCACGCCAATCGCGCTCACCGCGACCTCGGGAACCGCGATTCTCGCGGTCGTCGTCGCGGTTCTCGGCACTCGGATGGCAATCGCGCCGGTCACGAACGCCTACATCGTCGGGAAACTTCCGGAACACATCGAAGGCTCCGCGTGGGGATTCATCCGCACCGTGTTCTTCTCGGTCGGTTCGACCGGTTCGACGTTCGTCGGCTTTTTCGCCGACGCCAACCGATTCGACTTCGCGTTTCTCGTACTGGCGGGGCTTTCGGCGGTCGCTCTCGTTCTGTACGTGCTGTTGCCGAAGGATGCGTAATCGTCGTCCAGCGTGCGAACGCCGACGAGGTCGGGGTAACCAGTGGCGATTTGGACGTGATTGAACGGGGCGAGCGTCTCTTTGATTTCCGCGTCGGTTCGCTCGCCAGCGAGCCATTCGTCGGTGGCGAACTGCGTATCCGCGACCGCGTAGCCGGGACTCGAATCGTCGGGAAAGAGGCGACGCTTGGCGTGCGCGAGAACGTGCTGCTCCGTCAGCGAACGGGTCGCGCTGGCCATACCGGCAGAGTCGAAGTCAGTTTCACAAGTAGATTGCGTTGTTCTAACTCGTTCTCGAAACGGACACCGTCACTCCTGCAGTTCGGTTTCGACCGAGAGCCACCACAGATGTCCTCGATTCCGAGCCTCCGCGTGTTCGAGGGTACCGTCTTCGACCAGTTCGAAGAGCCGGTTTCGCATCGCGTCCACCGAGGTTTCGAACTCGCCTGCGAGGTACCGGGTGTTCACGACCGGCGCTGGCGCGTCTCGAATCGCGGCGACGATGCTCGCCGCTTCTATCGACGCTCCGCTCATACTCGTCACTTCGTTCCGAACCCGCATCCGTCTTTGCCCCCGAATTGCTGTCGTTCGGACGAAACGTTTTTCCGCACTACCCGCGGAGTGGAAACCGGCATGTACCCATCTGCCACTGCCGGTGGTCGATTTTGGCCGACCACGGCACAGTAAACTGACTTCTGCCGTATCGATACTGAAACGCACGTTCACGGAGGGTAGCCGTGCCTGAAATCGACCCGTGGGGAGACGTGGAAATCACGGACTACGGGGCGACGATGGAGCAGTTCGGCATCGAACCGATTGCCGAACTCGCCGACAGACTCCCCGACAATCGCCTCGTCCGACGCGGCATCGTCTTCGGGCACCGCGATTTGGACACCGTGTTGGACGCCCGCGACGAAGGCGACCCCTTCGCCATGATGACGGGCATCATGCCCTCGGGAGTGTTTCACTTCGGCCACCTCGGCGTGGTCGAGCAGGTGCTCATGTTCCAAGACATGGGTGCCGAAATCACTCTCTGTGCGGCGGACATCGAGTCCTACGCCACACGGGATATCTCGCTCGAAGACGCCCGCGAACTGGTGGTCGAGGAGTACCTGCTCAACTACGTCGCGTTGGGGTTAGACCTCGATTTGACCGATTTTTACTTCCAGTCGGAAGCGGGCAACGACCACCATGTCCGGAGCAAACTGTTCGCCAAGCACGTCACGCAAAACGAGTTCGAGGCGACCTACGGCGGTGCCGACCCTGGCAAGCTGGTGTCGGCACTGACTCAGTACGCCGACATCCTTCGGCCACAGTCGCCCGAACACGGTGGCCCGAAACCGACCGTCGTTCCGGTCGGAATCGACCAAGACCCGCACGTCAGGCTGACGCGGGACGTGGCCACCCGATACCGCGATGCGTCGTACCTAAAGCCGGCGAGCACGTACCATCGGTTCATGCGCGGATTGCAGGGCGGGAAGATGAGTTCGTCCGATCCGAAGAGCTACATCGCGCTCACCGATTCGGTTGCGGACGCGAATCGCAAAATCGACGAGGCGAAGACCGGCGGTCGGGTCAGTGTCGAGGAACACCGCGAGAAGGGCGCGAACGTCGAGGAAGACATGGTGTTCGAACTGCTCGCGTACCACCTCGTCGAAGACGACGACGAACTGAACCGGATTCGAACCGAGTACGAATCCGGCGAACTCCTCTCGGGCGAACTGAAGCAGATTGCGAAGGAGCGACTAGACTCGTTCCTGCGCGAGCATCAGCGAAAGCGCGAGAAGGCACGGCCGAAGGTAGAACAGTACGTCGCGGAACGCGAGGAACACACCTGATGGACGTTCGGCGACTCCGAGCGACCGAACTCGTCCCGTTCGTTGACGACCTCTGGTTTCCATTTGCCCGCGAGATGGCGACGATAGACGAGTTCGACACGCTGGCCGACCACGGCGTCCGAGCGAACGTCTTTCCCTACGTGAAAGACCGCTACTCGGATTCCGACATCGCCATCTACGTCGCCGTCGATGGCGAACTGGTCGGCTTCGTCAGCGTCGAAAAACGGGACTCTCCTCCGGTGTTCGCCCGCGACTCCCGCGGGTACATCGATGGGCTGTTCGTCGTCCGGAGACGCCGACAGGAAGGCGTCGCCTCCCGTCTCCTCTCGCGGGCGGAGGCGTGGGCGCGCCGACAGGGATGCGAGTACCTCTCGCTCGACGTTCACGCCGACAACGAGGTGGCCCAATCGCTGTACCTGCAGGACGACTTCGAAATCAAGCGCCACCGGATGACGAAGCGACTTTAATGCTGATACGCGACGACCGTCGCGGTCGCGTACGTCGTACCGACGAGCGCAGTGCTTAGCCCCGTTCCGACGTAGGGAACGCTGACGAGCGCGTAACTCGCGTAGCCGAGAACGACCAGAAACACGATAATCGAGAGGTCTACGCCGCCCGTTTCCGCGTAACTCCGTCGCATCGCGGTTCCGATTTCGTCGCCGTCCAGCACGATGTAGGCGGGGCTGACGAACAATCTCGCCACGACGCCGAACGCGAACAGGATGGCGAAGAGTGCGAGCAGTCCGTGAACCGACCCGACCAGCACCAGCGCGGTCGTGACGACCGACATCGTAATCGCGTAGCCGAACAGCCGACCGAACCGCTCGGTCGGGATTTCGCGCCACGGGAGCGCGCCGTTTTCGGCGACCGTGAGACCGGTCGCGACGGCCGCGGCGGCAATCGTGACCGCGCCGAGTCCCGCGAGTTCGGCGAGATACACGAATTTCAAACCGAGCACCGTCCCCGGCGTGAATCCGGCGAGGCTCGACCCGCTCGGAAACGAGAGCAGTGTGAGGTGGAGCGCCCCGCGATGCGGCCACGACTGCAACTGCACCGGCACGGGGTCGGCGAACCGAATCGCGTCCACCACCATCGAAATCACGCCCGCAACCGCGAACGGCAACAGCATTCCGGGATGTCTGCGCAGTCGGGCCAGAGACACGCCAATCAGCGAGCGCGCCGTCACCTTCTGGTTCCTTGCTTCCCCCTCCTCGCTCATCGCTTTTCCTCCAGCGCGTACAGCACGTGACCCCCTGCGGCGTATACCGTCCCCTCGACCACGGCGGGTGTCGAAACCTGTCCTTCCAGTCGCCGATGCCATAGTCGATTTCCACGCTTCGCGTCGAGGGCGTGCAGGTCGTAATTGGACGGATAGTAGACGACGCCGTCGGCAACGACCGGCGACGACTTCCGGCCACCTTCGCCGAACGTCCACCGCGTTTCGCCGGTTTTCGCGTCGAGTGCGTACAGTTTTCCGTCCTTCGATTCCGAGGCGACGAACACGGTTCCGTCGGAGATTGAGGGGGACGACCAAATTTGCTGGTTCACTTGCCGACGCCACAGTCGGTCGCCCGATTTCGCGTCGAAGGCGTAGGCGTTGCGTCGGTCGGTGACGAACAGTCGTTCCTCGGTCACGGCTGGTGAGTTCACCCGCTTTTCGCTCGTCTTCGCCCGCCAGCGTTCAGTTCCATCTTCGGTGGCCATCGCTCGAACGCGCCCGCCCCAGTTTCCGACGTAGACGAGACCGTTCCGAACTGCGGGACGCGTCGGTTCGCCCGCGACTTTCACGCGCCACCGTTCCTTTCCGCTGCTGGGATTCAGCGAGACGACCGCGTTTTCTCCCTCGCCAGTTCCGCCGTAGAACAGCCTGCCGTCCGCGATGACGGGTGGATTCGTCGTCTCGCTCCCGAAGGTGATGAGGTTCTGGTTTCTGTCGGAATTGGGATACTGCCAGCGGTTCGACCAGACGTGGCGATGGCCGAACACATCCACGCCGCCGGTGGGATTGACCGCGACGACGCCCTTGGTATCCGCGAGAATCGGCATCTCGCCCCGGTATGCGGTATCGGTTGCGATGGCCGGAGCCGAGTTGTACTGCGCGTTTTCGAGTTCGTGGCGAATGGTTCCGCTCTTCGCATCGACCACGAGGAACGTGTCCGCGGCGCTGTAGTAGACGGTTCCGTCGAAGACAATCGGCGTGGGTGGCCCGAAGACGTGGCCGTATATCTCGCGCTTCCACCGAACTCGAACGCTCGATTTCGGGCCGACGTGGTCGGGCGCGTATCCGGTTCCGCCTGCGTCGTACTTCGACATCGGCCACCTCGAACCGGCGGAATCGTTCGCGGCGGACGCGCCGAACTCCGCGGATGCGAAACCACCGGCGAGGAGCGTCCCGGCGGACGCCAACAGCGCCCGACGGTCTGTGTGGAGGGCCGTCATGTCGATACCTCTACGCTGGAAATTGATCACTCTTGTCCTCTGTCGAACACGTCGTCGTGAACTCTCCCGAGGGAACGACCTCGACGCATCTCACAAAGCTTATTATTTGATTGTCAGTTTTTTCGCTGATGCCCTCCAGACGGAATTTCTTGGCCACGGTCGCCGTCGGTTCCCTCGGCGCGCTTGCCGGTTGTCTCGGCGACGAGGAAGTCCGGGGCGACTGGCCGCGCGCCGGATTCGACAATCGAAACAGCGGCTACGCACCGCAACATCAGGGGCCGGGGTCGAACCCGAAGGTGAAGTGGTCGACTTCCGTTCCCGAAGGTTACTACGCCTCCTCGCCAGTTCTCGTGGACGACCGCGTGTACGTCGGGTATGCAAACGATGAACACAACCGCGGTTCGGTGAAGGTTGGTGTTCGCGTCCTCGACATCGAAACCGGCGAGACGAAGGACAACTTTCCGGTTACATCCGGGAAGGAAACTCTCAATACGGTCAACGTCTTTTACCGTGACTCGGTCGTATATGCCGACGGAAACCTCTATGTTCAAGCTTTTGACGGAGTTCACAGTCTGACTGCCGATGGTGAAAAACGGTGGCACGTTTCGATGAACGGCGGGCCAGTGAACACCATCCAGCGAACCGCGCATCCGGTTGTCACTGACGGGTTGGTGTACGCTCCAACGGCGAGCATTACGGAAGATATCGAGCGTTCGAATGCGAACGAGGGACTCTACGCCATCGACGATTCGACGGGGAAAGTCGTCTGGAAGTACATTTCGCCAGTTGACTATCACGGCTGGACGTATCCACCGGCGTATGTCGATGGCGTCGTATATCTCTCCGTGATGGAGTACGGCATCGTTGCATTGGACGGGAAAACCGGAGACGTCGTGTGGCAAACGCAACTCAAAGTAGACGGCCCGCCGACCATCGCCGGTGAACGTGTGTACGTCTCTGCTGAAATAAACGATAACAAAGCAGGTGCTATCGTTTCGTTGGACGCGGAAACCGGAAACGAACTGTGGCGAGCGACCGGACGCGGGACGCGCTCCGGCCGTCGAATCGGCGCGGCGGGCGGGAAAATCTACTACTCCGAAAACCTCAGAAACCTCGTCGCGCTGAATGCGACAACTGGCGACGAACTGTGGCGCTACTCCAATTCCGCGGTCGAGATTGCCACACCCGCCGTCACCGACGACGCAATTTACGCCGGTATCGTGAAAAATCGGTCGGAGAGCGGAGTCGCGGTTCTCGACCCGAAAACCGGAAAAGAGGCCGGTTTCATCGGTGTCGGAAATCGCGGTTTCGACGCTTCCATCGCGCTCTCGGATTCGCTGGCGGTCGTCACCGCTAATTCGAGCGAAGCGTACGCCTTCGAACCGTGCAGTCTCGACATCGCAGGCCATTGTCTCTACTGACCGACTCGATTTCGCCCTTTTTCCGCCGAGCGGAATTTTATGCTCCCTCCCCACGCTCGTTCAAGCATGTACCTCGCCGACAAGACGTGGCCGGAACTGGGCGATTACGTCGCGGAGGAATCGGTCGCCGTCGTTCCGCTGGGTTCGACCGAACAGCACGGACCGCATCTGCCGCTCGCAACCGACCACCTCATCGCGGAGGCGCTGGCCCGCGAGGCCGCAGATCGCGCGGGCTACCTCTGCACGCCGACCGTGAACGTCGGCGTCAGTCCGCACCACAAACAGTTCCACGGGACGATGTGGGTCGATGCGCGCGTGTTCCGCGACTACGTCGAGAGTTTCACGCGCAACCTCACGTATCACGGTATCGACCGAGTCGTCTACGTCAACGCCCACGGCGGCAACATGCAGCATCTCCGCGAAGTCGGTCGGCGACTTCGCGAGGACGAAGTCGCCTTCGCCGTCGAGTGGATGTGGGACGAGTCTATTCCCGACCTCGTCTCCGACCTCTTCGAGTACAACGGCCCCCACGGCGGGCCGAAGGAGACGGCGATGATTATGCACATCGCGGCCGAGTTGGTTAGAACTGACAAACTCGAAGACGCCCGCGACGGCGGTCTCCGCGACCTTCGTGACGGAAACTTCACGATTTACGGCGCGCGCAACTACTACGATTGCATCGACAACTCCGAAAACGGTGTCTTCGGCGATCAAACCGACGCGACGCCGGAGAAAGGAGCACAGATTTTCGAGGCCGCGACCGAGCAGTTGGTCGAACTGCTCGACTGGTTGGACGACGCGCGATTTTCGGATTTGATGGCGAAACCGCACGTCGAACCGCAACCCGGCAGTCGGCGGTCGTAGGACTGTCTGCGTCGTCTGGCAGTCGGCGGTCGTCGCTACTGCTCGACGGGCGTCTCGGTCGCCTCGGCCGTCTCGACGTCGTCTATTCCGACCGCTTCACTGCGGCGCGTCCGGAACCGGCGAGCGCCCAAGCCGAGGAGCGACACGAACGCAACTGCACCCACCGTGGTGGCTATCGTGCGTCCCTTGGACGCCGTCGCGTCTTCGGGCTCTGCTTCGATTTTCGATTCTTCGACTTCCGGTTCGGTGTCCGCTTTCTCGCCGAACGAGGGGCCGATGTGCGCGCCGTCGAAGTGGAGTTCGAACATGGTGATTTTCTTTGCCATGCTCCAAGAGACGTGCCCAGAATATTTATAGACGTACTGATATGTGTTGTCAGCGTTCTCAGCGTCGATAGCTCACGGCGATTCCTTCTCCGAGCGGAATCACGCTCGTCTCGAACTCCTCGTCCTCGCGCATGCTCAGCAGGTACTCCGCGATACCGCGGGTTTCCTCGTCCATTTTGGGATCGTCGCCTTCGAGCGCGGCCAGAATCCCATCGAAATCCTGAATGCCGCTGACCATCGCGTTGTCCGCCACGATGACGCCGCCGGGGGCAACTTTGTCGCGCACCGCCTCCAGCGCCTCGGGATAGCCGTCTTTGTTGTGGTCGATGAGCACCACGTCGAACGGGCCGTCGTGACGGTCGATTGCGTCCATGGCGTCGCCCTGCTCGAAGACGGCGCGGTCGGCGAAACCAGCTTCTTCGAGGAATTCGCGGGCTTCGCGCAGTTCGTCGGCGTCGTACTCCGTGAGGACGATTTCCCCGTCCTCGGGAAGCGCGTGGGCGAACCAGTACGCCGAGTAGCCGAATCCCGACCCGAATTCGAAGATTCGTTCTGCGTCCGTGACGTGCGCGAGAAATCGCAGAAATTGGCCGACCTCGCGCCCCACGGTCGGGAAGCCCTCGCCGCGCTCTTCCATCTCTTCGAGCGTCTCGTCGGGTTCGGGAAGCGCGGCGCGCACGAATCGTTTCGTCTCGTCCGGGAGAATGTCGGTCATACGTCAGAAGACGATAGCTAGTCGGTTAACTCTCCGGGTTTCTGCTTGCCTCTCCGTCTCGTCAGTACGACGAGCGCAATCGTGAGCAGTATCCAGAGCACGACCATCAGGACGCCCTCAGTACCCGTTTCGGCGGGTTCGCTCTCGGCATTCTCTTTGGCCGCCTCTCGTTCGGACAGTATCGTCATGGACGCGCAAAACGGCGAGAACGAGAATAAAGATGGTGGCAGGTCGGTGGCCGATTTTTCGCCTGTTCGCGCCGTTCATCCGTCGGAACGCCGCTCGACCACGACTTCTTTCGTCTTCTTCGCGTCGATGCCGAACAGGAAGCCGGAAATGAACAGCAGTTCGTTGCCGACGTAGTACTGCTGGACGACGTACTCCACGAGCGGAAAGAGTGGGTCGGGTGTGAGTTGGAGGACGACGAGGACGAGTGCGACGAACGCCGCGAGACCTGCGAACCAGCGCGTTACCGTCCCCGAGAGGAATCCGACGACGAACACGGCGACTGCCATCAAGAGACTCATGTTCGTCTCTACGCCTCTATTTCGCTTCAAGTTAGCGGGGACGGTCGGCTCGGGCAAGTAGCGACTGCGCCTCCGTAAGCAGTCGTTACCGTTCCACAGGCTACTCATTCCAAAGTCGGTTTCGAGTGTCTTCGTTACTGAAGAATCATGCCTGTCGTGAGTCACACGTCGCGTCTTGCTGTGGTCGTTCCCGAAACGGCGGCGCTCGTCTACGGTGGGGTGGCGTAATGGCTCGAAACCAACCCTGCGAAATGGTCGTCTCCGAAACCGGTTGGGTCGAACTCCGGAACCCGGACGACAGCGACCACCAGTGGTTGCTGTCCGATACGACCGTCGAAGTTCGAGAGTAGCAGGATTTTGCTCCGCCGTCAGACGCTCGCCTGACTGACTTTCTTGTAGATGAACCTCGTTCAGTACGGTATGATACTCGTCTCTCTCTCACTCTCCGAAATCAAGATGGCCCACGCCGGTCGTCGGTGATTCACCATGACTGATCAAACGCTTCAAATCGAGGTTCTGATCGCGGATTCTCCAGAGGACGCTCCGTCCGTCGAAGCCGACTCTCGCGTCGATGTCTCGGTGAACGGCCAAATGTATCCAACTGCGAAACTCGCGGACGGTCGGTACGTCGCGTGGTGGTTCGGGCCGAGGGCACCCGCGCCGGATTCCAGTGTCACCACCGAGTGGGTCGCCGCGCCGACGCGGTATCTGGCCGCCGCGACGTTGGGGGAACTCTGGGAGAATCCGGCCTCTTTCGACACGCTGACCGAAGCGTAATCAGAGTCGGTCGATGGTGGTTGACGACCGCCGTGACTGCCGACGAGAATCGGTCGGTCGCCTCGGCGTTCGTATTCTCGGTTGGTGGCGTTCTCTGGGATGGATTCCTTTCGTCAGTAGCCACCGTCCGACGAGCACCGTCAGACAGAGGTTGAACCCGAGGACGAACGGCAGGTCGCTGGTGACGAACGCGACGAACAGTCCCGTCAACAGCGCTCGGACGGCGAGTCCGAGCGCCCCCACCGAGAGCGCGGCGGTGACGAGCGCCTTCGTCCAACCGTACTCTCGTCGCATGTCGCCGTACTGGAAATGAATCGGCGAACGGGCGAGAAATCGCGTCCACAGGTCGCAGAGGCTCACGTTCGGTCGGAGGGAGAACCGCACCAGCGCCGACCCGTAGCATTGTGCTAACGACTCTCGATTCCTACGAGCGCCTCGCGCCATCGTGACACCGCTTCGACCTCGTTCCCCTTGAAACTGCGTCAGTCTCCCGTCTGACACCGTCTTCCGACGACCTTTATTAAATACCGTTCCACTTCCGAGTCGAAAGTCCGACTCGGCGGCTCTACTCTGTCCTCACGCGCTCCACTCGGTCCACTTCGACCTACACTCGCTCTACCTTGATGTACTGGTTCGAATCGTCGGCGGCGTCCTCGAACAGCGTCCCGAACGACGTGTCGGGGTTCGCCCGCAGTCGTGCGAAGCAGTCCTGACACAGTGCTGCAACGGCGGGTGAGGATTTTCGAATCGGGTGGGATGCGCCGTCTATCGCGGTTCGGACGACTTTGACGATGGCTTCGTCTCGACAGCATTTGCAGGCGTCGCGGTCAGTCGGAGGGCGACTCTCTGCGTGCGTATTTCGGTTCATCGGATTCCGGACTCGAATTACGACCGTTCGCTGTAAGAGTATGTGTCCCGTGCGAATTCCGCGAACGTTCGTAACCGCTTCCTACAGCGAACTGACTTCGTGCCGAAGCGTCGGTTGTGTGTTGCTAAACGTGGGCCACACCTTCACGCGAGCGAACCGATACTGGTTGAGAGGAGCAGTCTGGCGTTTTTCGGAACTCCGACGTTCGATGTGAACAACCCCCGACTTCCGACAGATGACGGCAAGCCAAGTAAACACTTGGCGGGCGAGGCGGATGCCTCGCCCCGCCTGCGGTTTTGGTCGGGAACGGACGAACTGCGGGGCGGAGGCGAGGGACGAAGACCCGAGCGAAGCCTCGTAGTTCGGGCGTGGCTTGTGCCTAGTAACTGCGAACTGACCGTCTCCACAAAATCGCTCTGTAACTGCCCGTCTCCACAAAAACCGGTCTGATATACTCGATTACTGCTGGAAAAATCGCGTGCTGATTCCGACTAGCCCTCCGTGCGAACTGCGCCGACCATTCTGTTCGGATGAATCGTGCATCGATAGATGGCGACCTCCCCGGTCGCTTCGAATCGCAGTCTCTGCACGGCTCCGCGCTCGGCGAGCACGTCGGTGACTGGGACTGCCTCTCCCTGCGGAATCGTTCCCTGTGCTTGGGTCGTCTGCTGATTCCCGCCGTTTCCTTGGCCGCCGTCCTGTCCCGCCGTGGTCGTCACCGGACTCTGAAGCTGTTGGATGACTTGCAGGCCCTCCTCGCGGTTGTTCTGCACCGTGAACGTGTGGGGCTGTCCGTCAACGTTCGTCCACTCGACGGTGTACGTCTCTCCCTGTTGGAGCGGCAACCGCGGGTTTCGAAGCCCACCGATGGATTCGGGTGCTTGTCCCCGCCAACCCGACACCTGTGCGCGCAGTCGAATCGTCTGTCCCGGGTCGATGGGTTCTTCCTGTCCAGTCGCAACTCCAGTTCCCCCGGCCACGACACCGGCAACCACGCTTCCGAGAAACCGCCGCCGCGACGACCTCGGCCGCGTCCGTCTCTCCGGACGAGTTCGGTTCTTTGAGTGCGTTCGTTTTCCCGGCATCCCGTTTCGGATTCGGTCGTCGGAGGGATAGATGCGGGCGACCGTTTACCGTCGAAACCGTGCATTGCCGGGGACGAGACGGCAATCAACGCGTTTCGAATCATTCCGACTACCGCAAGCCGAACGTAACGTCCGCCGAACGGTCGGTACTGGTCGTTGCTCCGGACGAGTCTTTCGACTGACACCGACGTGTCTGATTACTATCGGGAACCCAGTTACTAGAGGTGACTATATGCTCGTCCGGTGGCAACCTAGAAGATAGAATGACTGAACCACTGAACCAACTCGAAATCTGGTGTGAGGGCGAAGAGTGGTGTCCGATCACATCGACCACGATGCTCATCGGAAAAAAGTGGCACCCCGTCATCATCCATCGTTTGCTCAAACACGGGCCAAGTGGCTTCAACGAACTGAAGCGCGCCGTCGATGGCATTTCGAGCAAAGTCCTCTCGGATAGTCTCGAAGATTTAGAAACGAAACAGTTGCTGTCCCGAAAAATAGTCAACGAAAAACCGGTTCGCGTCGAATACTCGCTTACCGAACACGGCGAATCGCTTCGGCCGGTCATCGTCGCCATGCGCGACTGGGGGGCGGAGTATCTCACTCCGGCGACAGACGTGGAGTCGTCCATCGCGTAGCGACGTTCGTAGCCCGTGTCGAAACGTTCTGCCCCGAATACATTATCCCCGTTCCGACCGTCTGATTCGATATCGGGGGGAGCGAAGTGGAACTCTGGACTGGGGAGGACGGAGTCGGCATCGGTTGGTGGCTGTTCGGCATCGCAGTCACAGTCGTGCTCGTCGTCTCGCTCGATGCGTATCTCGGCTGGTTAGTCTTCGGTCTGTTCCTCTACTACGTCGCCCGACCTATCGCCAGATGGCTCCAGCGACGGGGGTTGTCCGCCGGACTCGCGTCACTGCTCACCTTGGCGCTCATCATCCTTCCCTTCGTGGGGCTGTTGGGTGCCGTCGTCGTTATCTCGTTCGGCCAACTATCGTCGGTGCGACCGACCGACATCGAACAGATTGCCCGAACCCTGTTTCCCGGGTACGACGCTCAGACGATTCCGACAGACCCCTCCAAGTTGTACGATTCCGCGATGCAGTTGCTCCGCGAACCCTCGGTTCGCAACCTGCTCAGCCAGTTCGGGGCCTTCATCGGCACGTTCGCGGTGCAAGCGTACAATCTCTTTCTCGCGCTCGTCTTCGTCTTCTTCCTCGTGCGCGACGAGGACAAAATCGCTGGCTGGTTCCGGAACACGGTGGCCGACGAGGGGACGACGACCGACTACCTCGACGCAGTTGACCGGGGACTGAATTCGGTGTACTTCGGCTACACGCTGACCATCTTCGTCATCGTCGTCGCCTCGGCGCTCATCTACAACGGGTTGAACCTCGTCGCACCGCCGGGCATGGCGATTCCGCAGACGATGCTCGTCGCCATCGCGACCGGACTGGCGACCTTCATTCCGCTGGTCGGACGCTCCATCGTCTACCTCGTCGTCGTGCTCTATCTCGCGGTCATCGCAGTCCAAACCGACCTGACGCGACTCTGGTTTCCCATCGCGTTCTACGTCGTCATGGGATTCCTCTTCGACAACGTCATTCGAACGTTCGTGCGACCGTCCCTCTCCGGACGGCTGTTTCCCACCGGACTCATCATGTTCGCCTACTTACTCGGGCCACCGATTTTCGGGTGGTACGGTATCTTCCTCGGGCCGTTCATCATGGTCGTCGCCGTCCAGTTCCTCTGGGTGGTATTTCCGAGGATGCTTCCTGGCGCATCCGTCGAATCCGACTCGCTCGCCTCGACGGAGACGACGGACGATCCTGCTTCTCCGGACGACGTTGCCGACGACCCCGACGACCCAGACCGCGGCGATTCCGCGACGTAGCTACTGGAGTTCGTTTTCCCCGACGACGAGCGCGTTCGAAATCAGGTTTTTGTACGCCCGTCGAAGTCGCTCGGACAGCGCTTGGTGCGAGATGCCGAGGTCGTCGGACAGGTCTTCCCCCGAGATTCGGCGCGGGATGTCGTAGTACCCCGTTTCCAGCGCGGTGACGAGCGTTTCGTACTGCTCTTCCGTGAGGCCGTACTGCCCTCGTCGAGCCGACTCGTTCAACTCGTATATCTGCTCTATCGAGATTGGAATGTCGCTCGTCTCGCAGAACTCGTAGGTGGCCGACAGCGTATCTCGGGTGGGAAAGAGGATTCGAAGCTCCCACTTTCCGTCTTTCCCTGTTGCGTCGATTATCGTGCCACTCTCGTCCACGAGGACGTGAATCACGAACTCGGTTCGGTCTATCCACGTCATTCGGTAGAGCCATTCGTCTTCCAAATCCACGAGCAACTCTACTTCCTCCGTCGTCGGGTCGTCTTCGAGCGCGGCCTGAAGGACATCGAACTGGTCGGCGTCCGCTGTCGCCCAGATGTACGGCATCACCCGCTGGGCTTCGGAGGCGACGACGCGCTCGACTTCGAACTCCACTCCCGGAACTCGTTCGAGTGTCGCCTCAAGTGCGAACTCGGCCGCAGGGAGTTCCACGATGGCGATTGTGCTCATACTACCTCTTAGGTCGTGCCTACGAATTACTCTGCTGGTGAACCGATGGTAGCATTTGCAGGCGGTACGCTCTTTGTGCCGGGATATGTTTGCCGTGTCATGGACGACTCCGAGAATTTGTCACTATTCGATGTGTTGCGCGAGGCGACCCTCACCGGTATCACCGTCGTCGTCCCCCTTCTCATCACGATTTACGTGCTCGTCGTTCTGCTCACTTTCGTGGCGGACGTGCTCAGACCACTGCTCAAATTCGTCTCTATCTCTTCGATATACGTCTTGGGCGGCGTGACCGCGGCGACCGTCTCCGCGTTGATTTTGGTCGTCGGATTTGTCGCCCACTCGCCGATGGGTGAGCGCGCAATCGACAACTTCGACCAAGCAATCAGTCGCGTTCCCGGATTCGGCACCGTCTACCGGAGTTTTCGGCGAATGGGTGACGCCATGATAGAGAGCGACGCCGACCACTTCCGAGACGTGAAACTACTCGAATTCCCCACCGATGGAACCTATACGTTCGCGTTCGTGACGGCGGAGACGCCGGAAGGGATAGAAAACGCGGTCGGCCAGGGTTCCATGACGACCGTCTTCCTACCGATGGCTCCGAATCCGGTCATGGGCGGGTTCGTCGTCAACGTCCCGGACGACCAACTCGTGGACGTTGACCTCTCGCTCGAAGCGGCGTTCAGGGGAATCGTCACCAGCGGCGTCGGCATTGACGAGATGAAAGCCGGGAGCGACGGGTTGACCGAGGAAGAACTTCGGCGTTTGAGTGGCTTCGACGCCGCCAAACGACAGAAACGCAGTTAGCTCGCCAACGACGCGAGTGCGCCAGCGAGCACTTGCGTCGCATCAGCACAGTCGTCCCACTCCGTCCACTCGGCGGGATTGTGGGAAATCCCGTCGCGCGATGGCGCGAACAGCATGGTTGTGTCGGTCACGTCCGCGATATTCATCGTGTCGTGGGCCGCACCGGAATGCAGGTCTGCGGTTTCGATTCCCGCGTCGTCTCCGGCGTCGTGCACTGCTTTCCGACAGCGAGCACTCATCTCGGTCGGTTCGAGGTCGAACTCGCGGTCGAGCGTCGTCTTGACACCGCGCTCGGTTTCGAGGCGGTTGAGCGACCTCCGCGCCAGCGTGACGAGTTCGTTCATCGCATCGTACTCCACGTCGCGGATATCGACACCCATCTCGACCGATCCCGGAACGACGTTCGTCGCGTTCGGGCGAACGTCGAGTTTGCCGACCGTCCCGACGGTCGTCTCTCCGACCGCGTTGGCCTCTCGTTCCACGTCCAGCACGAACTCGCTGGCGGCAACCAGCGCGTCGGTTCGTTCGGGCATCGGCGTCGCTCCGGCGTGGTTCGCCTCGCCCGAAATTTCGACGGCACAGTGCGTGATTCCCGTAATCGTGGTCACGACACCGACCGGAACCCCTGCGTCTTCGAGGCGCGTGCTCTGTTCGATGTGGAGTTCCAGCCACGAGTCCCATTTGCTGGCGTCGATTCTGCCGTCGCCCCGAAAGCCCATCGTGTCGAGCGCGTCCGCCAGCGTCGTCCGCCCGTCCGCCAGCGCGAGAGCTTCCTCGATCGACCGTTTCCCTGCCGCGACGGACGACCCGAGGAGTCCGTCCGCGAATCGTTGGCCCTCCTCTTCCGTGAACGAGACGACGTCTATCGGGCGATTCGGTTCGACGCCAGCGTCCTGCATTGCCCGAACCGCCTCCAGTGCGGCGTAGACTCCGAGCGGCCCATCGAAGATGCCACCCTCAGGAACCGAATCGAGGTGGCTTCCTGCGGCCACAGGGGCCACATCCGAATTCGCACTCTCGGGCGTCCATCGCCCCGCGATGTTCCCGACCGCATCGACGCGGACGTCCAACCCGGCGTCTTCGAGTCGCCCGACGAGGTACTCGCGCACTTTTCGGTTCGCCTCGGTTCCGGTGAGGACGGTTCGTCCGTGTCCCGACACGTCCAGCGCGCCGAATTCGGCGTTCGCCGTGATGTCCTCCTTGAGTCTCTGCCCGTCGATTTGCATGCGTCCATGCTCGTTCGCCGAGGGCAAGTAGTTCGGGGTGGGCGTCCCGGTTTGCCGGAGCGCCACGCGAATTATTTTCTGCTATCCGACATCCGTGACATGGGGCAGGGTTTAGACAGTTGGAGTGGTAACTGTCTGTATGGCCGCCAGCCACTCGGTGACGGAGTCGGACGAGGGGCCGAGAGACGCCGTGACACTGACTGACGTTCGGAAGACGTACCACCTCGGAGAACCGGTACACGCGCTGGACGGCGTGACACTGTCGATACCGCGAGGTTCGTACACCGCAGTCATGGGGCCGAGTGGGTCGGGTAAAAGTACGTTGCTCAATCTCATCGGTTGTCTCGACACGCCGACGGAGGGCACGGTTCACGTCAACGGACGCAAGGTAACGGGACTTTCCGAAAGCGAGCGAACGACAGTTCGTGGCGAGGAAATCGGGTTCATCTTCCAGACATTCAACCTGATGCCGCGACTGAATGCCCGCGAGAACATCGCCCTCCCGCTCGTCTTTCAGGGTGTCTCGCGCTCGGAGCGACACGACCGGGCCGACGACCTGCTCTATAAGGTCGGCCTCAGAGGCCGGGGCGACCACCGCCCGAACGAACTGTCGGGCGGGCAACGCCAGCGCGTCGCTATCGCTCGTGCGCTGGCGAACGACCCCGCCATCCTGCTGGCCGACGAACCGACCGGTAACCTCGACAGCGAGACGGGCCAACAAATCATGGGCCTGTTCGAGGAACTCAACGACGACGGTCACACTGTGCTGATGGTGACGCACGAGCGCGATATCGCGGAACACGCCGAGCGCATCGTCCACATTCTCGACGGCACCATCGAACGCGTGGAGGAAATCGACGTTCAACGACGGGTCGAAGAAGCGCGATAAGGGTCAGAGGGCGAGGGCGTACAGATAGACGCCCTCGCCCGTGACAATTTTGACGGTCGTGCGCGGCAAACCTTGATTCTCGAACTTTCAGCGAACGGTACCGTCGCGTTCCAGTGCAGTGAGGGCGTCGTGTTCTTCGGAATGAACGAGAAACCTCTCGTCGATGTGTCCACGTGGGATATTCTCCACTTCCACACCAACAGTCAAGCAGTCGGCCTGCGAACTCCTCGCCATGCACATCGCGTTCGTCGCGTACGACGGCATGACCGCGCTCGATTTCGTCGGCATCTACGACCCGCTGACCCGACTCGATACGATGGGGTTTCGCGACGACGTGTCGTGGGACGTGTGCGCCCGAACCGAGCGCGTCACCGCGAACGCCGGACTGGAAATCGTTCCAGATGCGGTGGACGAGTCGCTGTCGGGATACGACATGCTGGTCGTGCCGGGCGGATTCGTCGCCCGCGAACTCGCTGAAGACGACGAGTTCGTCTCGTGGTTGGCGACTGCGGATTCGGAGTGGATTGCCTCGGTCTGCACTGGGTCGCTCCTGCTCGGGTCGGCGGGGTTTTTGGACGGCAAGCGCGCGACGACGCACCCCGACGCTTACGACCGACTGGCGGAGTACTGCGACGTGGTCGAAGAGCGCGTGGTTCGGGACGGGCAGGTCGTCACCGCGGGCGGCGTCACGTCGGGCATCGACCTCGGCCTGTGGCTTTGCGCCGAGTTGGTGGACGTGGAAACTCGCGACGCCATCAAATCGCAGATGGACTATCCGTACTAACGATGTCCAAATTCGCTGTCTGACGCCCGGAAACGCTCGTTTCTGATCGGCATTTTCTCAGTAGGGTTAAGAACACTGCTGACGATTTTTGGAGTATGCGAGCCTACCGGGCGAAAGTCGTCGAACCGATTCACCTTCCAGACCGTGACGAGCGCGAAACCAACCTCGAATCGGCGGGCTACAACGTCTTCAATCTCGACTCAGAAGACGTGTTCATCGACCTGCTGACCGACAGTGGAACCGGAACGATGAGCGATGAGCAGTGGGCCGCGATGATGCGCGGCGACGATTCATACGGTGGAAGTTACAGTTTCAAACGACTGCAAGAGAGCGTGGCCGACGTGATGGGCTTCGATAAGATCGTTCCCGCCCACCAAGGGAGAGGTGCCGAAAACGTCCTCTACGGCGTGCTCATCTCGGAGGGCGATTACGTTCCGAACAACACGCACTTCGACACGACGCGGGCGCACATCGTGAACAACGGCGGCGAACCCGTCGATTGCCCGATGGACGTGGCTCCGGACGACCCCTTCAAGGGCAACCTCGACCCCGAGAAAGTCCGCGAACTGGCCGCCGAAGTCGGTGCCGAGAACATTCCTGCGCTCGTCCTCACCATCACGAACAACTCGATGGCGGGCCAACCCGTCAGCGTCGAGAACGTCCGCGAGGCGCGCGAAGTCGCCGACGAAATCGACGCCACCTTCGTCATCGACGCCTGCCGATTCGCCGAGAACGCCTACTTCGTCCAACAACGCGAGGCCGAATTCTCGGACTCCAGCGTCGCGGACATCGCCCGCGAGGAACTCTCCTCCGCGGATGCCATCGTCATGAGCGGGAAAAAAGACGCGCTCGCCAACATCGGCGGTTTCGTCGGGGTGCGCGACGATACGCTCTTCGAACACGTCAAACAGCGCGGCATCCTCTACGAGGGCTTTTCAACCTACGGCGGACTCGCAGGACGCGACTTGGAAGCGATGGCGGTCGGCCTCCGAGAGGCAGTCACGCAGGAGTACATCGAATCTCGCGTCGAGCAGGTGGCGGAACTCGGCGACCTTTTGGCGGACGCTGGCGTACCGATTTACACCCCGACCGGCGGCCATGCGGTGTACGTCGAAGCCGAGGAGTACCTGCCTGAAATCCCCCGCGAGCAGTTCCCCGGACAGGTGCTCGCCTGCGAACTCTACCGCGAAGGCGGGGTTCGCGGCGTCGAACTCGGCGAGTTCGCCTTCCCCGGCGAAGACCGCCCGCAACTCGTTCGCCTCTGCCTCCCACGGCGGTCGTACTTCCGCGACCATCTGGAACACATCGCGGAGACGTTCGAAAAAGTCGCCGAACGACGCGACGAACTCACCGGATTGGAAGTCGTGAGCGAACCGCCGATGGAAGAACTGCGTCACTTCAGCGCGGAACTGGAACCTGTGGAATAGAATCCCGAAGCGGCACGCAAACAATTATTTTTCTCGGACGTGTTGGCTTCGGCAAATGATGGACGAAGTCGATACTCTGGGCTTCATTGCGATGAGCGTGTTGGCGGCGCTTAGTCTCACGGAACTCGTCAGCATCGAACTCTTCCTCGGACTGTTCGTCCTCCTCGGTCTCACAACCGCATTCGTTCGCTACCGTCGGGGGAAAAAATGGCTGGCGTTCGGGTGGGTGCTGTTTTCGCTCTCGGTTTCCTCGCTTCCGTTCGTTACCGGGCCGGTCGTTCTCGCCATCTTTTTCGGCGGCGTGGTCGTCTCGATGATCATACTCCTGTTCGGCCAGTTAGGCCTCATCGAGCGACTTTCGCTTCCGCCGCTTCGCAGTCGGAGTCGCTGAAACGCGTGACCTGGTATCGTTCCCCGTACCCGTCCTCGTACGCTCGCTTGACGATTGCTTCGATGGTAATCCCGGCACGAAGGTGCTTCCGACGTGTTCTATTCTACGGAGGTCGGAACCGGCAACGCGTCGGTCGAACCCCCGTCCGACGTGACGACCCGGCTGAAAGCACTCGGCTATCGGTAGACGAACGCCGCGAACCGACTCGGTTCGACGTTTCGGCTGGCACAGATTTTAGCCGGAGAAGAACGTACAGAGTGTCCCATGGCGAAAGTACTCGTTCTGTACGGTTCGACGGAAGGCCAGACGGCGACGATTGCGGAGCGAATCGCTGACGTGCTCGAATCGGCGGGTCACGACCCGTCTCTGATTCAGGGCAACCATCTCCCCAATGCCTTCGCCCTGACCGACTACGACGCCGTCATCGTCGGCGCGTCGATTCACATGGGAAAACACCAGAAGTACGTCACTCGGTTCGCTCGCGAACACGCCGAGGAATTGAACCGACTCCCGTCGGCGTTCTTCTCCGTGAGCCTGACCGCCGCAGAGGGAACTGATGAGGCGTGGGAGCGTGCCGGGGAACTAGTCGAAGAGTTCGTCGAGCAAACCGGCTGGCAACCCGACAGTACGGCGGTCGTTCCCGGCGCGCTCAAGTACAGTCAGTACGGGACGCTCAAACGGTTCGTGATGAAGCGAATCGCCAAGAAGCAGGGCGGTGGAACGGACACGTCGAAGGATTACGAGTACACCGACTGGGACGAAGTCGAAGGGTTTGCGACTGCGTTCGCCCGCTCGTTCGACTGACTTCCTGAAGCCGAACTGAGCTCGTCCGACGATGACGGAACGAGGGTATCTCCCCCCGTCCCGCGTTAGTCTCGTCTCCGAACCGTGGTACTCAGCAGGTTGAGTTCGCTACTGAACACGGTTGCGTCTCCCGAGAACCGCCGTCGGTCACCGCGACTGAAGTCGGCATCCCGTGAGAACATTATCGCCGTGATTGAACCAACTGCCCCCCCCGAGGTCGTAGCGGATGACCCAGCCACTGTAATCATCGGGTTGGCTGATTTCGGCCACGTCACCCCCACCGGGGCGTTGAAGCAAGCGAACGACCGTGGACTGTTCGAGCGCGTTCGTGACGCGGAACGGCACGTTCGGGTGGTAGGCGTAGGTGTACACCAGCACCTGACGAGAGTCCTGTGCGAGGGCGGTTCCGGTGCTTCCGAGACCGAGCGCGAGCGCACCGGTGGCGAGCGCGCCTTTTTTCATGAACGTTCGGCGTGACTCGTTTGAAAAGACGCCCCCAGCGTCTTCGTCCGAGTCGTCTGTGTCTATTCTGTCACTCTCTGCCATATTGACCGCAGTTCGAATATTGGTCTCTCACGTACATAAGGACGTATTATTGT
Source organism: uncultured Haladaptatus sp. (assembly GCA_964399275.1). GTDB lineage: Archaea > Halobacteriota > Halobacteria > Halobacteriales > Haladaptataceae > Haladaptatus. The sequence goes on from CAYNQM010000010.1 coordinate 43,889, forward strand.
TACGTTTGTGGACAGCTTCTCCTCCAGACTTCTCTATCTTTCTTCCATCTAAATTCTGCGAAAAACGACGGCGAGACACTACCGTTCTGCGAGACTGTCGAGGACGCGGTCGAATCGCGCTCGAACGTCGTCGGCGATGTCGTCCATCTCGGGATTGTCCACCACCGAGAGCATTGCTTCGGGGTCAACTGCGCTGACGACGACGCCCTCCTCGGTGTCGTAGACCACGACGTTACAGGGCAGGAGGACGCCGAGATTGCGTTCCGCGTCCAGTCCTTCTTTCGCCAGCGGAGGGTTGCACGCCCCGAGAATCCGATATTCGGGATAGTCGATGTCGAGCTTTTTCTCGAACGCTTCGCTCACGTCGATGTCGCTCAGGATGCCGAATCCCTCGTCAGCGAGGGCGTCCGTGGTTCTGGCGACGACTCCCTCGAACTCGCCATCTACGTGGCGTTTGTCGTAGTACGTCATCGTTCTCGGTTACACGGCGGGAACTGTTAGTGGTTGTGGTCGATGCGTGCAATTCTCCCCCGGTCGTGTTTCTCCGATTTTACTAGCTACTGCTGACTTCAAGTGCTCTCCCGTTACGATGCAGAAACGATTCGTCCGTGCTAGTTACCCCAACCGATTCGCTTCGCTCGCTCCTGCGTCGCTCACGAAGTTCCAAATTTGTACTGTGGCGCGTGACGGTACCCGACAGGTTGCCCGCGCGAGTTCTTCCGAGCGAAACGATGGAGGAGGCTGGGGAGGACGAGGTGCGGTCATTTGGAGTCGGGAATAGCTAGCACCATCTCCAAAAATACGAGTCCAGAACGAAACGCGAATCTCAGTCTGCGTGCGCGGCCGTTTCTTCCTGCCCACTACCGGATTCGAAGTAGGTGACGTACACCTGCGCGATGAAAACCGCGGTGAAGACCACGTTTAGAACCATCGTGTAGGTGTGGGGCACCGACCCGCCGGTTCCGCTTCGCTTGGGAATCAAGCCGACCGCGAGCCACGCGTAGTGGGTGACGATTCCCGTCACGGTCGCCACAGCGAAGATGGAGAGGAACAGCACCGCCGCCAGCCGCTTACCGTAGTATTTGCGGTACATGTCCACGATGTGCGGGACGATGAGGTCGGCGTAGATGAAGCTCATGACGCCGCCGAACGGGATGCCGGACGACCACAGCACGAGCGCGAAGGGGACGTTCGCCACCGAGCAGACGAATGTGATGACGCCGACAAAGACGCCGATTGCGGAGCCGAGGACGACCCACGCGACGGTGCCCTCCGGCGCGAGCGTGAACAACTGCGCCCACCACGACCGGGGGACGAACGCCGCGAGGAGCGAGGCGACGATGAATCCGGCGACGAGGTCGTCCCAGAGCATCTCCCACTCGCCGATTGCGTTGCGGAAGGCGTTCTTCCACCCCGAGACGGTGAGCAGTTTGTCCTTCCATGTCGCGTCTTCCTGCTGGTTGACGTACGTTTCCTTGCACGACTCCGAGCAGAAGTACTCGGTTCCGCCGTCGGTTTCGACGCTCAGGGTGTCGTCGTCGTCGGGGTCAACGTCCATTCCGCAGACCGGGTCGCGGGCGGTTCCGTTCTCCTCGTCGCCCGACTGAACGTGGTCGCGGGCGGCCTCGAACCACGCATCCGGGATGACGTACTTCGTAAGCCCCGCCAGCAGGAATATCATTAGGATGCCGCCGAACACGTCCGCGGCGACGAACTGCCAGCCGAGGAGAATCCACATCACCAGTCCGATTTCGATGACGAGGTTGGTGCTGGCGAACTGAAAGCCAGCGAACGAGGACTCGGGGGATGCCCCCTTCTTGAACAGCGATTTCGTCGTTGCGACGGCCCCGAACGAGCAACTGGACGAGAGGAAGCCGAAAGCACTGCCGAGTCCGATTTCTTTCAATCCTCGACCACCGAGCAGATTCGTCATGCGCTCTTCGCTGACGAACGCCTGTACTGCTCCTGCGATGGTGAACCCGAGCACGAGCGCCCACCACGTCTTCCACGTCATGTTGCCGAGGAACTTCCCAGCCTCTACGAGACTTTGGACGACGCTCATGTATGATCGTACGGGAACGACGTTTTCTGCTGTTGTGGTTAATAGAATCCAAATCCGACACGGTCGTTGCGTGGGTTTTCAGCCATGAAACGACCGAGTTTCGGCGCTCTCTATGACGAAGTTCGAGAAGCACGTTCGATGGTCGAATCTGTGGTACACGAAATCTAATATTCGGGCCAAACTTTGACCGCCAACTTTTGAAACCAAAACGATCCCGGGAAACTGATGCGGGCGGCTTCCCTCGCTGTCCTGCTATCGTCGCGGCGTACCGGGGAAACACGCATCCCAGCCGAATCCTTTTGCCCTCGCCGTTCATCGACCGAACCATGTCCGACTCTCGGTATCCCATCGCACGCTATCTGAGCATCGACAGCACCGAATCGCCGACGATTTCGGTCGATGGCGACCTCCTCTTTCTCGCCGATACAACCGGCACGCCGCAGGTGTGGTCGCTCGACGCGCCGGAGACGTACCCGACTCGGCTCACGGGTCACGACGAGCGCATTTCGTTCGTCTCGGCGTCGCCGACCCGGCAGGAGGTCATCTTCGGCATGGACGAGGGAAGCAACGAGCACGACCAACTGTTTCGGTACGACCTACGGAATGGAACCGAAATCGCGCTCACCGACGACCCCGAGGCGATTCATCTGTGGGGCGGGTGGAGTCCCGACGGCGACCGATTCGCTTTCACCGCGAACCGCCGCGAACGCGACACCTTCGACGTGTACGTGCAGGGACGCGACGACTCGGAGGCGACGCTCGTCCACGAAGGCGAGGGCGGTTTCCTCAGCATCGAAGCGTGGGGCGGCCCCGGCATCGTGCTCTCGAAGGCACACGCCAGTTTCGACAACGACCTGTTCCTGCTCGACCCCGAGACGGGCGGGTATCGGAGGATCAGCGACGATACCGAGACGCGATATGCGAACGCCCAGTTCGGGCCGGACGACGAACTCTACTGCGCGACGAACTACCACAACGATACGGACGATATTACCCGCATCGACCTCGACGACGGAACCCACGAAACGGTAGAAGCGGGCGGCGACTGGAACGTCGAAGGGTTCTCGCTCCACGGCGGGACGGGGCGCATCGTCTGGCGTCGGAACGTCGATGGTTACTCCGAGGTGCACGCCGGTCGGCTCACCGAGGACGGCATCGAGACGACTGCCGAACCGGACTTGCCAGACGGAGTGGTGTTCGATGCGACGTTCGGCACGGACGGCGAGCAGTGCGCGCTCTCGCTCAGTCGAAGCGACGACCCGAAGAGCATCTTCGTCCTCGACGCCGAATCGGGGGCGTCGGAACGCTGGACGAATCCGGGGACGCTCGGTATCCCCCGCGACAGCCTCCTCGAACCGGAGACGATTCGGTACGAGACGTTCGACGAACGGAAGATTCCGGCCTACTGGACGCTTCCCGAAGGCGCGAAATCGGGTGAAACCCCCGTCATCGTGGACATTCACGGCGGCCCCGAACACCAGCGCAGACCGTGGTTCTACCCGACGAAGCAGTATTTCCTCCAGCAGGGGTACGCCATCTTCGAGCCGAACGTCCGCGGCTCGTCGGGCTACGGAACCGAGTACACCCATCTGGACGACGTAGAAAAACGGTTGGATTCGGTCGCGGACATCGAGTCGGCGATCGAATGGCTTCACGACCACGAGGCAGTCGATAACGACCGAATCGTCGCCTAC
>CAYNQM010000011.1:0-44252 GCA_964399275.1 uncultured Haladaptatus sp.
GGACGAGAAGCCCACGCCGTACGGCGACGGGAACGCGGCCGAAGCAATCGTGGAGGTGCTTGAAAATGCTACCTGATTACGAGTTCGAACTCTGTCTCACGCACGACGTTGACCGACCGTACAAGGGTCTTCAAGCACCCTACTACGCACTCGCAGACCGGAATCCCGGCCACCTCAAATCGCTCCTCCCGGGCGTCAACCCGTGGTGGCAGTTCGAGGACATCATGGAGTTGGAGGCTTCGCTGGGAGTTCGGTCGGCGTTTTACTTCCTGCAAGAGGAGTCGATTCTCGAAAAGTCGCCGGACAAGTGGCTCACGCCGCGCTACTGGATAGAGCATCTCGGGCGCTACGACCTCTTCGACACCGACATTCTGGACGTTCTGCACGAACTGGACGACGGCGGCTGGGAGGTCGGGCTTCACGGGTCGTTCGATTCCTACGATGACCCCGACGCACTGCGCGAGCAGAAGACCGCGCTCGAAGCCGCGTTGGGCCACCGAGTCCGCGGCGGTCGTCAGCACCACCTCAACCGCACTGACTCGACGTGGAACCACCACCGCGAAATCGGCCTCGACTACGACGCGTCGCTCGGGTCGAGCAGCGAGTGCGGGTTCCAGCACGGTTACGAGGTGAAACGACCATTCGACGACGATTTCCTTGTTTTCCCCTTGACGATGATGGACATAGCGGTGACAGACCCCGGCACCGACTTCGACCGGGCGTGGGAGACCTGCGAGCGACTACTGGACGAAGCCGAGGAAAACGACGCGGTGATGACGGTGCTCTGGCATCCGCGACTGTTCGCCGACGAGTTCCCCGGTCATCGCCAACTCTACCGCCAACTCATCGAGGGCGCGCTGGAACGCGGAGCGTGGGTCGGCCCACCCGGAGAACTGTGTGATAGACTCGCACGCTCCGTCCGCAAACCGACGGGTACGGTCGGCACCCACGGTTCGTAGCCCTCGCCTGATTCGGTTTCGGGGCGGCCTTCACACGAACAGGAGGGCGATAACAAAGTAAAAACCGGCGCTATCGACTGGCGAGACGAATGAGAGTCGAACGTTTAGACCTCGAAGAATGGGAAGACGAACTCCCCTCGAACGGGTTCGAGGTGTTCCACCATCCCGAGGCACTCGCCACAATCGAGCGCCACGCGGAGGGTGAGCTTCGCCTGTACGGAGGATTCAAAGGACAGCAAGCGATTGCTCTGCTCCCGGTCGTCGTCCGAAACGGTCCGCTCGGAACTGCGGTGCTTTCGCCACCGCCGGGGATGGGGATTCCGCGACTCGGACCGATTCTGATGCCGACGAGTCCGAAGCGTCGGAAACAGGAGAAAGTCAATCGCGAGTTCACCGAGACGGTATTAGACCGGATTCGAACGGACTACACCGAGCAACTCGCCCGCGTCGGGTTCGATTCCCCCGTCGCACAGCGCGTGGGCGAGCAGATGGAATCCGGGCTAACGCTGTTCCGAATGCTCTGTGGAACCGCTTACGGCGACCCTCGGCCCTACGTCTGGGGCGACTTGGACGTGGAACCGTACTTCACGTACCACCTGAACCTCGAATCGACCACCCCCGACGCGGTGAAAAAGTCGTTCAGTAAGAGCCTGCGCCGGGAGATTCGAGACGCCGAAGAGTTGGACGTGACTGTCGAAACGGAGGGAATCGACGGTGCTCGCGACGTGTACGAAGACACCGTCGCGCGCTACGACGAGCAGGGCGAACGCCTCGGGTTGTCGTGGTCTTACGTCCGCGACCTCTGGGAAGGACTCGACGACCACGCCCAGACCTACGTCGCCCGCGATTCGTCCGGAAACTACCTGAGCGGCATCACGGCGCTCTACTCGAACGACGCGGCGTACTTCTGGCAGGGCGGTGCCCGCGCGGTGTACGAGGGAACCAGCGTGAACAGCCTCGTCCACTGGCACATCATCGAGGACATCGTCGAGGGGTCGCCCGTCGAGTCGGTAACGACCTACGACCTGATGGGGGCGAACACGGAGCGTCTCTGTCGGTACAAGGCGAAGTTCGGGGCCGACCTCGTTCCCTACTACCTCGTCGAATCCAGTGGCACGACGATGAGCGCGGCCAAACGAGCCTACCAGTTCGTCAGAGGATGAGATACCTGTTTTTCACCAACACGCCCGCACACGTCCACCTCTATCGGCACGCGATAGAGACCTTGCAAGAACAAGGTCACGACGTACTCGTCCTCGGGCGTGATTACGGCTGTACTCGTGCCCTGCTAGAGTATCACGACCTGCCGCATGAAATCTACGGCAAGTGCGAGACGACGAAGTTCTCGCTGTTCCGCGAACTGCCCGAGCAGTATCTCGAAATCTTCCGACGCGCTCGGCGGTATCGTCCCGACCTAATCTTCGGGGTCGGCTCCTACGCGGCCCACGCCGGGGTGTTCACGGATTCCCCGGTGGTGGTCGTCGCGGACTCGGAACCGACGGCCGTAGACCACATCGTCTCGAAGCCGTTCGTGGACATGTTCCTGACGCCGCACACCTTCGGCAAAGACCTCGGGTCGAAACATTACGAATTTCGGGGCTTCAAGGAACTCGCCTACCTCCATCCCGACGTGTACGAACCCGACCCGACGATTCGGGAGCGACTGGGCGTCGGGCCGGACGAGGACTTCGCCATCGTCCGGTTCAACGCCTTCGGGTCGCACCACGACGTGGGGCATTCGGGCTTCTCGCCGGAGAAGCGACGACAGCTCGTCTCCGCGCTGTCGGAGCAAGCAACCGTCTTCGTCTCGGACGAGGGCGGCAATCCGGCACCCGGCGATTCGCGGCCGTTCGACCTCCATCCCGCACTGCTTCACGACGCGCTGGCGGAGGCGTCCCTGCTGGTCGCGGACACCCAGACGATGGTGACGGAGGCCGCACTGCTCGGCACGCCCGCGATTCGGTCGAATTCGTTCGTCGGCGAGTCGGACATGGGCAACTTCCTCGAACTCGAACGCGAGGGTCTCATCGACAACTTCCGCGACTTCGAGGACGTGCTGGCGCGCTCGCTCACCATCCTCGCGGATGACCACGCGAAAGACCGTCTGCGCACCCGGCGAGACGAATACCTCGCGGACAAGGTGAACCTGACCGACGTCATCGTGGACGTTGCGACGACGTCAGTGCCGACGACGAAACCGATGGAGCGCACCGTCGCAGTGTCGCGCCGATGACGCCGGTTGCTCGAAACAGGCGGTACGACGACCCTACCGCCTCCGACGTGGCGGTAACGGGGTGGATAACAAAGCCGCTTTCCCGCCTTCTTTCGCCACTGTGACGAGAGGAGTTACGCAATCGCGCACCGGAATGGAATCCTCGCTTCGAGTGTTGAACCTCGTGACGAACACGGAAGCGCGCTTCTACAACCAACAGGTGCAAGTGCTCCACGAGCACGGCATCGAAGAGGAGACACTCGCGCCGTCGGGAACGCCGCGAACGCACAAATCCGCGACGCAACGCTCGACGACCGACTACCTGCGTTTTTTTCCGACCGTCCTCCGGAACTCCCTCGGCGAGTACGACCTGCTTCACGCGAACTACGGGCTGACCGCGCCGATGGCGCTGGCCCAAGTTCGACTGCCCGTCGTTCTCTCGCTGTGGGGGTCAGATCTTTTCGGTGACTACGGTTGGCTGAGCAAACGCTGTGCCCGCCACTGTGACGCGGTCATCGTCATGTCCGACGGGATGGCCGCCGAACTCGACTGCGACTGTCACGTCATTCCGCACGGCATCGACCTCTCGCGGTTCGCGCCGACGCCGAAGTCGGAGGCCCGAGCCGAAGTCGGATGGCGGCAGGATGCGAAACACGTCTTCTTTCCGTACCCGCCGAACCGCGACGTAAAGGACTTTCCGCGGGCGGAGCGCGTCGTCGCCGCCGCCGGAGAGCGAGTCGATGGGCCGGTCAAACTCCAGAGCGTCTACGGCGTGCCGCACGACGAGATGGCCACCTACTACAACGCCGCGGACGTGCTCTTGCTCCCCTCGAAGAGCGAGGGGTCGCCGAACTCCGTCAAGGAGGCGATGGCCTGCAACACCCCCGTCGTGACGACCGACGTGGGCGACGTGGCCGAGCGCTTGGCAGACGTGTTGCCGTCGTCGGTCTGTTCGACCGACGCCGAACTCGTCGCCGGACTGGTAGACGTGCTCGCGGAACCGCGGCGGTCGAACGGACGCGAGCACGTCCGAGACGTGAGCTTAGACCGAATGGGCGAGCGAATCCGAACCGTCTACGAGAGCGTTCTTTGAGCGTCGGCGTCGTCACAGGGGGTTCATAACAAAGGGCGACTCCGCCGACGCCGGAGACGAGCGAATGAGACGAACGTATGCACACCGACTGGAGAAAAGCGCCCTCGTCGTGGGGTTTTGTGCGCTCGCCGCGGGCGTCCTCGTTGCACACGACACTCCGGCGACGGCCTACGAACTGTCGGTCTATAGCGCGACGCCGCCCCTCTTCTGGGCCGGTGCGGGCGTCGCCTTGCTGACCGGACTCGCGGTCGCGGTTTCGGCCCCGGACTGGTATCGCTCGCTCGGACTCGTTCTCGGCGGAGCGACGACGCTCACGATCGCGTCGCTTCCGCTCGTTCGAGGCTACCACTTCTACGGGCCGGGCGACTCGCTGACGCATCTCGGCTGGGCGAAAGACATCGTCGCGGGTAGAATGGAAGTGTACGACTTGCTTTATCCCGGCGTCCACACGATTAGCATCGTCATCACCGAACTGACCGGGCTGTCGCTCCGGCGGTCGCTCATGCTGGTCGTGTCGGTGTTCGTGCTCGTGTATCTGGTGTTCGTTCCCCTCACGGTGCGCGTTATCGTCGGTGACGACGACCGAGCGGTGACGTTCGCGGCGCTGGCTGGCTTTCTTCTCCTGCCAATCAACGCTATCAGCGTCTTCGTCATGCCGCATCCGACCTCGCAGGCGATTCTGTTCCTTCCGTTCGTCCTCTACCTCGTGGCGAAGTACGTCACGGGCACGGACGGACGGCGGGTGCCGCTGTTCGGCACGGCGGCGGGCACACTGCTCGCGCTGGCGTCGATGGCGATGGTTTTCGTTCATCCGCAACAGGCCGCGAACGTCATCCTGCTGTTCGGCGGGGTCGTCTTGGTTCAGTTCGTCTACCGACTGTTCCGCGACGGTCACGCCATCGCACGCCATCGGGCGCTGTACGGACAGACCTTCTTTCTCGCGGCGCTGTTCCTCCTCTGGACGCCCCTCCACGAGCGGTCTGGCAGTACGATTCGAGGGCTCCTCACGAATCTGTTGAGCAACCCTGCCGCCGCCGCGGACACCACGCAGGCGGCCGCGAGCCTCTCGCAACTCGGCGGCAGTATCCGCCTGTTGTTCGTGAAACTCTTCGTCGTCGGCGTGATTTTCAGCATCTTCGCGGGAATTTTCATGCTCGGCGGTCTGCTCGGTCGCGTCGAGGGTACCGACACGAGCGCCTTCAGCAAGTACGTCGCGGTCGGTATGATTCCCCTGTTCGGCCTCTTCACCGCGTTTTTCGTGGCCAGTCTGGGTCAGTTCCACTTCCGGGTGCTCGGGTTCATGATGGTTCCCGTGACGATGCTCGGGGGCGTCGCGTTCGCCCGCGGACTCGACACCATCGAGGGTCTACTGCCGAACGCGAGTCCCATCCCGGCGTTCGCGGGCGGGGTGTTCGCCGTTCTGCTCGCGCTCTCGCTGTTGTCGCTGTTCCACTCGCCGTACATGTACCAACCCTCGGGGCACGTCTCGGAAGCTCGGATGACGGGCTACGAGACCGCGCTGGACAATCGCGGTGAGATTCAGTTCACGGGACTCCGTGGGGCGGGCGAGCGACCGTCGGACGCGATCCTCGGCTACGAGGCGAGTCAAAACTCCCAATTCCGTGGCGACCCGATTTACGGTAGTGACTTGAACGCCACGGGGGAGAACTTCACGGCGGAGCGACTCACAACGGCGTTCGAGGAGCCGCGATATCTACCGATTTCGAAGGCCGACAGACAGCGCGAAATCACCGTCTACAACGGCCTACGATTCCCGAGGCGCGGATTCCAGAGCTTGGAAAGCCACCAGAACGTCTCGCGGGTGCAGTCCGGCGGCGGCTTCGACGTCTACTACGTCGAATAGCCGGTGGAAGGAGGGAGTTTGATTTTGCTGCGGTAGAATGAACTGCTTGTTGTGGAAATTCGCAGTCAGAACAGGTACGCGACGGACGTTGTTCTTCCGACATGTCGTTTGTGCCTAGCAGCGTCGTTTACCTTTCTACACCAACCCAGTTCTTTTGCGTGAGTGCGTTCCGACTCGCAATTATCAGCGCTGTCCTACTCGGCGTAGCCCATCCCACATCTGGCGCAATCAGCCCATAACAAAGCGAATCCCGATGGTTCAAAGGAATAGAGCCACGGGCAGAATCGCCTGCCCCGGTGACAATAGCTATGTCGATGGAAACTGCGAACCCACAGCGAGCGTTTGTTCTCGGTTTGGACGGCGTTCCGTGGGATTTGATTAGACGATGGACAGGGGAGGGAAAGCTGCCAAATTTCGCCCGGTTGATTGAGGAAGGGGCGGCCGGGCCGCTTTCGAGCACGACGCCGGACGAGACGCCGCTGGCGTGGCCGACGATTGCGACGGGGGTGTGGCCCGACAAACACGGCGTGTACGGCTTCCAGCATCTGGAACCGGAGTACACCCACCGAATGAACACCAGCGCTGACGTTCGCCGACCCGAACTCTGGGACATTCTCTCGCCCGCCGTGGTCGGCAACGTCCCGATGACCTATCCCGCGAGCGAAATTGACGGGACGCTCGTCACCGGGATGATGACGCCGGAAATGGGCGACCGGTTCACGCACCCGCCGAAGTTCCACGACGAGATTCGAGAAACGATTCCGGACTATCGAATCGGCCTCTCGTGGGACGAATACCGCGACCGACCGGATGAATTTCGGGAGGAACTCTCGAAACTGCTCTCGACGCGCCGAAAACTCATGCGTCGGTTGATGGACGAGGAGTGGCGACTGTTCTTTTTCGTCTACACCGCGCCCGACCGACTCCAGCATCTCATCTGGGAGGACGACGTCCTGCTCGACCACTACCGCGAACTAGACGACGTTCTCGGCGAAGTGCTGGAGTACGTCGAATCGCGTGACTCTGCGCTGTTCGTCGTCTCCGACCACGGCTTCGGGCCGATTTCGAGGTTCGTCTTCCTCAACAGCCTGCTGGAGCGCGAAAACCTCCTGCAACGGAAAGGCGGCGACGGAACTCGGGGAGCGCTCGCACGCCTCGGGTTGACGAAAAATCGCGTTCACGGGCTTCTCTCTCGACTCGGCGTGAGCGAAAAGACGCTGGTCGAACGCCTGCCGCAGTCGGTCGTCGATTCCGTCGCGGCACAAGTTCCCGGCGAACACAGCCTCTACGACGTTGATTTCGAGGAGACGGTCGCGTTCGCCCACGGTTCTGGCAACATCTACGTGAACGATACGATTCGGTTTAACCCCGGCGTCGTGACGCCGGAGGACGTGCCCGCGATAAAAGAAGACCTGCGCTCGCTGTTCGAGGGGCTGACCGACCCGAAAACCGAAGACCGCGCCCTCGACGTTCACGACGGGGACGAACTGTTCCCGACCGATCCGCACTCGCCTGACCTCGTGGTCAGGGGCAGAGACGAATACGAAACCGCGGTGTCGCTGACCCCAAGCGTGTTCGCCGACAGCGGGAGCAAGGTGGCCAGCCACCGACCGGAAGGAATCTTCTTCGCGTGGGGGCCGGGCGTCGAGCAGGGTGCGACCCTCTCCGAGGCGAGCGTCACGGACGTTGCCCCGACCGTGCTCCACTCGCTGGGCGAGGCGGTTCCCTCGGACGCAGACGGCAGGGTGCTGAAGGAGATTTTCCACGACGGTTCGAAACCCGGACGGCGAGCGGTCTCCCAGCGCGAGTACAGCGAAGCAGGCAGTTCAGAGTCAGTCGAAGCCGATTTCGACGACGTGGAAGACCGACTTCGTGGGCTGGGGTACATGGAATGAGTCGAGCAGGTGATTCGACCGGCCCGACCGCACCGCGAAACCAGACGGTGCTCGTCACGGGTGGCGCGGGCTTCGTCGGGAGTCATCTCGTCGAGGAGCTGACTGAGAAAAACGACGTTCGCGTCCTCGACGACTTTTCCTCCGGCAGTCGCGGAAACGTCCCGCAAGACGCCGACATCATAGAGGGAGACGTGCGCGACCCGAAGGCCGTTCGGGAGGCGATGGCGGGCGTCGATATCGTCTACCATCAAGCCGCGATGGTCAGCGTCGAGCAGTCGGTCGAACACCCGCTTCGAAGCCACGCCGTCACGAGCAATGGGTCGCTGGTCGTGCTCGATTGCGCCCGGCGGGAGGACGCACGGGTCGTCCTCGCCTCCAGCGCCGCAGTGTACGGCCACCCCGAGTCGGTGCCGATTTCGGAGTCGGCACCGAAGTCGCCGACCTCTCCTTACGGCATCGACAAACTCACCGCCGACCAGTACGCCCGGCGATTTTCCGACCTCTACGGGCTGGAGACGGTCGCCCTCCGGTACTTCAACGTCTACGGGCCGCGACAGAATCCGGAGTACAGCGCGGTCGTCCGTGTGTTCGCGGAGCAAGCCCGTCAGGGAGATGCCATCACAATCGAGGGGGACGGCACGCAGACGCGGGACTTCGTCCACGTCTCGGACGTGGTGCAGGCAAACCTCCGGGCTGGCGTCACCGACCAGACCGGCGAGGCGTTCAACGTCGGCACTGGCGAGAGCGTGACGATTCGGGAACTCGCGGAGACGATGCGCGACGTGACCGGGTCGGACTCTGATATCCGCCACATCGACCCGCGATCGGGCGACATCGACCACAGTAGAGCCGACGTAACCCGGGCGCGGACGGCGTTGGGGTACGAACCGACCGTCTCGTTGTCGTCGGGTCTCGCCTCGCTGGTCGGCGAAATGACGGTCTGAACCCGACTGGGCGGCGGTCGAATTCGTTGGCCACAATCGATTTTTCGGCGTGTGCCAAACGTGTCGATGGATTGGCTTCAGGTCGCCCATAACAAAGATAGTCCCTGCCAACTACCAAGACGTGGAAGGGTGGCTCAGTGGTAGAGCACCACCGATTCGTCGGTGGGAGCCTGACAGGCTTCGCGTGGTTCAAATCCCGCCCCTTCCGTTTTCTGCGACGAGCGACGGCGAGGAGGAAAAGCGAGAAAGGGATTTGAATCCTGCCGGTGGCATGCCCGCGGCGTCGAGCGGAGTGAGACGAGCAGGAACCTCTGGCCCTGGTTCAAATCCCGCCCGTCCGTTTTCTGCGAGAAATCGTTTTAGGAGTGTTTCAGTGAGTGGAGTTCGCTGAGTAGACAGCAAGAGCTACCGAGCAGACATGATCTTGAGCTACCGCAACCGCAGGATGATGCTCGGTGCAAGCCGTTCTCTCACACGAGACTGATTTGAGTGGAGTAAGGCAGACGATAACTGCGAGGCGCGCGCCACGCCCGACTCACTCGCTCCACTCGCAGACTTCCGTCTGCTCGTTTCGCTCGCTCACCCGTTCCCGCCGGAAGAGACGAACTCTTCCGAGCCATTGAAAACGCTTTGCGTTTCCAAGACGGCCCAGACCGCAGGGCGGGCAGGCCGCGGCCTACCCGCCCAAGCCAAATTCAGTTTGGCGTTTTTCCGGGACGTCGGGGTTCGACGCGAGTAAAATTTGGCTTCCGAAAGACGACGGCAGGCCGACCAGTTACTTGGCGAGGCGTTTGCCTCGCCCTGTCTGCGGATTTGCCCGTGGTCTGCGCCTAGCAGCAGCTAGCAACGCGTCTCAGAAACCGCTTGCAAAAGCGACCGCCACGAAAATCGGTGCTGTCGTGCGAAGATGTGGCCTGTGCTTAGCAGAACGTCGTCATCGCGGTCCAATCGGGGTTCGAGTTTCGGCCGGGTCGGTGTCCTGGAATCGACTGGCGACCTCGTTCATCGTGCGAACTTGGACTCGCGCTTCGCTTCGTCGTTTATCCAGATGTTCGAGGATAGCGCGCAGACGGTCGAAGTCGCGCTCCTCCGTGAAGTTGTTGGGGTGCATCCAGAGGTGGAAGATACCCTCGTCGGCGTCGGCGGCGCGGTCGATGCCGCGCTGTGCGGATCGAACGAGGGGGTCGTCCCAGAGGCGTTCCGTGATGGTTCGCGCCCGGCCCTCGTAACCGAAGAGGAACATCGAAGCCGGGATGTTCACCAGACCGTACTCGTCCTTTTCGGGGGTGACGAGCGGCGGACTCGTCCTGCTGACGGTCAAATCGATGAGTTTGCCCAGCGACTGAAATCGCGTGTCGTCGTACCAGAGTTCCGGACGGACGCCCCGATAGCAGGTAAAACCGTAGGCCGCGAGCACGTCGCGATGGCCGACGTTGTTTCGCGGGAAGACGAACGACTCCAACTCGTAGCCGCAGTCGTCCGCGATTTCGAGGCTGGTTCGCGTCTCGGCGACCGCCACCTCTCTGGTCGTTCGGTCGTCGCCGTACTCGACGTGGGAAAACGTGTGACAGCCGATTTCGTGATTCGCCCTCGCGTCGGTGATGTCGGTGACGAGTCCATCGTCGAACCAGAGCGGATGTCGCTCGGCGACGCCCCCGGGGTCGAAGTCGAACCAGTCGTCCGTCGGCGTCACGTGGCCCGCATGAGTTCCGTCGCACGAGTCGAGAAACAGGTGTCCGACGACGGCCCACGTCGCCGGGACGTTGAACTCGTCGAACAGTGCGAGGAGACGCGACCACGAAGTCCGGGCGTGTTCGATGTGGTCTGGCATCTCTGGGAAGTCGTGGTACCCCCATGCGAGTTCGGCATCCAGAGAGAGTACGACGGCATTCATTCGTGTCGAAACTGGGGTCGGGTGGCGATTAAACCGCGCTGACTGTTCAGGTCGGTTCGGATGGGTAAGCTTCGATTACCCGTCCGATTCATTCGACGGTCACGCTCTTGGCCAGATTTCGCGGCTTGTCTATGGGTCGGTCGAGTTGTGCCGCGGCGTGATACGAGAGCAGTTGCAGTTGGACGTTAGCGAGGATGCCCGCCACGTCGGGATGGGTGTCAGGAATCGTCAGCACGTCGTCGGCGTACTGAACGACCTCTTCGTTCGCGTCGCTTGCCACCGCGACGACCGGTGCACCCCGAGCCTCGACTTCTTTGACGTTGCTCAGCGTCTTCTGGTCGTTACGTCCCGTGAACACCGCGAATACGGGTGTTGCCGGAGTCACGAGCGCCAACGGTCCGTGTTTCAACTCGCCCGCCGCGAAGCCTTCGGCGTGTTCGTAGGATATCTCCTTGAACTTGAGCGCGCCCTCCAGTGCAACTGGGAAGACCGGACCCCGACCGATGAAGAAGTACGATTCGCTGTCGTGGTAGCGCTTTGCGATTCGGTGGGCTTTGGTGTAGTCGAGAATCTGTTGCACCTGTTCTGGAAGCTCGAAGAGTGCGGACAGCACGTCTTCGACGCCGTCGCTCCGCTGGCCGACCACGTCCCGAACGAGACGCTCGCCGAGAAGCGAGAGCGAGACGACCTGCGAGGAGAACGTCTTCGTGGCGGCGACGCCGATTTCCGGTCCTGCCCGGATGAACAGCGCGTCGTCGCACTCCCTGGCCGCCGTACTGCCGACGACGTTCGTCACGGCGAGCGTTCTCGCTCCGGCAGATTTCGCACGTCGAAGCGCCGCGAGCGTGTCCGCCGTTTCGCCACTTTGGGTGACGCCGACGACGAGCGTGCTGTCGTCAACCGGTGGCGTCGAGACGGCGTACTCGCTGGCGAGGAACGTCTGCGCCGGGAGGCCTCGACTCTCGACGAAGTGGCTTCCGACGAGTCCGGCGTGGTAAGACGTTCCACAGGCGACGAACTGCACGCGCTTGATTTCGTCGAACGTTCCCGACGGGAAATCTTCGAGGGTGATGTCACCTGTCGCGGGGTCTGCACGACCCCGGAGTGTCTGCCGAAGCGAGGTTGGCTGTTCGTGAATCTCTTTCAGCATGTAGTGCTCGTAGCCACCTTTTCCGGCGTCTTCGGGATCCCAATCGACGGTCTGGGTTGGGCGTTCGACCGACTGCCCGTTGAGCTTCGTGATTTCGTGCTGTCCGGGTTCGATAGCGACTACGTCGCCGTCTTCGAGGAAGATTACCTCGTCTGTGAAATCCAGAAATGCGGGAACGTCGCTGGCAAGGAAGTACTTCCCGTCACGAACCCCGAGCACGAGGGGCGACCCTGAGCGAGTCGCGTAGATGGCGTCGCTCTCGTCAACCAACATCGCGACGGCGTAGCTCCCCGAGAGCCGACGAACCGTTCGACGGAACGCCTGTTCTGGGGTGGCCCCGTCGGCGAGATACTCCTCCACTAAGTGGGGGATGACTTCGGTGTCGGTGTCGCTCTCGAACTCGTGGCCGCGCTGACGGAGCTCCTTTCGGAGCGTCTCGTAGTTCTCGATGATGCCGTTGTGGACGACGGCGACCTGGTCGGAACAGCCGGTATGCGGATGGGCGTTCTCGTCAGTCGGCGGTCCGTGTGTGCTCCATCGGGTGTGCCCGATGCCGAGTCCTCCTGCTGGTACGCTGTCCGCCAGCAAATCCTTGAGGTTCGAAATCTGTCCCTCGCGCTTGAAAACCGACGGCCCAGCGCCGTTTTTCACTGCTAGTCCTGCCGAGTCGTACCCTCGGTATTCGAGGTTTTCGAGGCCGACGAGCAGTTCGTCCACTGCCTCGTCCGTCTCACCGACCCGAGCGATGATACCACACATTAGCGGGATACCTCCCGTACGTCGTTTTCACTCATTGCTGACCGAGCCAAAGAGAGCGTTTGTTCTGGTATGCGTTGCAACCTCGGCCTACTGTTCGCCTAACGTTCGGAAATCTCATAGGTGACTCGCCTCCGCTGTGTCCTGAGCACCCCGACACTGCCGGGGGCTGAACGGTATCATAGAATACTGTCTTTCCCTCTTTGTTATACAGTCGCTGAACGGGCCGAAGGAACGTCTTAGGGGGGCTAAGGCATTCGTACCCGTGGCCGGTTTCAGAAACCGCTGACTCGTCTGGTCAGCCGGTGTAGTAGCGCGCCGTCGGCGCTACGCCGAAGCTACTTTCGAACTGACCGCGAAGAAACGATTAGTCGTTCGCCGCGGCGTCCGAGCGTCAGTTACGTCGCAACTACGTGCGATGCTCCGGAAGGGGAACGACAGAAAAGTGAGTCGGTGCCGTCGGTGTTCGAGTACCGATTTAGACGTTGATAGCGGACGGTTTGATCCAGATGACGAACTCGTCGTCCTGTCGAACGACGCCGTGAACGGATCTGCTCTCGACGGATTCGTCTACGTCGGCTTCATCGATGCTGACGACCTGATTCACTTCGTCGATGACCCACCCGATACTTCGTTCGTTTTCCGTCTCGAAGACGATGACGCGGTCTCCCGTCCCGGTGTCGTCCAGCCCGAGCACGGTTTTCGGGTTGACGATGGTCGTCGTCGTCCCGCGAAGATCCATCACGCCTTCGACGTGAGGCTCCGAATCGGGAAGCTTCGTCAACTCGTCGCGGTCAACGATTTCATCGATGTATGCAATATCGATACAGTACCGCTTATTTTCGAGACGGAATATCAAAACTTGAAGTTCTGAAATATTTTTTGACATGAGTCACTCTCTTCCGGGTATCCACTTTACTGTTGCGACGACCCTTCACAAGGCGTATTCGATTCAAACCCACGGCCCGTTTCCTCTACTATTCTAACTTTTTCACAGTAAGTTTCGAAAAAATCTGGTACGATATATTTTTATACCCTTGTTATCAAACCCGATAACCGATGGGGTCTGTGGAACTGCTCCGAGTGCTCGGCAACAAATACAATGCCGAGATACTCGACGCGACGCACGAGCCGAAATCCGCGCAAGAGTTGAGCGAGGAACTCGGCATTCCAATTGCGACGAGCTATCGTCGGATAGAGGAACTTACGGACGCGAATCTACTCGAACTCACGGGACGGGAGTTCTCCAACGAAGGACGCCGGACGAAAGTGTACCGCCGGGACATCGAAGGCGTCGCTATCAGCTTTTCCACCGACGGTATCGACATCAACGTCGAAGATCGCCCCGAAGTCGAAAACTCGTTGGTCGATGTCTGGCGCGACTTGAAGGAGGAGCGCTGACGTGCAGACGACCGAACTTCTCTACGTCGTGTTCAGTCTCACCCTCGCTGTCGCCGGTTTCTCGATGGTGACGTTCGCAGTGCGTGCCTACCGACGAACGTCTCGTCCGGCGCTCTTTCACCTCTCGGTCGGCTTCACGTTCGTCGTCGCGGCGTCGCTCACGACGACCGTCAGTGCGTTTCTTCTCAACTTCGAAGGCGTCCGGTATTTGCTCTCGGTCAACTACCTGCTCTCGACGGTGGGCTATCTATTCATCATCTTTTCAATTATCCAAAGATGATATTTCAGCACAAGATCCATTTCCTTCGCGTTGCTAATCTGTGATAAACTGTCTTCACAAACGCCCTAGTCCCGATATCATGTCTGATAATTGGATACGTAGATTTAATACATTTCTTTGATTCGTTCCGGATAGCGTCCGAGTTGTGATACATATCTACTCGGACATGATGTGAGAAATCATGAAAGACGCAATTCAAGAACGCCTCAACAATCGAGGTCAAGTCGGTATCGGAACACTCATCGTGTTCATCGCGATGGTACTGGTCGCCGCAATCGCGGCCGGTGTGCTCATCAACACGGCTGGTTTCCTCCAGTCGAAGTCTGAGCAGACAGGTCAGGACAGCAGTGCGCAAGTCTCGAACCGCGTGCAGGTCGTCAGCGGCTTCGGTAACGTCGTCGATGATGGTAACGGAAGCGAGGTCGTCGATCAAATCGAACTAACCGTCATGCGCGGCTCCGGTTCCGATGACATCAACCTCTCTACCGCTACCATCGAGTGGATCGGCCCGAACAAGGCCACCACGCTCGTGAAGGGTGACAACGCCACCGCCGACAACTTCAGCGTCTCGTCCATCAAAGACGAGGATGGTTCGTCCCCGGTGCTCAACAGCCAGGACGACCGCTTTACCATCACGATGGACGCGGCACAAATCAGCAACACTGACGGACTCGGCGAGGGCCAGACGGTCGAACTCCGTCTGACCACCCAGTACGGTGCCGTCACGCTCTACCGCGCAAACGTCCCGCAGTCGCTCTCGCAGGAAAGCGCGGTGACGGTCTAAAACGATGAAAGACGCAATCAAAGAACGCCTCGACAATCGAGGTCAAGTCGGTATCGGAACACTCATCGTGTTCATCGCGATGGTGCTGGTCGCCGCAATCGCGGCGGGCGTGCTCATTAACACGGCAGGGTTCCTCCAGTCGAAATCCGAGCAGACGGGTCAAGACAGCAGTGCGCAGGTGTCGAACCGCGTGCAGGTTGTCAGCGGCTTCGGTAACGTCACTGACTCGGAACAGGTCGATTACATCAACCTCACGGTCATGCGTGGCTCGGGGTCGGACGACATCAACCTCTCTACCGCCACTATCGAGTGGATCGGTCCGAACAAGGCAACCACGCTCGTTTCAGGCGACATGACCGAAGTTGACACCGCTGGTAGCACGCAGTTCAATGTCTCTGACATCAAAGACCAAGATGGCTCCGCGCCGGTGCTCAACAGTCAGGACGACCGCTTTACCATCTCGATGAATGCAGGTGCCATCGGTGGCAACGACCTCGGCGAGGGTGAGACGGTCGAACTCAAGCTCACCACCCAGTACGGTGCCGTGACGCTCTACCGCGCAAGCATCCCGCAGTCGCTCTCGCAAGAGAGTGCTGTGACGGTCTAACGACCGACGAACTACCCCACACTTTTCTATCGGTGCAACCACCCCAAACAGTACGCATAGCCCTGCAGAGAGATAGGTTTTTCATACGTCGGTCTAATTCCAACTCGTGACTTCGCTGTTCACTCTCGAAAAAGAGGCCGACGTGGAACGCCTCACGACGTTGCTCGAAGAGAGCAACACGAATACGGTTCGACAGCGAGCCGCGGAAATCCTCGGCGACCTCGACGTTCCCGACGACGAGGTCGTCGAATCGTTGACCCTCGCCGCACAGGACGACGACGACGCGAACGTCCGGGCGGCGGCTATCGACGCACTCGACCAGCGCGAAGCGGTCGAACAACTCATCAGCGCCATCGTCGGCGAGGAAATCGGCGGCAGTCGAGCGGAGTGGGCACGCGCGGAGGAGTTGACCGACGCACTCACGTCCGACCAGCCTGAGCTGAGAATGGCCGCCGCGAACGTCCTCGGGCGAATCGGCAGTCGGTCGGCGACAGATCACCTCATTCAGCGGTCGGACGACCCCGACGCCCGGGTTCGCGCCCGGGTGGTGCGAGCACTGGGGCGACTCGAAGACCGGCGTGCGGTTTCCGCGCTCGTCGAGCGGCGAACCGACGAAGCGGTCGGAGTTCGGCGGGAAACCGCGGAGGCGTTCGGACGGATACAGGGCGACGAGGCGTTGTCCGCGCTTCTCGGGATGTTGAACGACCCGGCGGAAACAGTTCGGCGAATCGCCGCCGGGTCGCTCGGCGAGTTCGGGAGCGTGAAACCGCTCGACGCGCTCATCGGACTGCTCAGCGACAATTCGGACGCGGTTCGAAAGGCGGCGGTGTTCTCGCTCATCGAACTTCTCTCGAACGTTCCGCCAGAGAAGAGCCACGAACTTCGGGAAGCGATGGTCGAAAAACTGAGCGCGAGCGACCACCGCGTCGTCGTCAGTTCGCTCATCGACATCATCGAGGAGGGAACCCAAGCACACCAGCGACGAAACGCGACGTGGCTACTCGGGCGCGTCACCGGCGGGAAAAATCGATGGTCGGCAATAGAGGCGCTCGTCGGCGTGTTGGACGACGACGACGGGATGACCTCCCAGTTCGCCGTGACGAGTCTGGCGACCATCGGGGGGGAATCGGTCGAAACGGCGCTATTGGAAGTGCTCTCGGATTCGGAGGCTACGTCTGACGCGATGGCGATGGCCGCCTTCGGTCTCGGGAAAATCGGTGGCGAACGCTCTCGTGAGCGACTCGACAAACTGGTCGATACGACCGACGACGAGGCGGTCAGAAAGCGGGCGTTCGCGGCGCTGTCGAAGTTGGGCGGACGGGCATAGTGTCAGATTGCTGTTTTAGAACATCTCTCGTTCGTTATCTATTTTGAGATTTTACTAAAGTTTTATATCCAGTTGGTGTCTTGATTCGTCAAAGATGGTTACGGACACGCTCATCCGGGTTTTAAAGACGGTTACGCGAAATACCGACCCGTTAGATGAGTCTCAAGAGTGTATCACATTCGACGGGGGGACACAGAATAGTACGGTTCCTGTCTCGAATACAGACAATGTATCGATAGATTCATTGGCGGATGTGTATGGAGGTACAGAGGCGAGTGACGACCTGCAACGAGCGCAGGCCGAACACTTGAGTGGGTTGTTCTCGGACACGGGATCGGCGATTGCGAAAGCTCCGTCGCTCGGGCGTGAGCACGCAACTGCCAACGTTCCGAGTTCGGCGTTCGCCGCTACCTACGGTGCGGCATTCGAGGCGATGGTCGAAGCGACGTTCGACCGACTCGACCACCGAATCGGCGACGGCAACGATGCCGTATCCGACGAACTCGTGCGGGCCGAATCCGAACTCACAGACGCGATTTGGGCGGGCGTTTCGGGAATGCAAGCAGGACTCGACGCCTACGAAGACGACAAAGTCACCGACGAAGCGATGGACGAAGGCTTCGACGTTGACGACAAGGAACTCCTCGACGGCATCGGCGTACCGGTGTTCATGATTTGCGCCGACGAGCAGATTCGAGCGTGGAACGGTGCCATGGAAGAGCTAACCGGCATGTCTGCCGAGGAAGCGATGTCGCTGGATAACGTCAGCGAAGCGTTCTACTCCGATGGACGGCGAGCGAAGACGCTTGCACAGAAAGTCATCGATGCCCCCGAAAACGCCGACGAAGTGTTCGACATCGAGCGGGCGGGCACGCAACTGACGCTCTACGAGGACGAAGGGACGATGATAAACCAAACCGGGGATGAACGGGAAATCTCGTTCGCGGCGAAGCCGATTTACGAGGACGGCGAACTCAAAGCTATCGTCGAGACCGTTAACGACCGAACCGATGACATCCGCCGTCACGAGAGCGTCACGGGTCTGGTTGAAGAACTCGGCGACACGCTCACTGCGATGCGGAAGGGCGATCTCTCGGCACGTGCGGACTTCGTGGATGAACACGACGTCGTAGACGAGCGTCTGGTCGGCGTCGTTGACCAGGTCAACGACATGGGCGAGCGATTCCAACTGCTCGCCATGCGAGTCGACGAGCAGGCGTCCGAACTCGCCGAATCGGTCGATAGTGCGTCGAGTTCCGCACACACCATCGAAGAGCGCGTGGACGAGCAAACGGAACTCCTCTCCACCGTTGCGACCGAGATGGAGAACTTCAGCGCGAGCATGCAAGAGGTCGCCGCGAGTTCCGACCAAGTGGCGTCTGCGGCGGAGCAGGCGAAGGCCGCAGCCGACAGCGGTCTCGACTCCAGCGAAGGTGCGCGCGAGGCGACGGACGACGTCATCGAGATGAGCGACGACCTCGTGGACACCGTCACGGAACTCGAATCGCAGATGGGCGAAATCGAGGGCGTCATCGAAGTTATCGCCGAAGTCGCCGACCAAACGAACCTCCTTGCGCTGAACGCGAACATCGAGGCTGCACGGGCGGGCGACGCCGGAAGCGGCTTCGAAGTCGTCGCGGACGAGGTGAAGGAACTCGCGAACGAGACGCGAGAGCACACCGAAGAAATCGCGAGCCGAATCGAAGACATCCAGTCACAAGCCAACGAAACCGTCGTGGCGGTCGAAGAATCGAACCAGCAGGTTCAGCTTGCGGGTGACGAAATCGAGGACGCGCTCATCGCGCTGGAAGAAATCGCCGACGCGGTGGACGAAGCCGCGACCGGCGTGACGGAAGTCGCGGAGGCAAACGACGAACAGGCTGCCAACGTCGAGCAGGTCATGGCGACCGTCGAAGACGTGCGCGACACGACCGAACAGGTCGAGGAAGCGACGGGCAGCATCGTCGGTGCCACGATGGAACAGACGGCGGCAATTAGCGAACTCGCGGACCGAGTCGGTGACTTGACCGCCGGGTCGAACAAATAACTGGTGCGGAGAATTTCGCATCCCTTTCACGCATGAGCGAAGGCGAATACAAAATCACGGACACGCGGGGGAAGTTCCTCCAAGCGATGAAGAGCGGGCAAAAACTCAAGGACGCTGCGTGGACGAGCGGTCGCATCCTTCTCTCGAACCGGCGGCTCATCCTCGCCGGAAACGGGGGCAAGCGAACTATCCCGCTTTCGAAAATCGACGGGATGACCGGTCGCTACGACGTGAACCAGTCGGTCGCCAGCGTGTCCGACTACATCAGTTTGGAGTTCGACGGCGACGTGTTTCTCGTCTCCTCGCAGATGGAAATCGACGAGTTCGAGGCGAAACTGTATGGCGCGATGTTAGACCAGCAGATGGTTCTGGTCAAGCACCCCGCGGTCAAAGGTGGCGTGGTGCAGGACACAGATTGGGAGCGCGCTCGCGTCAAAATAGATGTCGGCGAGGTCGGTATCGCCGTCGCCAGTGGCGTGTTCATTCAGGTCGAACTCGACGACGTGGGTCAGGTAGACACCGCCAAACGAACCGTCGAAGGCGAGAGTCGAACCGTCCTCGAAGTCGAGCATTCGGAGGGGAGCACGAGCATTCAGACGTACATCTCGGGGAAGGCGCGGCGGTGTGCCCTCCTCGGGTCGCTCCTCCAGAAAGGCGAACAACGGAGCAAAGCCGGTGTCGAGCTTAATGAGACCGAAAAGGAAGTGCTGATGGCGCTGTACACGGGCGTCGCGTCGTTCGAAATCCCGGACTTCCTCGGCATGGACGTGGACAAAGTCGAGGAAATTTTCGAACGCCTCATCGAACTCGACGTACTGGACGAGGTGCGAAAGCGCCGCGAAGTCAGTTTGAAGACGCGCGGACGAAACATCGCCAGCGAATCGATCAGCGAGAAGTAGACTAGCGAATCCATCAGTGAGAAGTGGACAATTTTCGAGAGGTTGGTGAAATTGGCTGGTTGCTCTTTCTGGTTCATAGTTTGGATTTGCGATTATACTTTTAAGATACGCCGGTAGCTACTGCCAACTCCTAACATCGAAATGGAGGAAATACTCAATTTGTTTCATCTGGGCTAGCTACTGCCGACTCCTAATACCGCAAACCGCCCCCACGCCTCCCCAGCCACCTCGTTCGCTTCGGACGAGCGAACCTCCGGTTCGCTACCACGCGCCGGAGTGGTTCGTGACCATTCGAGAAATCCGAGTTTGTGCTGTGGCGCGCGATAGCGAGGTCTTCGTGAGCGAAGCGAGCGAATGGCTCGTCAGAGCTTGTCTCTGACGGTGGACGACCGAATGGTGTTCTCGGGAGCGACGCGACCGAGAACCCGGACGAGGTTCGCTCGGCCGAAGGAAGGGGAGGGTGGGGAGGACGAGGTGCGGTGGGGAATTAAGAGTCGGAATCAGCTAGCACGGATGAAACAGCAACCTCTACGTCACTGTTTTGTTAGGAGTCGAAAGTAGCTAGCGACATCGAACAAAGGTGGAATCGAATACTCTCGATAAAGCCACGTCACGAGCAACCTAACGAAAAACAGGCGGACTGTTCTACGTGTTCACCTTTTCGATGCGATCGCTGACGAGCATCTTCGCGGGAGGAGTCAACGCCAATCCATCAGAATCCTCCTCGACCAGTTCCTTCTTCTCGATTTCGGTCAGCACCATGGCGGCGCTTCCGGCGTCGATGCCGAGCGCGCCAGCGAGATTACCACTGCCTGCGCCGGAGTAGATGGCGACGAGGGCTTCCATCTCCTGTTCGCTCACGTCGATTCGCTCGGCCTGCTGGGAGATTTCGCCGTATTCGAGGCGCAGATAGCGTCCGAGCAGGTTGAGTTTGCGGTCGCTGGCGACCGCGAACTCGGAGGTGACGGTCTGGCCGTCGTGGTTGTGCCGGATTGCGACGACGGTTCGTCGCTTCCCGCCGACCTCGCGGGTCTGCTTCTGGAAGTAGGTGACACCCGAAAGGTCAACCTCAAAGGGGCCGGGAATGCCCAGAAATTCGACTTTGCCGGGCTGGATTCGCAGTTTTCCAGTGTGGAACGATTCGTCCGTGACGCGGCCACCGACTCTGGCGGGGTGTTTCATCGTGGCGGGCGTCCCGCTCAGCATGGCCTTGAACAGGAGCACCTTGAATCGGCCGACGTGGTCGTCGGACTCCGCTTCGATGACGGCCACGTGGCGACCGTCGTCCTCGTACGCGATCGTGATGGTGTCTTGGAAGAACTTTTCCAAATCGCCGGGCACGTGACCGACGGAAATGTCGAAGACGGAACTAAGCGGCACCGTGGTCTTTGACTCGCCGGTCGCAAGCACGAGTCGTTTCTGGCTCAGAACGATTCGTCCGCGGACTGGCTCCTCCGTCTCCATCGTGCCGAGGCTGAACCGTGCGACGAAGTCGGCGATAACTGTTTCAGACATGTCGTTTCCTTGGAATCCGTTTTCGTTTCTTCTGTACTCTACTCATAAATACGTATCTCATCAAACGTTCAAGAACGTCCCCACGACGTTGCGCGTCACCCACGCGATGACGGCGCTGACCCACGTCAACAGGACGAAGTGCATGTAGGCGTTCACTTTGTGGCCGCCATCGACGATGCGAATCATCAGCGACGAGAGCACCGAGTTGAGCAGGACGATGATGACCAGCAGGTACTCAATCATGATGTCGTCGTACACCTCAGTGTGGATTATCGTCCCGAAGTTGAACTGCGGCGTGTTCAGGCCGAGCGACATCCCCGAGAGGATGTTGACGATTTCGAGACCGATGAAAAAGGCAAACGTCGAAGCGGCGGTGATCCCGTAGATGACGCCGATGAGCGTGACAGTGGACTGTTCACGCTGTTCGCGCAGTTGCATAACCTCGCTCATGTTCCGACTGATGAGTTCCCCGAGCCGCTTCGGTTCACCACCCATCTGCCGACCGATGAGGTACATCTCGCTGAACTTCTGGATGAGATAGGAGCGAGCGTCGGAGGTGAACAGTCGCCACGCCATCTCGGACTCGATTCGCATGTTCAGCCGTTTGTAGAGGTCGTTGACGTCGCCCGTGAGCGCTCCGAAGTCCTTCTTTCTGAGCGTTTCGAGCACGCGCGAGGTCGTGCTCTGTTTCGCGCTCTCGCTGGCACCCAGCGCGCGAATGAAGTTCGGGAACTCGCCGTCGCGCTCTTTCACCTTGCCCTCCTCTCGGCGGACGATGATCCCCGGCAGGAGGAGCGGCGTTGTCGGCAGAGCGGCGTAAATCGGAAGCGGAATCGAGTCCGGTTTGATGGACGTGTTCCCGAGCAGGACGTTCAGACAGACGAAGATTGCGACGGCGGTCAGCACGATGCCGAGGATGACGCTGATGCGAATCTTTCGTTCGGAGGCGGTTCGACCCCGCGTGTCGGGATGGTACCACACCGGGTCGTAGGGTGCGGTCGTCTGAATCATGAACAGGAATCCGACTTGGACGAAGCCGAACATGACGACGACGGCACCGACGGTCATCGTCGGGTCGGTACCGGTGAGAATCGGGAGGACGGTTGCGAACACGAGCGCGAACGTCACCGACAGCACCATCGACAGATAGAGGTCTTTCATCACTTCGAGATTCTGTAACGACCCTTCGTAGATGGTGACGTACTTCTGGATGACAACGTCCTGCTCCGACAGCAGGAAGTCCTGAATCTCTTGACCCGCGCTGATGGTGTACGCGAGACGGTCGAGGAAATCGGAAAGCGGTTTGCTCGGCACTTTTCGCGCCCGGATTCGACAGGCGTCGTCCAAGCTCTGATTCCACGTGTCCACTAACTCCACGAGGCGTCGCATCTCCCGCGCAAGCTCTTTGTACTCCTCTTCGCGCGAGAGGATACGAAACACCTCCACGCGATCCATGTTCGCCGTCGAGAGAATAGTCATGTGCGTGATGAACAGGTGCAGTCGGTCTTCTATCTGCTTGCGCCTGCGGTCTCTGAGCAGTTTAGGATAGATGACCGCCGTCGTGAGGCCGAGGATTCCGAGCAGTGGAATTGGCACTGCGACCATAAAGTGCAAATCGACGGTGACGACCGTGACGATTGAGCCGACGAAGAAGAGCGCGGCAGGGATGACTACCAGCCCGATGTACCGATACATCGGCGTCTCCATCTGCTGATACGCCTCGATGGTCGAGGTGGCGGCACCACTCAGCAGTTGTTTCGCGTTTGGCTGTGCGGTTGCGTCTGCGTCAGCCATGTTAAATCGACCGGTGAACGTCGAACGGAAGTCCGTCCACTCCGTCGCGCTGGAAGGACTCGATGACTTCGTTCACCTCGTGATAGCCGAGGATGTTCTCCTCTATCATCCGTTCCATGATTTGCGCACGAAAGTCGAGGTCGTCGTAGATGTCGCGGGTGTTCTTGTAACCGAGCAGGGTCGCGATCTGCTCTTCCAGCACGTAGGAGTTGTTCATCCCTTGGAAGACGATTTCGTCCTCGACGGGATCCCAGTAGAACGCCTGTCGGGTGACGACGCCGCCCATTTCCTTCGAATACCCCTCGATTTCCTGCACGCTCGTCACGCGCCGGAGGACTTTGTCGCCCTGCTTGACCCGGTTCTGGAACAGCGCCACGTCGGCGTTGTCCATGAACGTCTCGGGGACGTTGATGGGGTCGCCAGTGAATCGCTGAATCATCGAGACGATGTCGCTCGCGTGGAACGAGAGCATCACGGGGTGGCCCGTCTGGGCCGCCTGAAACGCCATACGACCTTCCTCACCACGAACCTCCCCGACGATGATGTAGTCGGGGCGCGAACGCAGTGCGGCGGCGACGAGGTCGAACATGTCCACATCGGAACTGCTCTCGCCTTTCCCTTCACGGGTCAGCAGTTGTTGCCACGTGTTGTGGGGCGGGAGCACCTCGGCGGTGTCCTCCGCCGTGTAAATCTTGCTGTCGCGGGGAATGAACGAGAGGATACAGTTCAGGGTGGTCGTCTTCCCGGACGCCGTCTCGCCGACCACGAACACCGTCTGTTCGTTCTCCAGACAGAGCCAGAGGTAAGCCGCGAGTTTCGGCGAGAGCGTTCCCCACTTCGTAATCTGGGCCACCGAGAGCGGCGTTCCTTCGCCCTGACGGATGGTGAGACTCGGCCCTTTCAGGCTCACGTCGTCACTGTAGATGATATTGATACGCGACCCGTCCGGCAGGGTGGAGTCCACGATGGGGTCGGAGTCGGAGACGGGGTCGCCGATTCGCTCGCCCATGTTGCGGAGCCAGTTGTCGAAATGCTCGCCCGTGCCGAAATCGACGGTCGTTCCGAGCATCCCGTAGGTGCCGTGGTCAACGTACGTCTCGTGGGGGCCGATGACGTGAATGTCCTCGTTCGCCGGGTCGCGCATGATGGGTTCCAGCGGGCCGAATCCGACGATATCCCGGTTGAGCCGATAGCGAATGTTCTCGTAGGTTTGCTCGGAGATTTCGTACTTCCCCAGCCCCGAATGACTCATCATCTCCTCGACGATGTTGTTTTCCCTGAGCGATTGAATGCCTGCTTTCACGTCGCCGTAGGAGATACTCCCGACTCGACGGGTGATTTCTTGCGGCGAGACGCTTTGAATCCGCTTTTGCAGGGTTTTGGGCGAGAAGTCGCTAAACCGGGTTCGCAGACCACCGTTTCCGTCGCCGATACGAACCGTATCCTGAAGCAGTTCTTCGATTCTGTCGTCGTACTCCGACTCGTTTTGCGGCGCGGGTTTCGAAACGCTCTTTTCCAAAATCTCGCTCCGAACGTCCCAGAACATCTCCTGTTCCGTGTCGGTTAGGTCGGGTTCGATGGCGTAGTACTTCGTGTCCCGTCCCACGTCGCCGTAGATGTGACAGTAGATGGGGCCGCCAGCCGGATAGATGACGTTCGGCTTGTCGGCCTCCCACTCGCTCGATGGCTCCTCGACGAGTCGCGGGAACTCTCCCGTGAACTGCTTGAATCGCTTCAAGTAGTCCCGAAGGTGGGGGCGGCGCATCGCCACCTCCCTGAGATTATCTTCGATTTGGGTGGTCCCGTGCTCGGTCATTGTTTACGCGACGCTACGACTCTCGATGACGATACCGGCGTCCGCACGAACCGAGTATCCGATGGTGTCTCCAACCTGTTCGCCCATCCCGGCGAACCGCTTCACCGAGATGTTGCGACGGACGTCGTTACCGACTTCGATCATCTGGAGTTCCATGAACACGTCGGCGATGGCTCGGAACGGGCCGATGGCCTCCTCGTCCACCGTCGATGGGTCAACGGTCAACATGACGACTTTCCCCTGCGAGACGAGGTCGCGGAAGAACGAGATGATTTCCAGCGCCGCCTGACGCTCCTCGTTCTGCCGAACCAACGCCTCGAACGTCGGGTCGTTGCGGAGAATCGCGTCGAACGTGTCGATGACGACGACGTCGGCGTTCCACATCGCTTCCGCGTTCATTAGCCGATTCAACAGTTCCTTGCGCGAGCCGTCGTCGCGGTCTGCCGGTGCGGTAATCTGTCGGCTCCCGGAATCCACGTCGGCGTGGAGGAACAGCAGTCGCTCGTTCAGCAGGTGCTCTTCGACGTTGTAGGAGAGCGAGTGCATCTGGTCGATGAACCCGCGAACCGTTAGCTCCGTCGAGAGGAGCGTCACGCTGTGGTCTGTCTCACACAGGCCGTAGCTAAACCGTTGGCTCATCGCGCTCTTTCCGGCACCGTAGTCACCTTCGACGAGCACGATGGAACCGCGGGGGATTCCACCGCCGAGTTCGTTGTTCAAGCGGTCGTGGTCTTCCAAGCCGAGCGAGTAGAGATTGTTCGAGCTCATGTTCTAAACTCCAGCACCTCCTCGTCGCTGTTGACGATGACCTTCACGCGGTGGTCGCCAGACGACAGCGAGGTGTCGCGTCCGATTGTAATTTTCACAACGTTTCCGACGTCCCAGTAGGTTCCGTCGATGACTTCGACAGTGACATTTGTCTGATACCGTCCATCGAGTAGTACCTCTACCTGGTCAGCAGACTCTTTTAAATTCTGCGACCC
Source organism: uncultured Haladaptatus sp. (assembly GCA_964399275.1). Classification (GTDB taxonomy): domain Archaea; phylum Halobacteriota; class Halobacteria; order Halobacteriales; family Haladaptataceae; genus Haladaptatus. Next base: position 26,221 of record CAYNQM010000011.1, read on the forward strand.
TGTATTCTTTGCCAGTATCGTAATATTTTGATTCCCGTTTGTGTTATAAATCGCATCGCTTCCCGTGTCGCTGATAATCTCGACGTCCGACCGCACGTCCGAACTCACGTCGTAGCTCCGGTCGCCGAGTGCACCCGACAGTCGCTGGATGCCGCTGGTAAACGTCCCGGCGACGCTCGCCGCGATGATGAGGCTGGCGATGAACAGGATGAGGTGCGAAGTGGAAACGCTCGCCACTTACACCGCCTCCGTGTCCGCGAGTCCGGGGCCAGAGACGACCTTGACTCGTGTAGGGGACGAGGACACGTTGATCTGGAAACGGAGGGTCTCGCCGGGGAGCCAGAGTTCGGTCGTCGCGTCGCCGTTCACGTTGCGGGAGGCGACATCGGCAGCAGTGACGTAGGAACCATCGACGAGTACGTCCGTGTCGTTCACGTCGAGGGAGGTCGAACCGGTGTTGCTCACGGTTACGTTCAACTTTCCGCCGGAATAGTTCACTGTTGTGATATTCAGGGCTGTGTTTTGCTGGTTGAGCACTATGTCAGCGTGGTCGCTCCGCGCGTCGCTGACTCGCTCGAATCCGTTGTAAGCGGCCGAGTAGACGATTCCAAAACTGATGAACATCGCCAGGAAGATGATAGCCGTCGAGCCGCTAACGCTGAAGCCCATGGCCCTCTCCCCGAATCTGCGCGCAGTGGTCAACGATTTTCTGCTCGACTGCGTCGCCGGTAAGTTGGCTCATGAACGAGAGGCTTTGGACGTGGTCGTCCACGCCGAGCGTCGCGGGTGCCGCCTCGACATCCACGTCCGTCACGTCGGCGATGCCGCGGACGAACGCCAGCAGTTCCTCTTCGACAGGTTCGCTTATCCAGTCGATTTCTTCGTAGTAGGCGATGGTTCGAACGGCGTCTTCGGAGCCGAACTCCTCCACGAGGAACTCCAGCCACTCCATCACGACGAGGTCCACGATGTACCCCGACGGTAGCGTGGCGAGGTACGGCTTTTGCATCCCGTTTCGCATCTGCATGGTCGTCTCGGCGGCTTGCGACTTCGTTGTCTGTTCGGGTTCCTCGAACTCGAAGTCGCCGTCGCCCGGCGTCGGTTCGGATTCCAACTCCGGTTCCATCTCCATCTCCATCGCGGGCTCCGGTTCGGTTTCGACCGGTTCCGCCGCCGACTCGGCCGCCGCATCGTCGGCCCAGTCGGCCTCGCCGGATTCGTACTCTTCTTTGAGGTCTTGGAAAGTCGAACCACCTGCTTGTCCGCCGTCGTCCGACTCTTCCTCATCCGTTTCGAAGTCGTCCGTTCCATTGTCCTCCTCGAAGTCGTCAAGTTCGTCCTCGTCCTCGACGTCGTCGAACGTGTCGTCGAAGAAACTCTCCGCGTCCGCGTCGGCGACGTCGTCGTCGAGGTCTTCGGCGGATTCGGCTTCGTCTTCCTCCTCGTCGAAGAGGCCGAAACTGCCATCACCGCCACCGTCGAAGGCATCTCCACCGACGCCGCCATTGGGCACGTCGTCCACGAACGGGTTGACGCCGCGCGACACCATCTCGTAGATTACGAGCAGTTTACGGACGTTCTCATCCACCTCGACTACTTACTCGCTAATCTGCTCGTTTTCGCTCCGCACCGTGCTGACGGTCGATGCGATGTCACCCACCTCGTTTTCGAGTTCTTCGAGGCGGTTTTCGAGTTCCTGCGTGGCACCGCCGCCACCCATGTCGCCGAATCCGTCGCCACCACCGTCTCCCCAGTCGTCCATGCTGCCATCGTCCATGCCACCACCGTCCATGCCACCACCGTCCATGCCGCCACCGCCCATACCTCCGAAGTCGTCACCACCGAGGTCGTCGCCGAACAAGTCGTCCTCGTCCGACTCTGCCTCGGCGCTGTCGTCGTCCTCCATGAAGTCCATGATTCCCATGGCACCCATGGCCAACGACCCACTACCGAGAATAGGGGCGAGATGAGGGCCGAGAGTTATAAGTTTCATTATGGACAACACCGGACGTTCACCATATTAATCTTCTGCCTGAGTTATCACAATTGATATCGTTTCTACGTTACTACTAAAACGCTGATAGAGATCCCATAAAGCCACAAAAACGCATAATAAATATTCGGGTCGTAGTTCGATACCTATTATGTATTTTAGACAAGTTCGCCTCGTTTAGCCCGTTTCGGTTTCCGCGTTCAAACCTCGCCGGTCGAGCATCTTCGGAGGGGTCGAACGTCGGTTCGCCGTCACCGTTTTCGGTAGATTCGGAGGCGCTTGTCAACCGCGTCGTATTCGTCTTTCAACAGTTCCGGGAGCGTCTCCGTCTTCCCGATGACGAGGTAGCCGCCGTCACGGAGCGACTCGGTTATCGTCCGAAGCATCGGCAGTTTGTGTCCGGCGTTGATGTAGATGAACAGGTTGCGACAGCAGACGAGGTCGAAATCTGACTTGGGGTCGCCGTGAATCAAGTCGTGACGCTCGAACTGGACGAGTCGTTTGACTCGTTCCGAGACTTCGTATCGCGAGTTGTCCGTCTGAACGAACTGCTCGTATCCCTCGAGCGGTTCGAGTTGCTCCGCGATGTCCGTCGTCCGAGTGCTCCGGTAGACGCCCCGTCGCGCCGCCGCCAGCACCTCACGGTCGATGTCCGTCGCGGTAATCTCGACGCTCGTGTGGTCGATTTCTGGGTCGCTCGCGGCGAGCAGCGCCAGCGAGTACGGTTCGCGCCCGTCCGAACAGGCCGCACTCCAGAGTTTCGCCGTTTGACGGTCGTTGGAGAGCGATTGGAGCACGTTCCTGATTACCTCCCACACGTCCGGATTTCTGAAAAAGCTCGTCACGTTGACCGAGAGCGCATCGAGAAGCGCTTCCCGTTCGTCTTCGTCTGTTTCGAGCAGTTGCAGATACCGACGATAGCTATCGGTGTCAGTTCGCCGCATCCGGGAGGAAACGCGCCGGTCGAGATACGATTCGTCGTAATGACTCGTCGCAAAACCCAGTTCGGACTCGACGTGCGCGAGCAATCGTTCGAACGCGGTCAAATTCGATTCACCCCCAGATGAGCACTTTTGACGACGAGTACGGCCGTCTCGGTGCGGAGTTCGAGCGACCGTCCGTGACTTCCCCCCGTATCTTCGCCCAGTATCGGAATATCCCGCTCGGACAGCAACTCCTTGCTCGCTTCGACGTTTCGAGTGCCGATGTCCCGACCGACCCCGGACAAATCGAGCATACTGCTCCCGCCCGCAATCTTCGCTTCGACCGCGTTGGGGTCTGCGCCCTCCTCGGCCATCTCGGACAGCATCCCGTCGATGGCCGTATCCACGAACTTCGCCTCGTTGCCATCGCGGGCGGGAGGCGCGGTCGGGAGCATGACGTGTGCCAGCCCCGCGACACCTGTTTCGCGGTCGGCGAGCGCGATACCGAGACAGGAACCGAGTCCGGTCGTCGTGAGTCGCGTGTCCGCACACGTCACCGCGTACTCCGCCACGCCGACTTTTATCGGGCCGTCCCGGAAGTTCGACTCGCTCCGATATACTTTCATAATCGTCCTGCCCTCGTCCGACGTTCCGCTCGCTCGTCGCCGTCGAGGGAGGCGAGCACGTCGCGGAGGTCCGATTCGTCGGGTAGCGCGTAAAGATAGCAGTCGAACGTTTCGTCGTCGGCGCGAATGGTCGCGTCGGAGACGAATGCAAACTCCTGTGTCTGCCCGAGATGAGCGACGAGAGGATCGGCGATTGCGCCACCCATGTCGTGTGCGAACATCGGCGTGGAGATGTCGATACTCTCGCCGAGCGCGTTCGCCCACCCGTCGATGAAGCTACTCGCCATGATGTTCCCCAGTTCCTGGATGGCGTTTTTCTCCCGTTCCTCGAACTCGCCAGAGGTGTCGGGAACGAGCGCTTGCGCGACGCCGCGGGCCGACGACTCGTCGAACAGTATCAACACGAACCCGCCGGGCGCGCTTTCGAGTTCGATGACGACGCCGACGTACATCGCGTCGCTCAACTCTTCGGGAATCTCCGTTACCGGCACGAAACTGACGTGCGAAATATCGACCGTAGTCTCGATACCGGTCATCGCCGTGAGGTTTTTCGCGACGGTGGTCGCCCCGTCGCGGGTCATCTGGTCGAAGTGGGCGAAGGTCTCGACGGGGATGGTTTCGCCGTCTCCCGAGAGGATGTCGTCCACGCTGTCCGGTTCCAGCGAGAGGTGGACGCTGAACGAGACAGACTCGTCTATCGCACCGACTCTGCTGGCGAAGACGAAGGTTGGGTCGTCGCCGAGGCGGTCGGTCGGGTCGCCATCGACGTACGTCGGCGGCGAGATGTCGATGGGCGTCCCGAGGTAGTCGGCCCATCCGTCCGCGAATCCGCCAGCCATCACGTTGCCGAGTTCTCGGACGAGACTCTCGACCATGTCCTCCGCCCCCGGCGTGAGCACTTCTTGCACTCGTTCGACGCTTTCGGGAGTGAACGTGAACGCGGTCCGTCCGCACAGGCCACCGTCGAGTTCGACGACGACGCCGACGCACTGGTCTCGCGTGGGTGGCGTCTCCGACCGGACGTGGGTTCGCGTCACGTCCACGAACGTCTCGATGTTCGTCATCGCCGAGATGTGCGATGCGGCGCGTTCGGCGCCGTCGTGAGCCATTCGGTTGACGGTACCGAGTTCTCGAATGTCCACCTGCATCTCACACCTCTATCTTGCGCATCATCGTGACCAGTTCTTCGAGTTCGGGGAAGGTGTACACCTTCACCTCCACGTCGGAGTCCGGAACGCAGACGCGCGAATCAAGCACCATCGCAACGTCGTCGTCGCGGTGGCCGACCAGCGACTCCACGATTCGGCTGGACGGTCCGTAGGTAAACGTCGGCGTCGAGAAGTCGATGGTCGTCTGGAGGACGTTGGCCCACCCGTCGATGAACCCGCTGGTCATGATGTTGCCGATTTCTTGGATGGCGGACTTTTCCATGTCGCTGAACCCTTTCTTCGCGGGTTCGCCCATTCCGCCCATCATCCCGTGGGCGAGTTGCTTCGCGCTCGATGTCGAGAACAGAAACAGGATGTAGCCGTGAGGCTGTTCGACCAGTTCGATGTGGATGCCGACGTGCTTCTCGTGACCCATGTGGTCGCGGATGTCGCGGATGTCGATGAAGTTCGTCTTGGTTATCTCCATCTGGGTCTCCATCCCAGTCATCTGACTGAGATGGTCTGCGACCGTGTTCGCACCCTGTTTCGCCATCTTGTTGAACAGACTCAGCTTCCGAATATCGATTTTTAAACTCATTAGAGACTCTCCACGTCGAGGATGGTCACCACGTCTCCTTCGCCGAGCACTGCTGCACCCGATAGCCCCGGAATGCCGGACAGGATTCCCTCGAACGGTTTGACGACGACTTCTTCCTGTCGACTCACGGCGTCGCAGTGGATAGCGACCTGTCGCTCGGATTCTTTGACGCGGACGAGCATTCCGTCGCCGTTTCTTGTTTCGCCGGGCACGTCGAGCGCCTGCCCCAGTCGGATGAGGGGATATACGGTCTCGTCGTGCGTGATAACCTCCTCGCCTTCGACGTGCTGTACTTCTCCCATCCGTCGAATCTCGTCCACGTTTTTGATGGGGATGCCGTACTCCTCGTCGCCGGACTCCACGAAGAGGACTTTGACGATAGCGACCGTGACGGGAAGCGAGAGGCTGATGGTCGTTCCTTCGCCGAGTTCGCTCTCGACGCTGATGTCGCCGTCGAGTCGCGTGATGGTGTTTTTCACCACATCCATGCCGACGCCGCGACCGCTCACGTCGGTAATCTCGTCCGTGGTGGAAAAGCCCGCATGGAAGATGAGTTCGTAGGCTTCCTCGTCCGACAGCGCGTCGGCCTCCTGCCGGGTCATGATTCCCTTGCTGACGGCCTTGGTTCGGACGGCGTCGGCGTCGATGCCGCCACCGTCGTCGGTGACCTCGATGGTGACGCGGTCGCGTTCGCGCCGACCCCGCAGTCGGATGGTTCCCTCGGGCGACTTGCCGTTCGCTTCTCGCCCCTCGGGCGACTCGATACCGTGGTCAACCGCGTTCCGTAGGAGATGCATCAGCGGGTCGCTGATTTCGTTCAAGATGGTGCGGTCGAGTTCGATGTCCTCGCCCTCCATCACGAAGTCGATTTCTTTCTCCTGTGCCCGCGCGAGGTCGCGAACCAGTCGGGGGAACTTGTTGACGATTTTCTTCAGCGGGACGAGTCGCATGTCCATGACCGTATCCTGCAAACTCGACGTGATTTTGTCGAGTTCGTCCAGATTGTCGGACGCGCTCCCGAGTTCGGCCTGTTCGATCGACCGCCGGAGTTTGATGCGACTGGTCACTAACTGCTCGACCAGCCCGTGCAGGTCGTCTAACTGGTCAACATCCACGCGAACCGACTGGATTTCGTCTACTGCGGACGACTTGGACGCGTCGGCCGTCTCGGTTTCGGGAGGCGCTTCCACACCTGCCGACGCCTCGGCAGTCGATTCCTCGATGGCAGACGCCTCGGCAGTTGGTTCCTTGACGGACGCCGACACATCGACGTCCGTCGTGGCGCTCACGTCGGATTCGTCCGCAACTGCCGCCTCATCTGCGAGAGCCTCCGAACCGGTGTCGTCCACGGCCGAATCAGGAGTCTCGTCGGTCACGTCCTCGACGGTGGCGGACTCGACTTTCGCAGAGCCGTTCAGCAACTCCGCGATTTCTGCTTCCGCCCCGCCCGTGACGAAGAGGTCGAATCCGTCGTCGTACTCGCCCTCGTCGATGGCTTCGACGGGGGGAACTGCACCGAGGAGGTCGAGTTCCTCCGTCACCTCGCCGAGGATGAACATCGCGTCCACGCCTTTCATCTGCGAGTCGCCAATCTCCACGCGGGCGTGGAACACCTCGTCCACGTCGGCGAGCGCCGACGGGTCGTCTAAGGCCGCGAGCGCCGCTTCGGTTTCGTTGCCGTCGCTGGTTTCGGTTCGGTCGTCGACTGATTCGCCGCCCTCGTCCAGCGTCTCGCGGATGTCCCGGATCGTCTCGCTCGGGTCGGTCTTCGACTCGCCGTGGGCTTCGATTTCGCCGAGGATGTCCTCGATTGTATCGACGCCAGCGAAGACGTTGTCCATGACTTCCGGCGTCACGTCCATCCGACTCTGCCGAATCTCGTCCAGTAAGTCTTCGATGGCGTGGGCAAGGTTGCTCGCGTCTTGGAATCCCATCGCCGCGAAGTTCCCTTTCAGGGTGTGGGCGGTGCGGAAAATGGAGTCCATCGCCTCCTCGTCGTCCGGGTCGTCTTCGAGTTCGAGCAGTGAGTTGTTCAGTTCCGTGATGTTCTCTTCGCTTTCACGAATGAAATCCTGTATGTATTCGTCCATGTCGAATCACGTCGGTTTGCGTACTGTCGAAAGTATTCCGTGCGAAATGCGGTCTGCGGGAAGCACCGAATCGACACAGCCAGTCTCGATTGCCCGGGCGGGAATGCCGAACACCGAGCAGGTTTCTTCGTCCTGCGCGATGGTCTCTCCGCCAGCATCCTTGATGGACTCGATACCGACTGCACCGTCCGCACCCATGCCGGTAAGTACGACGCCGGTGAGTTGGTCTGAAACCGTCTCGGCGGCGGTCTGCATCGTCACGTCGATGGCCGGGCGCACGCCGTGGCGTTGTTCGTCCTGCGTGAGCCGAACCCGGAGTCGTCCGTTCGAGTAGTTCGACACCGACATGTGGTAGTCGCCGCGCGCGACGAGCGCCTGACCGCCACCGATTCGGTCGCCGTCCTCTGCTTCTCGCACGTCGTACTCGGTTCGGTTGTCGAGCCGTTTTGCGAACCGAGACGTGAAACTGTCCGGCATGTGTTGAACGATGAGCACCCGGAGATTCGCCGACCGCGGGAGTCCGGAGAGAACGCTCTCGACGACTCGCGGCCCGCCGGTCGAAGCCCCGATGACTATCGTCGCGTTCTCCACGAACGACTCGTCGGTCTCTATCGGCGTGGTCTCCGACTCGTCCGGCGTGCCCGCCGAAACGTCGGCGCGGGCGACCGACCGTACTTTCGCTACGAGGTGATCCCTGTGGGCGGAAATCCCGGTCGAGACTTCGCCACCGGGTTTCGCCAACACGTCGATTGCACCTTTGTCGAGCGCTTCGAAGGTCGATTCCGCACCCTCCTCGGTGTGCGCCGAGAGCATGAGAACCGGCGTCGGCGTGGCTCCCATGATGGCTTCGACCGCTTCGATGCCGTTCATCTCCGGCATCTCCACGTCCATCGTCACCACGTCGGGTTCGTGGTCGGCGACGGCCGACACCGCCTCCGTCCCGTTTGGTGCCTGTGCGACCACCTCGATGCCCCCCGATTCGAGAATGTCGGAGATGACGGTTCGCATGAAATGAGAGTCGTCTACGACGACCGCTCGCGTCATGCTGAGATAACGTCGTTGATGGCTTCCATCACGCTGGGTTTCTGAAATGGCTTCGTGATGTATCCGTCGGCACCGGCCTTGACCGCCTTCTTCATCTTCTCTTCCTGCCCGATACTGGTACACATGATGATCTTCGACCCGGAGTCGAACTGCTTGATTTCCGATGTTGCCTCGATGCCGTCACGAATCGGCATGACGATGTCCATCATCACGAAGTCCGGTTCTTTCTCCTTGTACAGTTCGACCGCCTCGACGCCGTTTTCGGCCTCGTCAGCGATTTCGAAGTTCTCCTCCAGAATCTCGCGCAGTAGATTCCGCATAAATTCCGAGTCATCGACAATTAGTACGTCATTCGACATTCATCTTTCACCTGAGAATGGTTTTGAAAGGCGGTAAAATAAATGCTCCCCTGCGATTATCACTGTTGATGTTCACACGCCGATATTAATTTAGGCTGTCAATCATCTTGTCAACATCAACCCAAATAACTAAATCGAGTCCGTCGTCGCCCGGTTTACGGATGATGCCGCGGGCGATTTGATCGCGGATACCCTGCGTGTCGAGGTTTTCCAGTTGGTCGCTCGAATCGATGTGTTTCTCGGCGTGGGTCGTTACGTCGAGCACTTCGTCCACTCGAATGCCGATTTTCTGCTTGTCGTCGGGGCGGTCTAAGACCAGAACGCCCTCGCCGCGCTCGTCCGACGCGACCGAGAGGAACTGCTTCGGGTCGATGATGGCCGTCGTCTCGCCGCGAAGGTCCATCACACCTTCGATGGAGTCGGACGTGCGCGGAATTCGCGTCACCTTTTTCACTTCTACGATACTGTCCACTTGGTTGATGTCGATGGCACAGATGTCGTCACCGAGGCGAAATTCGACGACCTGCGTCTGCTCGCCCGACTCGTCGTCCGCGGGTTCCTGTTTCTGGACGCTCATAGTCATCTATCTTATAGACCGAAGTCCGGAACATAAAACCCACTCCCTGCTATCACGAGGGATAATTCACCGGTCGGTTTCCGGCGGGAACACGACGCCGCCGTCGTCTCGAATCGCCTCAAAGAGGTCGGCGATACTGTCGTCGGGCGACAAGTCGTGGGCGTCGAGAACGCCGCGGAAACAGCGCGGCGAGTAGCGAACTCTGACGTTCGACTCCATCAGGAGAATGCCGAGCACGTCTTCGACTGCCGTGCCCTTATCGACTTGCTGTGCGTACCACATGAGGAGGCTATCGAAGACGGTGCCCACGTCGTCGGAGTACATCTGTTGGTGGCTGATGGCCCCTTCCGACTTCGCGGAGATGTGGAAGCCGTAGTTCGATTCTACGTCTTCGAGGTCGTCTTCGAGCCACCGACGAACGTCTCGGGCGTCGATTTTCGGTTCCGGCGTCTGTCCGGAGTCCGGAGTCGCTCCGCCCGGCTCTGGCGTTACCTGCCCCGTCGTCTGCTCCGATTCCCGTCGCTCGCCGGGCGCGGATTCGAGTGCCGGTTCGCTCGCCACGGACGGCTCTCCCTCCGACCCGATGACGTACCGGCCTTCGTCCAGCGCGACGACGTTGTCACTTCGTTCGATGTCGAGTTCGTCCGCTGAAAGGACTGACCCCGTTTCCGCGTCGGAATCGTCCCGCACAGGACCCATAGCCGACCGCTACCACGGGTTAGCACATAAAATCACCGGCGATTCATCTCCGTAAGAACACTGGTCAGCCGTGTTACCATCGCATTGATTTCGACAATTGTCGTCACAAGGATTTATTATCGTCGAATGTCTGCCCAACAGTACTGACATGAACACCAACGCAACACAGACGGCGATACCTGACGAACTGGCTTCACCGCGCGCTAAACTCGTCTACCTCTATTTGGAGACGACGCGCAGTGCGACGTTCAACGAACTACAGACCGGTCTCGACCTACCGAAGATGTCTCTGTACACCATCGTTCGGACACTCCGAGAACGCGAACTCGTCGAACAGGACGGCGAGCGAGTGACGCTGTCGAACTAATCGGCTTCTTCGTCTTCCTCGCCGGGACAGAGGAGGTCGGGCGTTCGCTGGTATCGCGGCATTTCTGCAAATTGTTTAATCCGCTCACGGTCGTCGTTGGACAACTTCCCAGTCATGGAAAGCCAGTACGACCTACTGAGTAAAAAAACAGTGGATAGTTATCAGCGAATAAACACCATTTCGTCGGTGTCGCATCGAGCGTTTCGGCAGTTACGAACTCGCGGTCGCTTGCCAGCGAATCGCGGGCCGCTGCGAGTCGGGCCGACCACGACGCCGCCTCGAGTGCGGAGACGTCGGGGACGACGCTCCAATCGATTCGCGTCATCGCGCCGACGACCGATTCGAGTTCGACCCGGAGCGCCACGAAATCCGGCTCGCCATCGGCGTTTTGCCGCCTTTCAACCGACGGGTCACTGTCTGACCCGACGCTCGACTCGCCGACCGGACTGCTGACCGATTCGGTGGCTGAGTCGCTGACCGACGTGCCGAGCGCCTCCTCGCAGACGACGAGTTCGGGCGGTTGACCAGCGACCCAATCGAGAACCGTTTCCTGCGACACTCGGCCCCTGCGAGTTCGGTCAAGCGTGCGGTCGTACTCCGAGCACCACCACCGTCCGCGTCGATACGAAAACGTGCAGAACCCGACCGCCGTCGTTCGCTGAAGACAGAGGTCGTCGGTCTGTTCTACCGCATTGACGAAGTCACTCGGCCACGGCGTCACACTGCGTCCCCGCCGATATTCGACGACGTGACGGACGGCGGGCGTCGTCTCGGCGGCGTCCAGCACCGCCTCCACGTCGGTCATCGGACGACCCTCCGTGGCCTCCCGATGCTGCCGGTGCGGTCGTCTTCGATGTACACCATACGGTCGTTCTCGGTACGGTTCGTCCCTCCAAACGCTTGCTCTCTCATGCGTGTCCTCCAATCTGGGGCGCCGGTGGCACACACCGACGAATCGTTTGCTCCCGCCGACGGCACGACGGAATATAGTCACTTAAACGACAGCCAACCGCAGTGAAAGTGTCCGAACGGCCGTCTCTCGACTACTTTCACTTTCGCTCCGCTAGGATTGGTTTCATTATCCAACCGGACAAGAACTGAACATGAACGTCGAAATGGCGTCGGAGCACTCGCGAGTACAACCGCGGAGTTCGGCGGACGTATCCGGACTGTCCACCAGCGAAGTCGCGGCCTACGTCCGAACCTCCACCGAAGACGGTGCCGTCCACCTCGAACGCAAGGGTGGCCGAACCTTCGTCGTCGCTGGCGAGTGAGTCCGTAACGCAGTTCGTCGCTCGCGTCGAAACGAGCGACATGCTCAACCCCGGCCAGCAGGCGCCGTCGTTCGAACTGCCGAATCACGCGGGAGAAACCATCTCGCTCGCCGATTTCGAGGGCCGCGTCGTCGTCTACTTCTATCCGCGCGCCGACACCGCCGGTTGCACGACCGAGGCGTGTGGATTCCGCGATTCGTGGGACGATTTCGCCACACGTGACGTCCCCGTCCTCGGCATCAGCGACGACCCGGTTTCCGACCTCGAAAAATTCCGCGAGAAGTACGACCTCCCGTTCGAACTTCTGAGCGACGAATCCGGCGAAGTCGCCAGCGCCTACGACTCCTACGGCGAGAAGAACATGTTCGGAAACACCTTCGACGGCGTCTTCCGAAGCACGTACGTCGTCAGAGACGGCACCATCGAACACGTCTTCGAAGACGTATCGCCCGACGGCCATGCCCAAGAAATTCTCTCGACGCTCGAATGACGTACCTCACCCACCCAGTCCGAAGAATGCGCGACGACCCCCGAGCAAGTGAATCGGCCGCGCTCGTCGTCCGACTCGGCGACGCAGACCCCAAAGCAGTCGGCGACGCGGTCGAAACGCTCGGTGGCGAAGTTGAGGCGGAACTGGCGTTCGAATCGCTCCGCATCGTCGTTCCTCAAGAAGCCGTGGCCGACCTTTGCGAACTCGACGTGGAGGCCATCGAAACCGCCGCCACGCTCGGAATTGGTTCGGGTGACGCGGAAGAAGACATGTAGTTGGATGACTCCGAGTGGCGGCGGGAGACGATTACCATCCGACGTTCCTCCGGGTTTCTTTTCGGTTCCTTCGCGACGCCGACGTGGATCCCCGCACCGTGGGGTTTGCATCAATAGTCGAATAGTTCACAGTTTTCGATACGGGAGTAGCAGTCACACCGACACTCGAACAGAGCCATACGACACCGAACCGCCGACGAAACCCGTTCGTGTGCCTTCGTGAAACACGAACTCTCGGTAATTCATCGCGAGCGTCCGTCTCGTTTTTGAACGAACCTGAAGACAGTTGGGAAAATAGACAAAAAGCCAACATCGTTATTGCAAACTCCGTAGCGCCTATAGTCGCAATGTCCGGCCAACGACAGCAGCGAATGACCGACGAATCGACGATGGAAGCCACCGACAAGGCGATGAATCCAGCGATACTCGCCGCGGCCGCTTCGGTCGGCCTCTCGTGGTACCAGTTCTTCGTTCGCGGGGAGAAAGAACGAGGAATCTTCATCGGTTTGTGGCCCCCGACCCTCTTGGCGTTCGCGAGCTATTTCAACCAAAAACGAATGGAAGAAAAAATGAATTCGATGCTCCCTAGCGGACTGATGAAGTCGGTGAACCGGATGATGTCGAATCGATAAGTGGTAAGGATACGACCCGCACAACCGGTTTTCGGCTCACGATTTTCGACCATCGTCGGCCGCGGCACGAATCGTTTCGTACTCGTCGTCTTCGTAGGCGATGAACCGAACGTCGGCGAGCGATTCCGGTTCGAATCGCTCTATTTCGTCGCAGACGAGTCGCGCTCCCTCGCGCAGGTTGAACTCGGCGACGCCACAGCCGAGTGCCGGAAGTACGAGCGATTCAGCGCCGAGTTCGTCGGCTTCTTTGAGCGCGTTCCGTGTCGCGTCTCGGATGCTTTCGGCCGTCGCTTTCCCATCGCCGTAGTGCGGCATGGCGGCGGCGTGGACGACGTAGTCCGCGTCGAGTTCGTAGGCGTCAGTCACCGCGACATCGCCGAGTTCGATGGGGCCGTTGGAAGTCGCCTCTTCGTTTATCGGCCCGTTCGCTTCGCGGCGGAGCGCGCCAGCGACGCCGCTTCCCATCCGGAGACTGGTTCCTGCGGCATTGACGAGTACGTCCGCGCTCTGTACCGAGATATCTCCTTGGACGACGGTGAACTCCATGTCGGTTCGCACGTCATCCGGGGTCAAAATGGTCGGGTCAGTCGTCCCGCGATTCGACGTGGGTCACTTCTACCATCAGGTCGGGATGGTCGGCGTTGGGATAGCGAAGCGTCCACGAACGGTCGAATTCGATTCCCCTGTGGTGGCCTTTCAGTAGGAGATCGCCGAGTACGTCGCGGAAATCCTTGACGACGGCTTTTTCCGGCGGTTTCGTCGGCTGTGGCGGATTCATCATCACCTCGGTTCCGCCTTTCTCCAGGTGCGTAATCTCGACCATCAGGTCGGGTAGTTCCTCGTCTGGATAGCGAAACGTCCACGAGCGGTCGAACCGGCGGTCGTTTTTGTATGCCGTACTCAAGACCATCTTCAGCGTACTCCGGAACTCCTCGGGAGATGCCATCCAGAGGGGGACTCTCTGGGTGCGGCTCATGGAAAACGGACAGGCACCGTTTGGCTATAAAACCGGCCGATAGTTGTGGCCCGTCGGTCGGTCTACAACAGTTCACAACGCGGGACACTGGCTTAAGAGCCGATTAATCCTGTCTCCGGATGGTTCTGTCTCCGAAATTAATCGTCTCGATGATACTGAAAAACCCGGCTACGTGCCGGAAATTCCGGTGCAATAGTTTGGAAATCGTCAGTAAAACGCCGGATTTCACTCGGCGGGTAGGAGCGACCCACCGGTAGAAGTCACCGAAGTGAACCGTTGGCCCCGTCCGATTTGGAGCTTCGGAGACGCAGTCGTCAACTATGGTACTCAAGTTCTCCGTAGACGGCGTGGGAGTCGCCGAGGTTGGCGCGGACGAGAAAGCCAAGGGTGGGATTTGAACCCACGTATTCTCGATTACAAATCGAGTGCTTGAACCACCCAAGCTCCCTTGGCGCAGTCGGTGGTTGTGGCTACTCCTTTGAGTGGTTATCGTTTTCGACCGATTTTTCCAGTTCGATGCGGTGCGGTTCGTAGCCCCGGTTTCGGTAGAGTCGTCGGGCGCTTTCGTTGTCGGCCATCACCTCCAGCGCCAGCAGTTCAGCACCCCGTTCGACCAGAACGTCTTCGGCGGCGTCGAGCAGTGCCGACCCGACCCCCGAATCGCGGTGATCGGGTTCGACGTAGACGTTCTGGACGATTCCGCGCGTCGCCGCCTGCTCGTAGACGCCCGTCTGGAGATCGAACATCACGAACCCGACGATGCCCGAGTCACGGGCGACGAGCAGGGTGTCTTCGATGACGTGCCGAGCGACGCTGTCGCGGATGTGATCGAGATTCTCGTCCGGGAGGAGGTGCGACCCGTGAGCGCGCTGGTCGCGCGCGAGTTCGACCCAGAGGTCGGCGATGCGGTCGATGTCCGCGCTGGTCGCCGCCTCGATGGTCGCCATCTATCGGGAAAGCGCCTCCACCGCGGGAAGCGGGTCGCCGGTCAGCATTCGGAGACACGCCCCGCCACCGGTGCTCACGTGGTCGAAGCCGTCGAGACCAAACTTCCGAATTGCGGCGGCGGTGTCCCCGCCACCGACGATGCTGTACTCGGCGTTCGCTGCTTCGATGTACAGTTCGCGGGTTCCGTCGGCGAAGGTGTCGTCCTCGAAGACGCCTGCCGGACCGTTGAGGATGACGGTGCCCGCGTCGCGGAGAATCTTCGAGTAGGCGAAGATGGTCGCGTCGCCGACATCCATTGCGCCTTCGTCTTCTTCCGGCGGGAACTCGTCGCGCGTGAGTTCGACACGCTCGCCGTCGCGCTCGACTGCGGCGTCTTTCGGCAGGTGAATTCTGTCGCTGTAGGTTTCGAGGAGGTCGGCGGCGTCGTCGATGTAGTCCCAGTAACCTTGGTCGTGGATGAAGTCCGCGCTGGCGTCGCCGAGGTCTGCGCCATCGGCGAACAGGAAGACGTTGCCGACGACGCCCGCCGTCAGCACGTAGTCTGCGAGGTCGCGCTCCAGCACGTTTTCGGCGACGGCGATGGAGTCGGAGACCTTCGCGCCTCCGACCACGTACACGCGCGGGCGCGGCGTCGAATCGATGTCGCCGAGCACGTCGAGTTCGCGCTCCATGACGCGACCGACGTAGCCCGGAAGCTGGGTTGGAAAGCCGACGAGCGAGGGTTGTGACCGGTGGGCCGCCGCGAAGGCGTCGTTGACGTACACGTCGAGTTCGGGGGCGAGTCGCTCGACGAGGTGGGTTTGTGCGGCCTTCCCCGACGGGAACTCCATGTACTCTTCGCTGTAAAATCGGGTGTTTTCCAGCACGACCGCCTCGCTTTCGCGGAGGTTCGTGACTGCGTTTCGCGCGTCCGCAGAGAACGTCGCGTCGCAGTGGGAGACGGGGTACGACAGCAGCTCGTCCAGTCGGTCTGCGTGAGGAGCGAGACTGGAGAAGTCGTCGCTTCCGGGTCTCCCCTGGTGGGCGAGGACGGCTACCTTGCCCCCACGTTCCAACAGTTCTGAGAGGGTATCGACGTGCGCCCGGAGTCGCGCGTCGTCGGCGAGGTCACCGGACTCGGTCAACGGACTGTTGATGTCGATGCGCACGCCGAGGGTTGTCCCTTGGACGGCGAGGTCGTCCAGGGTCTGAACAGGCATACGTGTGCCTGCAACATCGCCCGGCATATGTGTGTCGGTAATCGATACGAAAAATAAAACACGATTTCGAGTAAACAGCCTCAATAACTAATTTTTCGTAGATATTGTTCTGACAACATCGATTATGCCGCCGTTACCGGAATTCACCAGACGACTCTGTCGGAAAGGTTTAATACTCTGACCGGAACCGGTTATCGTGTGGAGAGTTATCAATGGACGGTGTAAATGAAACCTATTCACGCGGACGTCGCCTCGTGGTCGAGCGACCACTGTTAGTGGTCGTCGGCCTTTTTGCGGCGTTTCTCGTCGTGGACTTCGTCAATCGCCTGTTGTCCGGCACCCTGCAGGTATCCGACGTAGGGCGGCTCCTCTGGAGCGGCCTCATGCGCGGACTCATTATCGGTCTCGCCGGAATCGGGCTCTCGATGACGTACAGCATTCTGAACTTCGCAAACTTCTCGCACGGCGATTACATCACGAGCGGCGCATTCTCGGGGTGGGCCGTCACCTATGTCATCGCCGGGCTCGGTGAGTCGAGTCTTCCGAGCCTGCTGTTGGTCGGCGCTGGCGGGACGGTGTTCGCGAGCAATCTCAACATCACGATTGTGACGACGCCGATCGCGGTCATCAGCGGACTCGTTCTCGCCGGACTGGGGGCCATCGCGCTCGCCCTGTTCATCGACCGCGTCGTCTACAAACCGATGCGCAACGCGGGCGGCATCTCGCTTCTCATCACGAGCATCGGGGTCGCGTTCACGCTCCGGTATCTCATCGTGTTCGTCTTCTCGACGGCGAACCGCGGAACGACCGCCTCGCAGGAGATTCCGGTGTGGAGCCTTCTTCTCTGGGACGGGAACGTTCCGGTAACGGCACACGACCTGACCTTGCTGGTTTCGACGGTAGGACTGATGCTCAGCGTCCACGTCCTGCTTCAGCGCACGAAACTCGGGAAGGCGATGCGCGCGATGGCCGACAACGAAGACCTCGCACGAATCACCGGGATTCCGACCGAGCGCGTCATCCGCTGGACGTGGATTATCGGTGGCGGTCTCACCGGCATGGCGGGCTACCTGATGGTGCTCTGGACGGGTACCATCGACTTCCAGTTCGGATGGCTCCTTCTGCTCCCGATTTTCGCCGCGGTCATCCTCGGCGGCATCGGCTCGATTTACGGCGCAATCCTCGGCGGACTGGTCATCGGAATGACCTGGGACTTGTCCATCATCTGGATTCCCAGTGAGTTCGGCCGCGCCGCCGCGTTCGGCATGATGATTCTCATCCTGCTGTTCAAACCGCAGGGTCTCTTCGCAGGGAGGACGACCGCATGAGCACGAGCATCCGCGACTTCGAACTCAACGACACCGTGCTCATCCTCGGTGCGCTGTTCGCGCTCTACGCGCTGTACATCCTCGCCGGGTCGGCGCTGGGCTACTCCTTCAGAGGGCAGTTGAACTCACTCGCGCGCCTCACGTTCCTTATCGGCGTCTACGGAATGCTGGCGCTCGCGCTGAACTTGCAGTGGGGATACACCGGACTGTTCAATATCGGTATCGCGGGGTTCATGGCCGTCGGTTTGTACACGATGGCCATCGTCTCGAAACCCCCTGCGAGCGCGACTGCGGGGGCCGCGACCATCTCCGGGTTCGGACTTCCGCTGTGGGTCGGCATCCTCGCCGGGATGCTCGCGGCGGCACTACTTGGCTTGCTAGTGGCGCTACCGGCGCTCAGGTTGCGGGCCGACTACCTCGCCATCGTCACCATCGCGATGTCCGAAATCGTTCGGTTCGTGGTCATGTCGAACCAGTTCCAAGAGA
>CAYNQM010000012.1:0-5034 GCA_964399275.1 uncultured Haladaptatus sp.
GACAAACTTCGATGGGATGCCACCGAGAGCGGCGATCTAACCGTGGAGGTCGTTCGACAACGGACGGGTGCGTTCGACGATGCACCAACCGCAGATCTGGGTGGCGATAGCCTCGAAACCCACGATGTGGCAGGAGACGAACGTGACCGGTCTGACGAATCGACGGAGCGTGACTGATGGCGGTTGCTGTCATCGACACGAATGTTCTCCTCGACTTCCGTGACGAAGCGAGTGACCGCCACGAGCAAGCACAAGATATCGTGCGCGCCATGGATCACGGCGAACTTCCGACAGGCCGGGTGACGAACTACGTTGTCCTCGAAACACTCAATTGGCTTCACGAGCGCCGCCGACACGATTTTGCCGTCGATACGCTCGACCGCCTCTCTGCGTCCGCAGGGTTCGAAATCGTGCAGAGTGCTCAGAAGGATTTCCACCGAGCCGTCGAACTCTTCGAACAATACGAAGGTCTCGCGTTCGGTGACGCCACCATCACGGCATACATGCAACGTGAAGAAATCGAGTATCTGTACAGCTTTGACGACGATTTTGACGCCGTCGAAGGAATAACGCGACTCACCACTGCTTCGAATCCGTTTCGATAGCTGAGAACTACTCGTCGATGACGAGTTCCGTTTGTACTTCGTACTGCACTCCAACACGAGGGGTGCTCAGTATCTCTGCGAGTTCTTCGGTCATATCAGGGTGATTGACGGCACGTTCGAGATTTCGAATCATTCGTCGAGTAAACTCAGTACTCGCATCGAGACCCTTGCTTCTCGTCGATTCACCAAGCAACTCGCCAGCTTGGTCGTAGAGATCCTTCCGGTACTCGTACTTTCCATCTGACTTGATTCGCATAGCTGACATTGCACATCGGGGTCTCAAAGTCGTTCTGCTGGAGGTGCTGAAGCTGAGCTAGTATATAGCGACGAATGAGTCGGAGTAGTTTATGGAGTCAATGGGGGATTCACTTGGCTCGAACTGGCGTGTTTTTGCACATCGCTATCGCGATGAGTTGTGCAATTCGAGGATTCGATTTCTGTCGGCGTGAAACCCCGCGATGAAACACGAAAACACCCTTCGACCGCATCGAGAACTCAGCGGAACCACTGGGATTGTCAGAAAAGACCTAGCGCGTTTCCGAGAACACCTCCACCGAGCAAAAGGCCGGACACCCACTTCCCACCGCGCCACAGCAAGTCGAACCGCCGTGCCGACGGTTCCACGTTGCTCACCCGCTGGTTGAGGTCGTCCACATCCTCGTTCAACCCGCGTTCAATCCGTTCGAGAATATCCTGCGAGTTGCCGACCGTCTCCTCTACTCGTGCCATTCGCTGCGCGAGTTCTGCGTTCGAGGGCACGCCAGTCGTCGTCGATTCCATGCCAGTGCTGTCGTTTCGATTGAGAGAGTCAGATTGAGTCATAATTACTGCATTGAGAAGCCGTTGTCGCGACTGCCGAAGATAACGTCCTCAGTCGTATCTATCCCGCCCGGTACCGAGTCGTGTGGCTGAAGCGTCGGAGCCTCACCATCCTCGCCGAAAATATCGACTGCGACCAACGCAAGTCGATACGACGTCTTCGCGTCAAGCACGAGCGCCAACGGCACGACGGTCGCCCAACTCATCTGCCAGTCGGTTGCACGAGCCGCTGTCCGCGCACTAACAACGGCCTGCGCGTCCGCCGAAGCCATCGTCTTCCCGGCTGTCGTCCCCGTCTCTGCCGAGACAGTCGGCGCAGTCAGCGGGTACGTGTCGTTGCCTATCGGTCGATACGGCGCGAACAGCGCGACTGCTGGTTCTGCGAGTGAATGCGTGCCGGTCGTGACCGTCGCGCTGGTCGTCGCCGACGCGGCGGCAGTCGCCTCGACCGACAACAACGTCCGGTCAGTCGTGTGGGCGTCGAGACGCGACATGGCGAGACCGATGCGGTAGCTGGCGTCCTGGGCGACCAGCGGCCAGACCGTGACCGCCAGCGGTGCCGCGGTGTGCTGGTCGGTCGTGTGCCGTGCCAACGCCGCGAGTGACGGCGCGAGCGCAGTCCGTCGATGGGACGCGGTCGTGACGGTCGCGAACGAGCGAAGCCGCACATCCGGCGACGAAGGAACTCGGCGCACATGCCCGGGGAACGCAGTGCGCTCGATGGTCAACGCCTCCTCTCGCGCGGCGTCGTTGTGTTCGATAGCCCCATCGAAGACGTGGTGACGGTGAACCGCGCGGGCTCGCGTCCCGGTCTCGACGGGAGCGACGGGCATCACGCGCAGGAGGTCGGGTGCCGACGGCGGCGGTTCAACCTGTGACTGAGTGAGTGATCTGCTTGTCGGGTAATACGTCGTTACCCCTGCTCTCAGCGCGGTTGTAGTTGGTGTGGTGTGCTGGCCGTCAGTGACGATCCTGCCCGTGGCGGTCGCCGATGTGGATCCGGTCGTGTGCCTCGCGTCGGTTGTCGTCGCGGTCGCGGTTGGGTCGGCGGTTGCCGGAGCCGCTATCAACGACACGGTGGGTGAGATTGTCGCGTCTTTGACGACGAAATTATCGAACTGATGGCCGGTGCCGTCGGAATGGAGATACAGATATTCGAGGTTTTCGACTGCTTCG
Organism: uncultured Haladaptatus sp.; assembly: GCA_964399275.1. GTDB lineage: Archaea > Halobacteriota > Halobacteria > Halobacteriales > Haladaptataceae > Haladaptatus. Next base: position 2,601 of record CAYNQM010000012.1, read on the forward strand.
CTCGCTGATTCTCGATATTCGAAGCGCAAGTCTCCGTCGTAGTAGCCGCGCCAACGGTAGCCGTCGCCATCCGCTTCGCGTTCGAGCCGGTAGCTGTTCCAGCTATTCAGTGGTGCGGTTCCCACAAGCTGTTTCGACCAAACTTTCGTACCGTCGTGATAGCATTCCAGATAGCGCTCGCGTCCGTACTCCTGATTGACGAAATAGATGCGGTAGCCAGTCGTCGGAGACTTATTGTTCAACCCCGACCACGGCGGTGCATCCGGAGTGAGCATGAACGTCCCACCGAGGGAATCGTCTCCGTGAAAGCGGTCGAACTCCCAGATGCCTTCCGTGACACCAGACTCATGATAGATTGTCTGGTCAAGGCCGCTTCCGGTCGATTCGAGACAGTTATCCGAGTTCGTCCACGAACCAGATTCGGTAGTCCAGCCGTCGAGATCGGCGTCGGTGAAATCATCAGTCCAGGCGGTCGCGCCCGTCCAAGTGTCGGCCACAGTCACCGACTCAACCGAGGGAGTGCGCGCCGCGTCGAGCGTCGCAATGTCGAGCGTCACCGAGCAGTTGGCGTCTGCCGCGACAGAACTCGACGGAAACGTCTCCGTGTGTGTTGCTGAGGCGGGTTCAACGGCAAAACCATCAAACCACATATAGCAGTCTGAGACTGCCCACGGCGGCGAGGAACCGCTGTCGTAATTTTCGATGCTGATGGTTTCGATATCGACGCTGTGTTTCAGCGGGCCGCTGTGGGTTTTTACCGTTCCGCTCTCCAACTCTTCGGCGCGAATCGTGGCCGTCCCGGCACTCCAATCGAAGACGATGCGAACCTCGACCCAGTGGCCATAGCGCCCATCATCACCCTTAATCTGCGTCGTGCCGTTGCCATCGTGAACCAACCATTGTGGATTGTCCGTCGCAAAGCTGACCTCCGGGTCGCCATTCGAGTTTATCAACCGAACGCCAGCACCCCACGAAGCAGATGTCTCCTGCCAGTAAAAGCGGAATCCGGCGATTTGTGACCCATCAGAGAGTGCCGCTGGCGTGGCTTCGGCAAGGAGTGCGGATGCGTTCCCCTGCTGGATGCCGAACGATTGGCCGCCTTCGTAGACCCGATTCGTTTTTGTTTGGAATTGGGCCGCGTGAACTGTCCATTCCGACCCGAATCCGCTTTCGCAATCATCACCCCAGTCACCGACCGGCGGCAGATGACGCTCCGAGGACGTCGTCGTTCCATCGGTGAGGGAGACGGTCACGGTCGTCCCCGCTTGGCTGGTGAGCGATGTCGTCGCCTTCGGCCACACCAATGCGTTGTCGAGAGTCTGCGAAGCCGTCGTGAGCGAGCCGGTGAGCGCGCCGTCGGCGAGTGCCACGCTGTCGCCGGGATGGGAGACGGTCGTCTCGGCGGTCGCGGCGTCCCAGTCGGCGGCAGTCGTCCACGAAATCGACATGGTGCGTCAGCGCCCTCCGAGCGCGGTTCCAGCGAGTGCGCTGCCCCATCCGGCGACGAGTGCCCAGAGGACGACCGCCGCGACAAGTTTTTGCTGGCGCGTCATGGTTAGTCCATCCGCAGGGCGACCGAGAGACTACTGTGGCGTTTCAACACCGTGTAGACGCCCGCGCCGCCTGCATCTTGCACGGAGTCTTTGTGGCCCGTCGATGAGCCGGATTCGTCCTCGACCCAGTTGTCGAAGTCGCCGATGACAGTATCTTGGCCTTGGACGTTCCGATACTGACGCGAACTGACGACCGAGTTCGTCAGCGGGTAGTTGTCGAAACTCGCGTCCGGATTGACGTGCCCGTGCGCCGATTGGTCGTTGTTGCCGACGTGGTGCTCGTAGCGATTGTCGCCGTCGAACTGCGAATCGTTGTTGTAGTAGCCCGACGCCGACATATGGACGGGTTTCAGGCCCTTGTTCGTATCGCCGTAGCCGAGTGCCCACCCCGCCTCGCGTTCGTCCGCGGCGGTGTAGTCCCACGCCCGATTGATTTTCCCGACGCCGAGGAAGAGTTCGCCGTCGTCACCGTCGGCGATTTCGCGTTGCCAGTAGAGTTGGAACCCCTTGCCGTCGGTGTAGTCCAGCCAGTAGGTGCCAGAGTCCGACATCTGCATCGCGAAGTCGTCGTGTACCTTCGTCTTCGGGTAGCAGACGAAGTGTTCGGACGGATTCACGTCCTGATTGGACTCATACTTATATTTCGGGTAATTCTGACCAGTCTGTGCTGGGTCGAACTGATAGCGGTCAGTCCACTGCCCGTTGGCCGAATCCCACGTCGGGCCATGCTGAATGACCAGCCCGCCCAGCGTGGCCTCGACGCCGAGATAGATGTCCTCCTGCGGCGCGCTCGTCGTCAGGACGAAGTAGTCGCCCTTGGCGAGTTGCGCCGCACTGTCGCTCGAATCGTCTTTGATGTTCCAATTCGCCAGCCCGCCAAC
>CAYNQM010000012.1:5134-33077 GCA_964399275.1 uncultured Haladaptatus sp.
ACCGGACAGACGTTCAGGTCGTCGGTTGTCCGCACCGAGACCGTCTTGGCGGCAAAGCCAAACTCGATTTTGTCCCACTGGTCTTTCGCTTCGGTGTACTCCGCGTCGAGTTCCTTCCGGTCGGTGCCGGTCGAGAACCATCGCACCTCGCTCGACCCGCTCTCCGCGGTGGAGTTCGACGAATCGGTCTGCGTGAGATGCACGCGAATCGCGCGCACCTCGGCGCGGATGTCGTCGAACACGTCGTTCGGAATGACGTTCATCACTCAGCCCCCAGCATGTACTTCAGGACGAGCGCCAGCACGACCAGCGCGACGACCGTTTGCTGAATGTTCGCGAACGGCCCCGGCCCAGAGTTACTCTGGTTCTGGTTCGAACTGCTCCGGACGTACTGATTCGCCAGTTCCTTCTTGAGCGACGGCGGCAGGTCGGACTCGACGATGCCGGTGAGGGCGTCACTACGTGCCTGCTTCTGGGATGCAATCGCCTTCGCCTTCGCGACGGCCTGCTCGCGCCAGATGAGCGCGCCACCGCCGACGGCTCCCACCCCGGCGATAGGCTTCCAGCCAATCCGCATGGCCTCGTCGGCCTTCGACGCCGCTTCATCCAACGATTGCTTCGCCGTTTTGAGACCGACGTCGTCGATGTAGCGCAGTGCTTTCCCGACCGACGTTCCGAGTTCATCGGACAGCTTCAACGCGACACTCATCTTCCCCATCAGGCACCACCTCCCGATGCGGCAGTCGCACCATCGCTCCCGCCTGCACCTGCGAGGACGGCGAGTCCGGCCACACCGACGGCCGCAATCGCGACGTTCTTGCCGGTGAGCGATTCGGTGACGGATTTGGTAGTCGATTGGGCGGATTGGGATGATTCACGCACGGTGCGCTCGATTTCTTCTCGCTTTGGCCCACTTCCTGTCGGGCGCTCGCCCTCCGGAATCGTCCCGTTCTGGACGTTGGCGAAGTAGGCGTCGAGGGCACTCTTCAGACTGTCGTAGGAATCGAAGAGATGGGCCGACTCCGTGATGGTTCCGGACGCGGAGAGGTAGACGGTCGTTCCGTCGCGCTTCCCGGCGGCGAGGAACTGCACTTGTTCGCCGTCTTGGTGCGAGCGCCCCCAGATGAACCACGGTGCGACCTGCTCGACCTGATGCCACTTCTGCCACTGCATGTCGCCCCCATCGTCGGGCGTGTTCTCCGGCGAGTTGTTGGTGCCGTCGCCGTTGTATTCGCGGTTTTTGAGCCACTTCTTGTGGGCGTTCCGCGCGGCGGTCTCGGTCTCGAAGTTCGCCATCTCGTTCAGGAGCAGATTCCCGGCGTCATTCGTCGGCGCTTTCGTGGCCGTGCCACCCTTCGTGAGCGCGTACACCGGCCCACCCTTTTCGAGGATGGCCGTCAGGAACCAGCGCCGTCGCGAGCCAGTCACGACCTGCTGATAGCCGAGTACCCATCCGCTGTCGAATACTTCGGCGCGCTGGTACGCGCCCCACGTCGTGCCGGAGTCGTTGCTGTTGTTCGACCCGTCTGAGTTCGTGCCGTCGCTGTTCGGGCCATCGCCGCCGATAGACTGGGTGTTCGGCGAGGCACTGGGCGAACCGAAGCCGACGGTCGCGTCGTAGGCGGTTCCGGCGAGGATACCCGTCGCTCCAGCCGCGGTCGCCCCGGTCGCAATCTTTCGTTTGCGCGTTTTAGTGAGGCGACTGAGTACCGATTCGCCTTCATCGCTTCCTTTGGCCGCCGCTTCCACGGTCTCGTCGCTTGCTTTCGCGGTCGTTTCAGCGGCCTCATCACTGCCTTTCACGACGGTTTCGGCAGCCTCGTCACCGCCCGTGACCGACTTTCGGTACCGCTCGATTTCGTCGGCCAACCGACTGCTGGTACCAGCGGTCTCGTCACCGGCTTTTGCGGTGGTCTTGGTTGTTGCTTTCGCCGTGGTCTCGACGGTCTCGTCCGAGAGCGATACGGCGTCCTGCCCTTTCCCAATCACGGACATGCCTTCGTCACTGCCTTTCAGGCCGAGTTTGGCGAGTGCCTTTCCTGCTTCATCCGTCTTCGAGAGCGTTTTGAGACCTCGCAAGCCAACTTTTCCGGCCTTCCCACCCGTGACGGAGAGCGCGATGTCAGCCACTTCTGCCGCGCCGACTTCGCCCTCGGCGGTGCCTTTGTCCACGTCCACGCCGGTCAGGCCAGTGATGACGGCCTTCGACGGGTCGGCGATGAACGATTCGCCGAGGAACGTGCTGACATCGACGACACCTTCGGTGACGGGATTGTCGAGTGCCGTTCCTTCGGCGACCTTCCCTTGCGTGAACTGTTTGATGGTGCCCGCGAGCTTCGTCGAGTCTGCCGCGAACTGCTCTTTCGAGTCGTAGCCGAGCGCGGCCTCTGCGCCGCCCCGAATCGTATCCTGCACCGAGAAGACGTCGTTGTCGAGAGTGCCATCGACGACGTTCTTCGTGCCTTCGTCCACGTCGTGCCACGTCTTCTGGGCGTTGCGCCACGTATCATCGACGGTCTCGCCCGGATTGTTGAGCGCGTGGTTGATACCCGCGAGCACGCCGTCGCTCTTCTTGTCTCGATTCTTCTCCTTCTGGTCTTCCGTATCGGAGACGACTTTCTGCTGGTTACCCGACCTGTAGCCCGCTCCACTGCGGTACTCGTTTGCCGAGTCCGACGAGTTGGACTGCGCGGTGTTGGTCGGTTCGGCGCTAAACTCCTCTTCGACGGTCGTCTCGCTCTGGTCGGTCGCCTCGGTCTCCGTCGGATTCGTTATCCGGGGACCGCCGTGGAACGAGGGTGACGAAGACGAGGACGACGAATCGTTCGAGTCGTCCTTTTTCGTCGGTCTGATGAACGGAGTCGTGCCGCCACCACTCCCGCCTCGGATGTCGGGCATCATTGGCCGACCCTCCAAAGAATCAGCAGGAGAACGACCAATTGTGCGACGTTCACCATGAAGTCGAGGTCACTCTTCTCGACCGAGAGCGCCAACTGGCCCGGTGACGTGCTCGACGTCGCAGACCCGCCACTTGCGGACGGGGTAGACGGACTGGTTGTGTCGGTCGCGTTGATGAGTGCCTGATACTCCGGATGTGAGCGAATCAGTGCCTCGGTGCGCGTTGGTTTCGTGTTCGAATCAGATTTCATTGTAGAACAAATGAGTGTCGAGAGAGACGGCGCAGGGCCGTCTCTCCGGCGTTAGAGCGTCAGTTCGACTTTCTGTTCGAGCGACGAGATGAACTGACCCTGTGGGAAGTGGTCATCCTCCCACCAAAGCGTGTGCGGCGAGTTGATGCGGAACTCCAACTCGTCGTGCTCCTCGAACGAGACATCGCCGTTCAAATTGATTTCGGTGCCGCGAGCGAGTTGCGGGAAGTCGTGGAAGCGATAGATAGGCGTCGGCCACTTGTAGACCGCGCCCTCGACGAAGCCCATGTTGTTCTTCGCCCGGAATTGCACGGTACCCTCCGAGATGATGGGATAGAGATACACTTGGTCACCATCTGCCGGGTCGCTCGCCAGCGTGATCGAATTGGCTCCGTAGTCCACATCGGCGATGTCGATTTCGTTCCCGGTCGTGCCGTTCACCGCAACGACGACCGGATAGTCCTGTTCGTCCAGTTTGTGTTTCCCGGCGATGGGCATGATGTCGCTAGAGAGTTGGACGGTCGTGTCATCCGTCGCCGTCCCGGTCAGTTCCTCGCGCGTTCGGGGGATGAAGCGTGTCGGGTCACGTTTGCCGACGTACTCGCATCCTTCGAACCTACGCGGGTGCTCCCACATGCAGACCGTAGACATCGTGTCCGCCGCGTTCTGCGAGCGCATGACGTTATCTGCGCCGAACGTCGAACCGTTGTGGGTGAGCGACGAGCGTTCGATGGAACTGGCGGGCATCTAGTTCGCCCCCTGCGTCATCGAGTTGACGACCTGCTGTTCGGGCTTACCGAGCGAGTCCCAGTTGACGATTTCGACCGGCTCGCCGAAGTCGCTGGTCTCATCGCCGATGGTGAGCCGCGACTTCTTCTTGTCGAAGCCGTTGGCACCCGCCGGAATTTCGAGGTAGACGTGGAGTTGCTGTTTCTCCTTGAGGACGACTGTCTGTTTCGTGTGGCGCATGAAGTCGGGGTCGAGGCGCATCTTGTCGTAGTCGAAGTTGCCGAGCGTCCCGTTGAAGACGATGAAACCACCCAGCCGATTCCCGCGTTTGTCGGCCTTCTGGATGATGACACGGGTGTCCTTGTCGAGTTTGTCGCCATTTGCATCCCGGAACTCGGGAGCGACGACAGTGCCTTCGAGAATGGTGATGACTTTGTTATCGACGCCCTCGATGACGTAGGCTTCCGTGTCGGGGGAGTCGGCGGGGACGTCTTGGCCTTCGACGAATTTCTTGTCGTCGTCGATGCTGATTTCGCCTTCGTCGTTGTTGCCCAGTTGCACCGTCATTATATCACCTCGTACTCGGCCAGCGCGACACGCACACCACCGAGCACGCACCCGATGGCGACATTCTGCTTGTGGACGCGGTACTGGTCAGGCGTCGGAACGAGCAGGATAGCGATAGCGGTGAGGAGCGAATAGAGTGCATCGCCGCCTTTCGCTTCGATGTCGTACAGGCGGGTGCGCAGGACTCCTGTTGCGCGTTCCATGATGAGTGCGCCCAGGAGAATCGTTGCGATTGCGATTACGGTGTCGCCATCGACGAATGACGACAGGTCGTTGAAGACAGCTAGTTCTGCCATGTTGCAATGTATCCTACGGCTGACATCCATAAATCCGGTCTAATTAGTTGGTGAATTAGTGAATTAGTGGCCGAGTTGGCGGTACTCGACCCTAAATTAGTATCCGCCCCCTCCGCAGAGTTATCATGATTCGTACCTAACGAGAAACTGAGCACAGAACGCCCCGCGTTCGACTGCTCGCACTGACTCACTCAATTTCACTACTGGCTAGACTATGGACTCTCTCGACAAACTCTCTCGACTCGCTAACGACGGTCACGACATCGAAACCTGCCGGTACTGCGACGAACCGGCAGTCGTCGCCGTCCTCGACCAACGTATCGGCTCCGGCTCCGTGCCCGGCAACAAGTACCGACGCCGCTGTCTCGCGTGCACAGCGTGGAATCCGATGACCTCCGCCGACTACTTCGACGGTCATCCCTTCCCCCACGTCCTTCCGGCCGGTGGCGACCCGGACGACCCGGACGCTCTCGTACCACTCGCGGATTACGACAAGGAAGACGACACTGACGACCGCCTCGCTGACTTGCAGGCGCGTCTCGACGCAGACCCGAACCCCGATGACCCGTTCGAGGATGTCGAGACAGATGCCGAGTATCAAGCGGCTACGGCGGACGAGACGGACGCGAACCCGCGAGACTCGGTGGCGGTCGCGGTGGACAATCGCTTCAACTGCGACAATTGTGATGCTGAGATAACTGGCTTCCCGGACGACTGCTACAACTGCGGCGCACGCTTCCGCTGGACGCCCGACCAACGCCCGGAGGACTCCCATGCCTAACTCTATGTCTGACACTTCCCCTGACTTCGAAGAGACCGCACAGGAACTCAAAATCAAGTCCGACCCCGAACCGACTCCCGACGACAAAGAGACCACCGGCACTGGCCTGATGCCGAGCGTCTCGAAAGCCCACGTCGGCCTGCTCGTCGTTCTCATCATCGTCGGTCTCCTGCTCGTCCAGCGCCGTCGTTCGACGAATGAGACGGCTGAGACGAACACTGACGACGCTGAGCGCGACGACGTAGACGAGACGCAGGAGTCCGATGAACCGACGCCTGCGCAAGAGGAGTTCGACAAAGTGCGCGACATGACCGGCGAGGTCGTCGTCGAGTCGAACCAGACGCCGACCGAGACCATTCCACAGAACGCGAGCGCCCAAGAAGAAGACGAAGCCGTGGCGCGCGTGCTCCGCAACTCAGGCACTATCTCCGGAGGACAGGATGACTGAAACCACGACCACGACGCCCGCCGAGACCGTGCCACCGGACGACGAGGATGACGCACATCGCGACAGTCCAACGCCCGGTGAGCCGGCCATCGACGGCGATGCTGTCCTCGACGACACTCACGAGGACACCGCAGATGCGAGTGCCGACGTGGACGAGAACGACGAGCAGGCCGACGAGCCGACCATCGACGAGGTGGAGTTGGACGACGGCGACTTTGGTTTCTCCGGCGACGACCGCGACCGTGAAGAGGACGACGACGACGCCAGCGCCGACGCGGACGAGTCCGAAACGACGACGTCGGATCGTGACCCGATGTCCGTCTCGGGGACGAAGGCCGAAACGATTGAAGATGCCGTCAACGAGGGCTATGCGCGGTTGTTGGTCGTCGGTATCGACGACGAGGACGAAAAGGAGCAGTTGGAACAAGAGTTTGCCGAGACGTTCGAAGCGTTCCGTCTCGGGGCGTGTGCGTCTCGATTCGCCGACGAGTACATTTTCACGCCCGGCGAAGACGTTGACCCGGCGTGGGCACTGCTCGGTGTGCTGGCGCTCTCGACCGCGTTCGCGACGTGGATGCGCCCGGACGGCGACGAGCAGGTGGCGAAGCTGACGAGTGCGATTTCCGGTCTGCTTGGCACGGGAGGGCAGAACTGATGCAGTTCTCCTTATTCGGTCAGCGCGTCGGAATGCGTCAACTCGCGTCCTACGCCCGCAATCCCTCGAAGCTCGCCACGCTCCTCCAACAGACTGACGACGACGCCGACCATTCGATGGCCGAAATCATCGCCGACGTCTTCAACGTCCAGCGCCTCGACACGCAGGCGCTCGCTCGCACCCAAGATGTCTCGATGGACATCGACCGAATGACACCGGAGACCGCCAGCGAGTTGATTGCGGGCTGTCTCTCCGACGGTGGCGCGGGTCTCATCGAAGCGTTCAACGAAGAGGCCGCTCGTCGCGACCGCGTGCTTCAGGAAGCACTCTCTGAGGAGGAGTATGACCAATTCGTCGAGACGAAAGCCAACTCGGTGTGGACGGAAATCAAGACCGGCGACGAAGACGACGTGGCCGACCCGGAGGCGTAGATGGCGCGCGTCGTCGTGCTCGGTCGCAGTGGCACCGGGAAGAGTTGGTACGTCGGCACCCTGCTCGAAGCCGTCGTCCCCAACTTCGACCACGCCATTCACTTCGACCTCGAAGACGAAGAGACCGGTCTATCGGATGCAGACTACGACCCGCTGTACAAGACGCTGTACGTTACGAAAGAGCGGTTCAACCGTCTCAACATCCTGCGGATTGTCCATCGCGTCGGCGCGGTCAGAATCGTTCCCGAAGGGCTGACGAAATCGGAGTACCAGGAACTCTATGGCCAGTGTGCGGCGGCGGCGATGGCACTGGGCAAGGAGTTGGGCCGCTCGTGTTTCGTCTCCTGTGACGAAGCGCACAACGTCGTTCCGAACGGTGGCGACCCGGACGAGCGGGTCGAGCGTATGATTACTGGTGGGCGGAAACACCACGTCGAGTGTCTACACATCAGTCAGCGCCCGCAGTTGCTTCACAAGACGTGTATCTCGCAGGCGGAGAAGCGTGTCTACTTCCAGATTATCGAAGAGAACGACATCAACAAGTTGCAGAAGATGACGAGTTTCAACGCGGAATCGTTAGAGAATCTTGGTGCCCGTCGATGTGTCGTCGAAAACAAGGATTCGGGCGAATTCACCGAAATCGACACGAATTCGCTTACTCGGGGTCGACCGCATCATGCATCGGATGATGGTATTGTGGACGAGGCACTTCCTGTGTGAATTTTCGCTTCTTTTAGCAGTAGTTAGAAACGTAATTTCTCACGTATGAAATCTGCTACTGCTATTAGATACAAAATAGATATTGAGAAGTAATTTCATGTGGAGAATAGACACTAGCCAATTCAGTTTACAAGCTATGAGAAGGATTTTTCCGTGAGTGGACCGACCCGATATGTTCGATCATCCCTTTGGTCTCTATCGATGTGAAAGACGTCAAGTGTTGCAGGAAATTGATTGAATACGAGCGTCGCTTCATAGTCCAGTTCGCATAAATTTGACTGACAATTTTCACCTTCTGGTAGTTTGATGTCAATATCGACGTCCAAGTTGGACGTCACTTTTCCGTCCTTCATTTCATTCCTGATAGGTACGACAGAGAGTTCAAGACAAGGTCGATGCGTTGCAATTGTCCCTTTAATCCGCACTCGCTTATTTGGCTTTTCTACAAAAATCTCTGCTTGATGTTTAGGCTTCTTTTTCAGACGCTGCCGGTTGAGTACTTCAATTGAGGTGGATTCAATGTCAAATTCATCGTGTTCAGATGCTAGGGAAATATCATTTCGCGTAAGGCAGCCTCCTAGTGTGAAAAATCCAGCACTCACTCCGAGAACCCTTCGACGATTCATAACTTTCGACTAGTTGTCGATGATAATAAGCGTTTCCCATCATGATAGACATGAAATGAACCTGTATTCGAACTCCATCGTACACTATGACACACACTCGATAATTACATTTATTTCTAATTAATAGTAAAATATATATACGCATGGTGTGATTTTCACTATATGTCTGAGAAGATTAATGGTTCAGGCGACAGTAATAGAATCAATCGACGAAACTTCCTAAGTGCGACAGCTGCGACCGGTTCGCTGCTGGGAATCCCAAGTGTTGTTGGAGCTCGAGTAGGCCCACGTGAAAAATTCCGAAATGGAATCGATGCATCCCTCAAAAAACGCGAGAAGACGAACGATTACGACGGTTGGGTCAAATATCTTAAAAAACGGGGATATGGCGTTCAATCGAAGGGTGCAAACTGGAAATTTGGGCAAGAAGGCGGCAGTCCGATGCAAAATGATGACGGAGTGTCCACAATGGATTTTCCAGTTCGAGATCTCGGTACCAAAATCACCTTAATCTATGATTGTGATCAGGGAATTTATTACGGCGAAACTGCCTTCGAGTATGATTGGTCCAATGGGACAGGAGATAATCCTATAGACCACGCAGCAGTAGCATGGACAAAAGACACTTGGTTCCTTGATAGTACAAGTCTCTCAGAATCAACTCGAACGAGTGGTTTCGTCTTTCTAAACGAGGAGGAGGGATTCTCTGGGATTGGGGCTGCTTACAACGTATACGACGCAAGTGTATGGTGGAATGGCCAACAAAATAAGTGGTATTATGGAGGGGTTTATATGCGACCAGCGAATGACGGAAAACCCGAGAGTGATCGATACATCCAAGGAGCATATAATCACAATTGGGAAGATATTGATGTATCGTTCTCTCTTGATGCCGATAGTGGAATTTCGGTCACCCCCTCCAACCAAAACTTTTCCTGGGTTACTAGGACTAAAAGTGACCAAGACACGTTGCTTCGACTTTATCAGAATGAAGCAACGTATCCCTGTGGTATCGAATAGTTGGCAATATCCGTACACATAGTTGTATTTACTTGTTAGAGATTATGATGTCAAGAGACAAGTCTCTCGGATACATGGAACGTGTGATATCGGGTATAAAGGAGTTCTGTACCATAATGCGCGCAGACGAACTGTTTCGAATCGTCCGAATATCAATCAGGTTGTGGACGAAATCCTTCCTTTCTAACGTCTTCTTTTATCCTGTGGCGGTTGGATCATAGACATTTCTGAAAGCGCTGAAAGACGACTGCACAGCGCGAGAGATACGGTCTTTCGTACTCGCTTCTTCGATGGTCTCTTGTCCATCCGGGCCGGGGAAGGTCTCGGTCGGGTCGTCCGGCAGAGGTTCACCACCGGCCCACCCGTCCAATTTCTCGAACGAGAGCGGGTCTTGCCCGTTGACGGCGCGCACGCCGTTGATGATTTCAGCGTACTGCTCGGCCTTGCCGACCGCCGACCGTTCTTCGGCGCGGGCGGCACGGTAGCCGCCCCACGCTTTCCGGAGCGCGAGCAAAGCCGGGCCGGGTAACTGCTGATGCATTTCGGTCGGGTCGTCGCTCGGAATCGGAGCGAGTTTCGCGAGGTCGTCGTCACTCGGTCGCTCGGCGTCGGGTTCCATCTGTGCGGCCCACTCGGCGAAGGCTTCGTCGAGGACGTCATCCTCGGGCGGCTCCGGTTCGTCGCCGGTCGGGTCGTAGGCGCTGGCGTCGAGCACGACGTCGGGGTCTTCACCGACCTGTTCGAATGCGTCGCGCAACTGCTCAACGTCGCCTTCGGAGTAGCCACAGTCCGCCTGTAAGTGCTCACAGGCCCCGTCGTCGCCGTCTTCGCAGTGGTCGCGAGCGTGTTCGCACGCTTCGCCGAGACCTTTCGAGTGCTGGCGAGCGGGGTCGTGCATGTCCGGGTCGGAATCGTCGATTTCGCCCGTCTCGCCCGGCCCGGAGAGTCCTAATCGCGCGGCGTCTTCCTTGCCGGTCTCAACTACACTGGCGTGCTCGATGGGTTCGAGGTCGGGTTGGTAGTGGTCGAGCCAGTTGTCCGCACCTTCTTCGACGAGGACGGCTTTTGCGGCCATCGCGTGGAACCCTTTCGTTCCCCACGTCCAGTCCGATTTGTCGTCCAGTCGGGCGCGTTCGGCGTCCGAGAGTTGCATCTGGCCGTAGGACTTCCCCGTGTGTTGGCTGGAAAAGGCGGCATCTCCGGCGGAGTCTTCGGTGGCGTCGTCCACGTCGGCGCGGAGCGTCACCGTCTTCGTTCGGCGGGTATCCGACGGGCCGAGTGCGTCCGGATGCTCGTCTCGCCAGTCGTTCGCGGCGTCCAGTCGCTCAAAGCTGATTTCTCTGCCGTCCTGTACCGTCTCCTCGGCGTCGGCGGTCGAGTCATCGCTGGTCGGGTCGTCGATGATTGTCATCGCATCGTCGAACTCGACGCGGGACTCCTCGCGTTCACTCCGTTCTTCGTTGATGAACGGCCAGTCGGTGAGGTCACTTGCCGACAACCCAGAGTCGGGAATCTCGCGCTGGTCAACGCCACCGGGGAGAGAGGCGACTTCCGATTCGGGAATCGGACGGTCGTTAGTCGGCCCGTAGTCGTCGAAGTCGAACGCAGTAGGGTCGTAAGTGTTGGTTGCAAAGACCGCAAAGCCGTCAGTGTCGCTGTTCTCTTGGTTGACGTCGAGAATGAGATTCCGAACAGTCGTCTGTGCCTCCTCGTCGTGAATACTCGGGAAATCGGTTGGTCGCAACTCGCGTTCGATGCGGTCGAGTACCGTTTCCCCGGCGGTCTTGGTGAGCGCTTCGCCGACCGAGAGTGATTCATCGTCGTCCTTGTCTTCGAAGACGAGACGGTACGGGCGCTTTGCGTCGTCATTCGTTTTCCGGAGACGAAGATAGATTCCCTCGCCGGACGAGTCGGTCGTCGAGAGCCAGTGTTTTGCGCGAGAGGGCCACTGCACTGTGCCCGTGATATCGGCCTGTGCGGAAACCGTTGGAGTCTCATCGTCGCGGTCGTCGGTGAATCTCGTTCCAGTGTCGATTCGACTCTCGCGGTCTTGGGTTTGAAGAGAATCAGCACCGACAGAGAGTGTAGACTGTTCATTCCGATGATCGGTAAAGTCGGTTGGATTGTAGCTAGAGTTAGACATCCATCGGAGATACTCTATGACGGCCAGCACAAAGGAGATTAGTGAGAGTTAGTGAATCGCTGTCCAGCGGCGACGTATTAGTAGTAGAGTTAGTGAATTGAGGTCACGGACAAGTGAGACTACCTTGCACGTAGGTATCATTATAAGATATCGAAAGAACTGTTGAATATGGTACGACGATTTGATGGGTTTCGGCTAGTGGCTGCGATGTTCGTCCTGCTCGGAATTAGTGGATTTGCGTACTCCCTCCTTATCGCAGCCCTGCCTATAGCAGGACTATTATTTCTGATTGGAAGTATCCTGTGTGCAGCGGTTGTCGAATTCGTTGGCAATCAGCGTCGTTCACCTCAGTAGACTAGTAGGGTTGTCTACCAATACAGTCACACCGACGTTATCTTGACAGCGGTTGCTTGCTCCTCCGAATCGCTGTTACGACCTCGGTGAACCCCGACAGACCACGCGCCGATACCGAGGGCGAGTAAGCCCGCTGTCGCAACTCTGACTCGGTCAGATCGCCCGGTCATGCTGTTCCTCCAGCGAGTGCGACGCCGGTCGTCGAGAGTCGGGTAGCGTACTGTTCCGGGTCGGTGATAGCGACCGAGAACGGCGAAACCAGTTCGACGCCCGAGAGCAGGTGGATCACGTTCGCACAGATTCGACACGCCTTCTGCGGGTCGGACGTGTCGGCCTCGACCACTTCCCAGTCGTTGTCGTTCGCGAGGGCGTCGTGGTTGCAGGCGATGTCGCAGATGTTTTCGTCTACAACGTGGGCGACGTGCGTCTTCAGACCGTGCGGCGTCTGAATAAGCGCATTCCAGTCGGTCATACTACCTGTCGTGCCACGTCTCGGTAGTCAATGATGAGCGCCATTTCCCCCGGCTGTTGGCGGTCAACGATCCGGTGAAGATCGTCGTCAAGGGCCGGGTATTCCGACACGTCGTATGTCCACCACGCCGGGGCGACCTGTTTGGCGGTGTGCGGGCCGAGTTCGTGGGCCGAAGCGTAGTCGAATGCGTTCTGAAGCGCCCGGAGTACCCGACGCTCAGCGTGCGTTTCCGGTTGGAGCGCGAGCCGAGGTTCGGTATCGTCGAGGAACATCAGGCGACCACCTCGAAGCCACGTTTCGCTAACTCTGCCTCCACGTCGTCCGTTTTCTTTGCCGTGAGTTCCGTCCAGAAGCCGTCGGCGTCGGTCTTCTCGCGCTTCGTCACCCGGACACGACCGTCGTCATCGTCGGTCGAGTGACGCTCGATTTCGAGGCGATACCGATACTGCGTGCCGGGAGGGTTGGTGGTGACGACGAATCCTTCGCTGTCGGCGGCGGAGTAGCGACGTACCTCCATCAGTGCCACCCCCGAGTGCCTGCTGACGGGGCGTGGCCGCTTTCCTCGACCATTCCGGTGATGGCGCTCTCGATGGCGGCGTGTTTCGTCTCGTACCGACCGTGAACGTTGTCGGACTGCCACTCCGAGACGGCATCGTGGGTCGGAACCTCGCCTTTCGGGTCGGGAGCGTCGCAGTCCCGGCGGTGGACGATCCACTCGTCGTCGTCGCGGCGGACGTGCCACGTGACGGTCTCGAAGTCCGTCCACGCGAGGTGGTAGAAGTCGCCCCGAAACAGGGTAAAGCCACCAACTTTCCGGGGAAAAACGGCGGATTTACCGGGCGTCGGTGAGTCGGTGAATCCTGCGGTGAGTACAGCCCCGGCGCCGAGGAGTGCGCCGGTCAGCAGGGTCTCTGCGATTTCGAGCAATGAATTGGTATCAGATTGGTTCTCTTTCCGGGTTGGCATACGACAGGAGAGACAGGGAATTAGTAAAGCAATCTGTAAAATTGGAACGGCACTATAGTACTGTGATAATGAAGGGAATACTTAATTGGTGTGTCAATCTAGTAGGTGAACAGAACACCATGCCCTTTCGAAAACTGACCGACATTGGCGGCACCAGCGTCGGGGTGACTATCGACAAGAGCGAACTGCGAGCCGACGGGTTGCTTAACGAGGACGGACAGGCGGTCGAGCAACAGATGTTGGTGAAGCGAACTGGGCCGGGGACGTGGGAGGTTAAGAAGCCGAATCCGGAGGAGTATCCGGCGTTGGATTAGTAATCGCGATTCAAGAGACAGCAGGAGGGAGAGTTATTCCTTGGCGAGGGCGTCGTAGATGTCGCGGTGTTAGTCGCGGCTCTCTTTGGCTTTCCGGCGCAGTATCTCCCGGCGAGCATCCTCAATTAGTTTTTCCGGCGGCTCCTCACCGTATTCTTGGCGGTACTATTCCCGGATCTTGTCCAAGGTCTGCTCCATCACGTTCTGGCTCTTGTTCCCTTCTGCTGCCATTGTATCGGAATATCGGCTATCAATCCAGTTAACAGTTCTTTCTACACCTGATAGAGGTACGCACTATCGTTTTCGAACTTCGCCGGAACTTCGCCAATATCGCCACCAAAGTTGGTAGACTCGATGTAATAGTAGTCACGTCCGTCCGTTTCCCAGTAGCTACCTTCAAGATCTTTTCCATAAATTCCGACGCCCATGTGATCTGGAAGTTCGATTAGAATCATATCGTAGCCAAATGGCTCCGAAGAAAGTAAAGAGGCGAGAAGCACAGAAGTATCCTCGCAGTCCCCACCAAGATGCGCGATTGTCTTGGCGACACCCTTAGTACTGTCGTCGAATCCATTGTCGAGGTCGTTCGGAGAGAACGGTAGGCTCTGGACAAAATCAATCACGAACTCACCTTTTTGTCTCTCTGTGGTGAGACCGTTCTTCTCAGCATCGCTGTCGAGTATGTGAGCGATTTCTTTTCCAAATCCATCCGAGGTTTCGTAGCTCACCAGTTCCGTCAGCGACCGATTAGAAGTATCCGTAACCAGTTCAGCGTATGCCGATTTGAAGAGGTGGAAATAGACGTTCCAGTCCTTTCCGTCCGTTCTCCCAGTGAAGTCCAAGGAAATGACTCCTTCTTTGCTTACTCTTTCGTGATTCTCCCCACTACTATCGACGAGAAGTTTAAGCGATGCCGGTTCTACGGATGAAATTGTACTTCGGTCGTTTTCCAACTCGAATGGATTCGTTTCGTGGAAGTGAACAACGTCAGCCGAGTCAACCGAATCAATGGTTTCTCCCTTTGGGATTAGGTACGCAAGATAGTTAACCGACGTATTGGTTGACGCATTCGAGAGATCCACAGGAATAGTAATCTCCTTTCCAGACTCGACTGCTTCCTCGCTAACTCCCGTCCCGACCCTTCCTTTCCGGGGGAATTCGTATGCGACTGCCGCCGCCTTCATTTGGCTCAAATCCACGTCGCTCACGGAGGGGTCTTTGTCGTTGATTTTGACGGTAACGTGCTCCGAACTGTACGATGTGATGTACGTTTCAGCACTGAAGCCACTGCTTGGAACAGAGATTGTGTTCGGCTCCACATCCGGGATTGTCGTCGTGGTTGTCGAGCTATCTTCGGAGTTGTTCGTTGCGTCTTCCTTAGACTGCTCGTTTTTCGTCGTTTTCTTCGTCTTCGGAGCACTCTGCGCGAGGTCGTCCTTCGTTTGAACGTCGGGGTCGTTCGGCGCGTAGTCCTTGCTATCGACCATTCCGTCGCCGTCCGAGTCCGCGCTTTCTTCGAGTATGCCCCCGAGACAACCGCTACTGGCTGCCAGTATCCCAACCGGGACGGTGCTTTTAGTGAACTTTCGTCTATTCATATATCGTACCACATACCAATAATACATAAATTATGTCCATATCGTGATGTGTCTGGATTGATTTCCACCGTTCAATCGCTGATGAGATATGACTGTATATAAATTCAGAATTGATATGGGGGTTAAGTATTATTTGTTGCTCAATGGCGCGTTCTGACTTGAACGAGGGGATAGACGATCTAAAAGACGAATTCAAAGAATATCAAATAAACAGTCTTAAGGAAGAAACAGAGAGACGGAAAGAAAATGTCCATATTTTAATTGCTTTAGGTATAATTGGTCTGTCCGGGTCGTTCTATGTCCAGGGATTGCTCCAATTTCCGTTTTTAGAATCATTTGTTAGTAGTAGTAGTTTGAACAAATTATTCATAAGAACAATAATATATTCTAATGGGATATTTTTATTGATTAAGCTATTTACTGTGACAGTACGCTCACCAACCGGTGAAGGCTATATTGCATACCTTGACCGAACTATTGGTCCTATATTGTATACTGTTTCATTAATTGGGACGATCCTTCTAATGCTAGCTACAGCAATTATTAGATATTGGGAAATCCAACCAGAATCACTGATAGTACCCATTCTCCAATTTTCCGCGTTGGTGATCACCTCGATCATCACGCTACTTGTACTCTCATACCAAATATCGGTAGTTAAAAATAAGAGAGTGATAAAACAATATAAAATAATATTAAGACATATAGATATATTAATGCACTTATCTGATGAGCAAGTGGCAGAAATCCCACATAGGGTAAAATCAATAATCAAAGAAGATTATCGTATATTTATCATGAAATCAATACTTAACTACATGCCTATTCCTTCAATTTTATTTCTCAATTTCTCATCCTCTCTACTTAGCAAGATGGTATTATTCTTGTTTTACAAGCTTGGGTATATCTCCACGACAACCGGCCTCAAAGATATAGATAGGGAACAGTTGGAAATATCTCTTCGAGGCATTCGAAATCAAGTAATGCACAAGGAATCTATAACGAAAAAAGATTTATCTAATGTAAATATGCAGCTATCGAATCTTGAGGAGAAATTAAATATCTATCATAAGGATAATTAAATTAGATAATATACTACAATATAAGAATTATACAAGGGATCAACAGATCTCTTTCACAGTCTGAACGGACTGTTCGAGACGTGTTAATCGAAAATATAGGAGTGTTTGTGGATACAGCGGGTTACCTTGATGTTATAGGAACGATTTCTATTACCTTCGGGATTGAGCTATTATTATGACCTCTCAAAATCTGAGATCTGTGTACAGAGAGATTATATTCTGAATTTGAGTTCTCTATTTAATAGAGATAAATTGCCATTGGTCGAACGCGGATGTCAGAGTGTCCAATTTTGAAATCAGACTCATCCACTTTTCGTCCTAACAGCTCAGATGAAGCTTCTGACATATGTTTTAAGAACATCCTTCGTTCGTGCATAGATTCGCGGTCGTTTTTTGGCATTAGATCCATGATATTAATTAACCATTCTTCTTCATCCTCTTCGTAAATATGCTCAACACGGCCTAGAACATAATATTCTGTGTATTTAGATAGCTGATCTTCAATATTCTCTTCTTCAAGCGGGAATATTAGTTCACCAGAAGAACTACTCTTAGATGGTTTGACCCGATAAACGTCTTCACCAGTATCCATCTCCTTGAGAAATGTTTGAATATCTCCCATACTTGATATTTCTTCCCCTTCTTCAGCAACTTCTTCATCCATACCAAATAAGTCGAAATATGGTCTGGCTTCCTCAATCATTTTTTGTAACTCATTTACTGGTGAGGATGTTATTTTGCCTTTTGCTTGGACAAAATCCCCGTCATCTAACTTTTGACGGCTTGAATCACTTATCTCATTTAGATTTATGATATCTTCTTCATCCTCAAGAAGGCCATGGAGAATTGCAAATTTCCCAACAGAGTCTAGCTTTCGGATACGTTCTGTCTCCTCTTCGTCCGTAGAAGTACTACCGTAGCGGAGTTTGATAATTTTATTTAGTCCCCCTCCCTTATCTTTCGCTTCTGAATCTAAAGACCGATGTACTACTTCCATGATCTCTCCTTCATTCAAGTACGAAAAGAGGCGGTCAACTAATTGCTCATTCGTGTAGATTACTTCCGGAACATCTGATAGTGATACCATGATGGAATAGTTGTACGTATGTCCTCATTAAACTATATTACGACAATTTTTATATAATCGGGTTGTGGTGGTGCCGGTAGGTGAGAATTATTCTTCACTATCTAGTTCTAGATCAGCCACATTGAGTTCTTCATTGAGGTATAATTCCCCATCTTCCGTGAGTACGTAGACGCCTCGCGCAACCTTCCGAACGAGACCGTATGAAGCTAATTCCGAACACCGCTGGTTAACGTAGCCCTGACTCTTGTTAATCTCCTCGCTGATTGTTTTTGGAGTTCCTGAGCTTTCATCACGGAGATATTCCAGAATCATATCGTCCACCAGTACCCACCAATCTGCACGTTTTCTCATTGTATCTCACAATGGCTTATCCTCATATTGTAGCATCGCTAACTAAACTATAACTGCAGTTTACCAATCTATAAATTCGCAAAGCTAATTTTTAGCTAAGTTTCTGCTAGCTAGAGTTAAGTGATTGGCTCAGAGATTACTCAGGTATGGAAGTAGCACGCGGTTCGCTATCTATCGGATTCAGGTAGGAAAGCTAGCGAATTGGTGTTTGAGGCACCAAATCCGCGGACACTTCCACGAGGAAAACGCATGCAAACCAACGCAACACCGCCGTATAACGGTTACGTCGCCAGAATCGTCCAAAAGAATACCCCACTGAGCACTACTTTCACTTTCAGTGTGCATCATGCTCGGTCTTATACGCATAGTACCAGAAATATTACCTTAGAGTCGCGCGCGAAACGTCCCGACGGTAAGAGCGTCGGGACTGCGTCTGTCGCCGCGACTTGGCCCAAGACCATTGGACGGTTCCGCGAGACAGACATGATTTCAGAGAAACTCAATCACGCTAAAAGTACCGAATCACCAGATAACGAACATAAATCCGACCCGTGGCGCTACCGGTGTCCCAACGGGCACTCGTCCATCGAGTACTACCCGGGTACCGACTTCTACTACTGCCAGACTTGCGGCGCGCACTTCCCGGCTGACGAGGTGCTCGACCTGAAGGCGGATGGCGACAGCGCCGACCTCTCGGGAGGTGAGTGCGATGGGTGACGATCTCGCAACCGCGATTCGTGACCAGAACCGGATTCTGGAGCGCCAGAACGCCATCCTGACGCACTTGGCGTGGGTGCTCGACGATTCCGAACAGTCGCCGACGTCGTTCTACTCGCAAATCAACGACTGGAAGTTCGAACGCGAACGCGAACAGGAGCTACGACGATGAGCCACGGAACACAGCGACTCGACGACCACGACCCGCGCGAGGTGCTCGCGCAGTACGACACGCTCGAAGACTACGTGCAGGACAAACAGGAGGAACTCGAAGTGATTGCAACAGGAGATTTCGAATCGAGTTGGATAGCCGAGAAAATACTTCGCGCGCACACGGAGGACTGGCAATGACCGCGAGATCAGTCCAACAGGAGATCGCGCAGTCCGGGGTCGTCTTGGAGAGCGGCGTGCAACTCCCTGATCGTCGCTCGACTCCCGGGGTTGAGGCCCGAAGACACGTCTGCAAAGAGGTCGTCTTCGGCGTCGGTGACGGTTTCCGCCGCACCCTGCGTCAGCGGCGCACCACAGCCGGGACAGAACCGCGACCGTTGTCGGAGCGGCGTTCGACATTGTGGGCACGCTTCGATGTCGGGGCGGGACGCTTCTCCCTCTTCGTCGGCGAGGTCGTAGTGCGCGAGAATCGATTCGTTCAACTCCTCGTCGCGCACCCCGGAGTACACCTCGAATTGCGACGAGTCTTTCACCCACGTCGCGCGGTGTTTGATAGCCTGCTCGTTCAGTCCTTCTCGAATCCATCGACTGATGGCCGTCTTCCGGAAGTTGTGGGTATTCAATCGCTCTCGGTCGATTCCGGCCTCATCACCGATCCACTTGATTCGCCGTCCGAGGTACTGGTAGGACATCGCTCCGTCTTCACCGTCCTCGACGAAGCGAACCTTGTGGAACAGCGCGGCGTCTTCCTCGTCGTTCCGGGGATGGACGTCGAGCCAGTTGGCGAGGTAGCCTCGCGACCACGTGAGCGGGACGGTGCCACTCGCGCCCTTCACGTTCGCTTCCTCGTTGATGCTGACCGTCCCCGCGCGCTCGGTCAGGTCGATGTCGCGAAGGCGAAGGCTCGCAATCGCCCCGATTCGCAGGCCGGTATCCGCGATGAGCGACACGAGGGCCTTGTCTCGGGGATGACTCGCGGCGTCCAGAAGCGCCTCAATCTCGTCGTCGGTGAGCAGGTCGTTCGGATCGACGTTCCGCTCCGGACTGCTTCCGATTTGAATCTCGTCCGCCCACTCCTCGTCGCGATGACGGAAGAACTTCCGAAGGGCCTTCCGGTAGTTACGAAGCGTCCCCTCCGAGAGGCCGTGGTCGTGCTTCAGCGAGAACAGCAGTCCATCGACGGCGCTCTTATCGTCCATCTCGGTGAGCGGCATGTCGGCCCGTTCAGCGGCAAGACGGAGTCGGTTGAGGTGGTTGACCATCGTGCCGGTGTTGACCGCGCCTTGGGCGTCCTCGTGCTGGATGAAGGCGAGGACGGCAGTGCGGTCTGCGTCGGAAATCTGAGCTTCTTTGAGCTTCGTCAGTTGGTTATCGAACTTCCTCCCGTAACCCTGGACTTCGTCGAAATCAACCATCTATCTGACAATGTCGGATTCGGGGATTACAAAGGTATGTTCGGTAATCCGCCCGGGACTACTTTTCACATTTCACGTTTTCTGAGACATTGTCTTTGCACTCACTTCTGTCTGTCTCGTCTCCAACACACATTTCCTAAAAACGAAAAAGACGCTCGAAACCAATCTACTTCGAACTGTACTTGATGGTGCCAGTCCACTTCCCGTACATGTCGTCGGTCTGCTTGTCCTTGTCGAGCATGAGCACTTCGACGTTCAGCGTGCCGGAGTCGAACTGCTCGAACGCTCGCTTGTCGATTTCGACGGTGTAGGTACCTTCGTCGTGTTGGAACCGGACGCCCGTTCGGCCGACGCGCTCGCCGTTAATTTTGACGAGGAAGTACGGGTCTCCGTCCACGAGCGGTTCGGGGTCAACGTTCGGGAGGCTCGTATTGGCGACGACTTCGACGTCGAAGTTGGAGACGCCGTTACCGCTCTTAGCCTGCTCTTTGTTCGTGAAAGTGACGCTCTTGATGCGGTTGTCGTTCCCAATTTTGTCGTCGATTGGTGTGTTCGGGGCTTGTGGTGGTTCCCATTTCTCGACGGTGGTCGTGGTGGTTGTCGTCGTTGTCGTCGCTGTTGTCGTCGTGGGTCCCGTGGACGAACTGGTTGTGGTCGAACTCGTCTGGGTTGGAGCACTGGTCGTGGTGGTTGTCGTAGATGTATTGTCCGACCCGCCGATTCCACTGCAACCCGCAAGCGCGACAGCGAGTACGAGTACGATTACAGCCGAACGATGACGATTCATGTGTGATAGATAGAAAGAGAGAGAGACCTAAATATTCTTCTCCTGGTTTCAATCGGCCGTTTCGTGATATTCATGCCGTCCTTACCGACGGTAATGCGAGCATGTTCGCCAGCAGAACCGTCATCGAAGAAGAACGAGACTGCTGTTGGCGAACGGGCAAAACGAGCGTTTTTGAGGAGTAACGACTGCATTCCAATGATGCTAACGCCTTAACAATTAATTCAGTAGATTTGATAAATAGAAACAAGACATATACCCCTCCATTCCATCAGTAATATCTACTATCAGACGATGAACACCATAGAATATCAGCAAAACAGTCAGTATGAGATGACTGTTACGAAGGCGAAGTGCGACGACGATGGCTCCCTGCATCTCTCGCTCGCATTCGATCCCTGCAACACGTTACCGCTTGACGAACTACTCACGAACGGGTACGTCAAACTGAGTGTGTACGACAGAGACGAGTTCGCGGAGAGTGGAACGCTGACGCTGTACGACAAGCTCCACTACTGAAGCGAGGAGAAAATCAGAAGTCGGTGGATTCGAGTGCCGTTTCAGAGTCGGTCGCGTCCGTTGCGACCCGAAGAGGTGTCACTGAAATCGACGCCACGGAGTTTCTGCAGTACCGCTCGTAGATAGCGACGAATGTCGAAACCGTTTCGACGCTTGGTTCGTTCTCGTCGAGAACCGGATTTCGCATTCGTTTCCGTTTTCGTGCGACTGAGTTGCTGTTGAACTGCCGACTGTAGCCGTTTGGGAACGAGAGGGTTTTCGGGTGAAATGATTCGGGACAACGTCACGCAGATAGCGGCGATGACGACGAAGTAGTATCCGAACGTCGTGAAGAGGCTATCCGAAAAAAACGCGACGTAGATGCCGTTGATGAATAAAAACAGCCCTGCGAGCTGTAGCCCCCTGTTCAAGTATTGAAACGACGAATCGGCGGACGTCGATGTTTCGATTCGATTGAGACTTCTGGTGCTCATTCCCACTTTTCTTTTCGACGTGCGACGTAATCAAAGTCAGTCAGACGCTCGTGAGACATACATACTGAATGTGACTTGAACGAAACTCGGCCGCTGTGCAATCGGATATATAGTATATGGGCATAAATATATATTTATTGGGCCAGGTTTATATCTAATCGAACACATCACACGAGTACGCAATGACCGAACACGGAACCGAAACCGACCACGGTGTTAGCCCACGAACCCACGACGGTGCGGCGTTTTCCGACGAGCACGCCGATTCGGGGCCAGTTTTCGCCCGTTTCGAGCGACCTCGGAGCGTCGTCCCGACGACCATTACGGTCGTCTCCGACACCCACATCTCGGCCGAAAATCGAGGGACATGGAAGGTGTTTCACCGAACGCAAGACCGGCTTCGCACGGTGCTATCGGACGCGAACGCCCGCGACGTAGACGCCGTCGTGTTCGGGGGCGACCTGACCGAAGACGGTGAGACGAACGACTTCGACGCGCTCGGTTCGCTTCTCTCGACCCTCGACGTGCCGTTCGTCGCCGTTCCCGGAAACCACGACGTACCGAAGTCGTTCGACGCGCACGAAACGCCGTCCCTCTCCTCGTTCGAGGACGAGTTCACTCCCGGCGAACTCCCTTTCCACGAGCGCGTCGGCGGCGTGGACGTTCTCGGGTTGAACAGCGCGGCGATGCCCGACGGGTCGCTCGCCGACTGCCACGACGGGGAAATCTCGCCCGACCAACTCGCGTGGTTGGACGAAACGCTCCCGACGTTGGAGACGCCGATGGTCGTCGCACACCACAATCTCCCCGGACTCACCAGCGAAGTCGGTGTCAATTCGTGGCGCTCCTCGTTTCCGACTCGGAACGCCGACGAACTGGCTGACGTGCTCGCCAACCACGACGTGCCGCTCCACGTTTCCGGACACCTGCACGTCCCGTCGGTCGCGGTGGCGAACGGCGTCCGCGAAGTCGTCGCACCGTCGCTGTGCTCGTTCCCGCAGGCGTACCTCCTGTTCGAAGTCGGCCCTGCCGGAACGACGATTCGGTTCGTCCCGACTGCCGACCCGGAAGCGACGAGAGAGGCGTACAGCCACGCGAAGAAAGATTCCGCACGAAGCGATGCAGTCGTCGAGATGACACTCGACCGATTGTCCGCACTCCCACTCGCAGACGAGCGAGGGCCGCTCTCCGAAACTTAGTCCAGAACGAACTTCAGGCGCTCTTCGTCGCTCCCTTTGGTCTCTCGGCCCGTGATTCGAAAGTCGCCGATTTCGTCGGTGTTCTTGACGTGCGTCCCCGCGCAGGCTGTTCGGTCGTATCCCTCTATCTCCACGATGCGAATCTCGCGGATGCTCTCGGGAAGCAGATGGATTCGGGTGCGCTCGGGGTCGAGGGTCGCTTCGGCCTCCTTGCGCTCCATCTCGTACCAGTTGACTGCGATTCCCTCCGCGATGCGGTCGTTCATCACCGACTCGATGCGGTCGAACTCCTCGTCGGAGAATCGGTCGTAGGCGCAGTCGATGCGGGCGCGGTCGTCGTATAGTTGATTGCCGGTCGTCCTGGCGTCGTACTCGTCCAGCAGTACCGCCGATAAGAGGTGCTGTGCAGTATGATACCGCATGTGAGCGTACCGACGTTCCCAGTCGATTCGCGCGGTGACGGTAGCACCCTCTTCGGGTGGAGTTCCATCGACGGCGTGATAGATGGTGTCTTTCTTCTCGACGCTCGTCACGTCCCACGTCTCGCCGTCCGCTTCGAGCACGCCGGTATCACAGGGTTGACCACCACCGGTCGGATAAAACAGCGTCCGGTCGAGGACGATTCGGTCGCCCGCGACTCGTTCCACGGTGGCTTCGAACTCCCTGTCGTACATGGCGTCGAGATACCGCGTCTCGGTCATATAAAGGTAGAAGAGCACCCGTCACTTAATGACCTCGTCGTAACGCTAAAGAGCGAATCGTGCGTTTGTATCAGTAATGAGTACGTACCGTGGACAACGGAGGAGTTTTCATGGGTGTCGAAATTAAGGGTTCACCCGTTTCTGAAGAGGAGTTCGAGGAGATGAAAGCGTTCGTGTACGAGTATCTCTCGGCAAGTGTGAAAAACGAGGAAGGTGGTGGGAGAATGCGCTGGTATCCGTGGCACTCCGCAGATTACCGATACAATCACATCCTCAACGTCGTAAACCTTGCCGAAACTATCGCAGAGCACGAGGGTGCCGACGTGGACGTGGCGCGCGTCGCGGCGCTGTTTCACGACATCGCCAAACTCGATGCAGACCAAGAGGTACACGCCGAAGAGGGTGCACGAGTCGCACGCGAGTACCTCGAATCGCGCGGCGAGTTTCCCGAATCGTTCGTCGATCAAGTGTGCAAAGCGGTCGAAGACCACTCGTATCAGGGAGATCTCTCGCGTCTTTCGAAAGAGACTCAGAGTCTCATCGAGGCGGACATGCTCGACAAAGTCGGCGCGAACGGGACGGCGCTGATGCTCCTGCGAATGGGGTACGAAGCCAGAACGCACATGGCCGCGGCAGAGATGGTAGACCGCGTGCTAGACCGCGGAAAGGACGCGGCTTCGCGGGTGCAGAGCGAGACGGCGCGGGACATCGCCCACCGCAGACTCAAGCGCGTAAAGTGGTTCCGCGAGTGGTTGGAAGAGGAAGTTCCCGAGATGGACGCCGAGCCGACGAGTTCGCCGCGCGGCCGTGGCCCCTAAACGCGGAACGACTTTCAGACCAACGTGGTTACGGCGTCGTAGACGAACGAGACACCAGCGAGTGCGAGCACGCCCGCGCTTAGATACGCGACTGCGGGCGCGAAGGAATCGATTCGCTTTCCTGCCGCGACCAGCGCCGCAGGAAATCCACTTATCCAGAGCGCGATTCCGGCGAAGAAACCGACGACGATGACGGGGCCACCAGTCGTCACTGCGAGTTCGCCCGGTAGTCCGGACAGCACGTCGAACCGACCGGGGTCGAGCAGTCCGACGCCCGCCGTCAGCCACCAGACGACCTGATACGGATTTGTAATCGCCAGCGCGAATGCCTTGCTGAAACCTTTCGCCCCTTCGTCCTCGGTGTCGGCGGTGAACGTGGACGCCGCGTCACTCGCCGTTCCGTAGGCGAAATACAGCATCAGGATGCCGCCGACGCCGACCATGACTCCGCGCACGAGCGGTGTGTCCCGAACGACGGCGACAACGCCAGCGAGTGCGAGGACGAAAAAACAGGCGTCGGCGGTCATCGCGCCCAGTCCGGCGAAAAAGCCGGAGCGCCAACCACGGAGGACGCTCTCTTCGGCGATGACGGCGTTCATCGGTCCCGGCGGCGCGGCGAGTGAGAGGCCGAGGACGACGCCAGCGAGCGCGGAAACGAGCGTTGCAACCATCGACAGTCGGTTTCGTCGGAAGGGATAAAATCTCGCGGTTCGCGGTAAGCTATCCCCAGAGCACGAACGCACCGAACGCGAGAAAGATGATGCCAGCGAGCAGTTCTATCCACTTCGTCGGCACCCTGCGCTCGAACTGCTCCCCGATGAGAGCATCGACGCCAGTTCGCAGACCGAGCGCCGCAACGACGCCGACGAACACCGAGACGGGAGCGTGCGGGAACGTCGCGGCGAGGTCGATAGTCAGCAGTTGCGTCTTGTCGCCGAACTCCGCGACCATGATGAAGACGAAACTGGTCAGGACGCCCCCGTAGCCACCCATTCGGGTCAACAAGCTATCGGGAAGGAGTCGGCCACTCATTCCGACGTCGAGGCCGCCAGCAGTTGCGACCCGCTCGCCCGACTCGGTTCGGAACTTTCGGACGGCAGTCCGGAGCGTCCACAGACCGAAGCAGACGAAGAGACCGCCTGCGAGGAGGGTGATGACGCTCCCCGGCAGGACGGTGACAATCCACTGCCCGAGCAGAACCTCGACCAAACTCCACAGGGAGAAGGCGGCCATCGCCCCGAGAAACACCTTCTTCGCGTCGTAGCGCGAGGCCAGCGTGACGACCACGAGTTGCCCCTTGTCGCCGAACGTGGCGAGCATGTTGGCGAGGAACGACGCTACCAGCGGTCCGTACTCGGCGTACCGCTGGATGACCGACTGAAGCCCAGTCGCCAGCGGCGTTGGTGCGCACACCATCTTATGCTTCCACGACCGCCCGAACTCGAATCGACCGTGCGACCGTCTCCGGAAGACTCTGTTCGTCGTCGCCGATTGCGACCGTCACCATTCCGAACGGGGCAACGTCCACGATTTCGAGTTCCGTTCCGGGCGTAATCCCCGCGTCCGAGAGATAGCGCAGTTCGTCCTCGTCGCGGTCGCTGACCCGCGCCACGACGACCATCTCGCCGGATTCGTGCTCGCTGAGTCGGGTCGTGTCGTCGTCCGAAATCGGCGTCAAGTCGGCGTCCGGAATCGGGTCGCCGTGGGGGTCAACCGTCGGATTACCGAGCGCGTCGGCGACGCGGCGTTCGAACTCCTCGCTGATGTGGTGTTCGAGTCGGTCGGCCTCGTCGTGTACCTCGCTCCACGAGTAGTCCAACTGCTCGGTCAGATACGACTCCAGCAGTCGGTGGTGGCGAAGCACTTCGAGCGCGACCGTCTCCCCCTCCTCGGTGAGTTCGACGCCTTTGTACTTCTCGCGGTGAAGCAGCCCCCTGTCGTCCAGCTTCTCGACCATGCTGGTGACGGTCGGCGGCGTCACCCCGAGATACTCCGCGATTTCGGAGGTCGCTACCGGGCCCTCGCTCTCCTGCTGGAGCGTGTAGATGGCTTTTAGGTAGTCCTCCATCACGTCGCTCAACATCACTAGCTCGGATTAGATGGTTCTAAACCTTCAATTTGTCGTGTGCTAAGTGCGGCTTAGGGTTGCTGGTTGTGCGATTCGAGTATTTGGAGTTGAGATGGTTGCTGGTTACGAAATCTGTGTTGTATCGCGACATCCATTGCCAACTCCAAACGACAGCATCGAACGCAGGTGAGTGCGCCGACTCAGGCGCACTCACCTGCGTGGCCCCACTCCTCCCCGCGGGGATTCGTGCCTCGTGCACGAGGCACTCGGCCCGAATCCGGGCGTCCGTCCGGCTAATTGGGTTGCTGTAAAAGTCCTTACTCGCACCGCTCTTCGCAAATCCGGTCGATGATTCGCCCCGTCGAAAGCAGTTCCTCGGCGTCCTCGGGGTCGAGTGGTGAGGCTCGCCGAACCACGCAGTCGATTCCTCGCCGGTCGAGTTCGGCTTCGATTGCCGCGTCGTCGTGATGCTGGTCGTAGCCGAGCGCGATGACGTCCGGGTCGAGTTCCTCGATGGGGGCGAAAATGTCCTCGGGATGGCCGACAAGGGCGTGGTCAACCATCTCCAGCGCCTGAATCATGTCCCGGCGCTGGCGGTTCGGCAAAATCGGTTTCTGCTTGTGGGTCACGTTCTCTCGGCGAGCGATGATGACCGAGAGTCGGTCGCCCATCTCTGCCGCGTCCCGAAGATAGTGGACGTGACCCGGATGGAGAATATCGAAGGTTCCCTGTGCGAGTACGTGTGTCACTGGTCTCTCAGCTCCTCGTCGATGTCGGCCTGCGTGAAGTCGAAAAACGATTCCGGATCGGGAAGTTCCACGTCCAACACGTCGAGCGGCCGCGGGTCGCCGTCTCGGTCGAACGCCTGCCAGCTATTCCGGTCGTAGGGTGCGCCGATGATGATGTGAACGTCGCCCTGTCCGAACGTCGCCAAGTCCGCGTCGCTCGGTTGGAGTACGCCGTTCGGGTGCGAGTGAACCGACCCCATCGCGTTGAGGTCGTTCGGGACAGTGCTTGATTTGACCGTCGCGCTCACGCTGTTCGACTCGGTGCCGGGCATGACGAGCACGTCGGTGATGACGATTCCCTCGCGGTCGAGTCCGAGTTTGCTTGCGGACTCGCCCCGCAGGAATCCCATGTACTCGTTCGGATGGGAGTCGCGGGACGCTTCGAGTGCGAACGCCAGCGCGTCCTCCGCGATGCCCAGAATTTCGTTCGACCGGAACAGCCGCATGTCATACACTCCGACTGCCCGCGTTCTAAACGTTGCGAACGGAGCCCCGCGATTG
>CAYNQM010000012.1:33087-38728 GCA_964399275.1 uncultured Haladaptatus sp.
GCCCTCGGGCGAGGGGCGGACCTCGCCATCAGCGTATCGGGCGGGAAGGACAGCCAGGCGATGCTTCGGGCCGTCGCGGCACATCACCGGGCGATGCGGTACCCTGGCCGCCTTGTGGCCGTCCACGCGGACCTGGGACGCGCGGAGTGGGGTGGCTACGACCCTTCCTCACCTCTGAACACCCTCACCCACGTTCGACGCATGTGCGGCCCCAAGTTGCAAAGCGTTAAAAATAGCGGCACCGAAAAGGTGGACAAGAATGACTCCCGCTGATAACGGTCCCGATGATGGACCCGAAAAACCCGTCGTGTACGACCTCGCGGCGGATTGTACGCTCTCCGACACTTCAGAAGGAGAACGATACCACGCTGTCGTCAACGGCGTCGTTGACTACGGCGTGTTCGTCGATTTGTCCGACTCGGTCTCCGGTCTCGTTCACGAATCGAATCTCTCTCAGTCGTACAGCGTCGGCGACGAACTCGTCGTCGAACTTCTCGAAGTACGTGAAAACGGCGACCTGAGTTTCGTCCCCGGCGATGTAGACGAGTACGAAACTGTCGCAGTCGCCCACGAGTACGAAGTCGCCGAGACGGGCCAACTCGCAGACCAAATCGGTGAAACCGTGCACCTCGAAGGCGAAGTCGTCCAAATCAAGCAGACGGGCGGCCCGACCATCTTCCACGTCAGCGACGACACTGGCGTCGTCCCCTGTGCCGCATTCGAGGATGCGGGCGTGCGTGCCCACCCCGAAATCGACCTCGGCGACATCGTCCACCTCGTCGGCGTAGTCGAAGAGCGCGAGGACGCGCTTCAAGTCGAAGTCACCTCGCTCGACGCGCTGGACGGCGACGAAGAGGAAGTCGTCCGCGACCGACTCGAAGCCGCGCTCGACGAGCGGGCCGAACCCCACGACGTCGAACCCCTCGTTGAGTGGCCCGCGCTCGAACAACTGTTCCCCGACCTGCGCGAAATCGCCAAACAGCTCCGTCGGACGGTGCTCGAAAGCCGACCGATTCGCGTCCGACACCACGCCGACGGCGACGGCATGTGTGCCAGCCTCCCGGTCGAACTCGCGCTGAAGCGATTCATCGAGGAGACGCACCAAGACCCCGACGCGAAGCGCCACCTGTTCAAGCGTCTGCCGAGCAAGGCACCGTTCTACGAGATGGAGGACGTCACCCGGGACTTGAACTTCGCACTCGAAGACCAAGCGCGCCACGGGCAGAAACTTCCCCTCCTGCTCATGCTCGACAACGGGAGCACCGAGGAGGACGTTCCCGCATACGAGAATCTGGCCCACTACGACATCCCGATTCTCGTGGTTGACCACCACCACCCCGACCCCGAGGCCGTCGAACCGTACATCGACGGGCACGTCAATCCGTACCTCTACGACGAGGATTACCGCATTACGACCGGCATGATGTGCGTCGAACTCGCTCGGATGATTGCCCCCGACATCACCGACGAACTGCGACACGTCCCCGCAGTCGCCGGAATCTCCGACCGCTCGAAGGCCAACGCAATGACCGACTACGTCGAACTCGCGGAGTCCGAGGGCTACAGCGAGGAGTTCCTCACCGACATGGGCGAGGCACTGGACTACGAGGCGTTCTGGCTGAAATACGACCCCGGACGGAACCTCATCAACGACGTGCTCAACGTCGGCTGCGACGATGAGGGACGGCACCGCGAACTCGTCTCGTTCCTCTCCGAGCGCGCCCGCGAAGACACGGACGAGCAACTCGACGCCGCAATGCCCCACGTCAAACACGAGCGATTGGCGAGCGAAGCCCACCTCTATCGCGTGGACGTGGAAAATCACGCCTACCGCTTCACCTACCCGCCACCGGGGAAGACGACCGGCGAAATCCACGACCGGAAGGTACAGGAGACGGGCGAACCCGTCATCACCATCGGCTACGGTCCTGACTTTGCCGTCCTTCGAAGCGACGGCGTGCGCCTCGACATCCCGGAGATGGTGTCCGAACTAAACGAGGAAATCGTCGGCGGCGGCGTCAGCGGCGGCGGCCACCTCGTCGTTGGAAGCATCAAATTCGTCAAGGGAATGCGCGAAGAGGTGCTCGACGCCCTTGTAGAGAAGATGGCAGATGCGGAACTGGACGAAGCACTCCAGAGCACGACGGTCGGCCATCAGCAGGACGACTAACGACGACTCCCTACTCGAATCGCACCTCCCGTTTTGCGAGCCACACTGCACCGGCGATGCCGACCGCGACGACCGCACCGAACCCGATTGGGAATCGGGTCGCACTCGCGTTCCAATCCGCCTCGAAAACGTCCGTGTAGTACGTCCCAGCCTGTTTTCCGTGAAGGACGAGCGCGACTTCGCGATTTTCCCGCGCCGAATTGTTGTTCCAGTTGAGACTGCCAACGACGACGTGACGCTCGTCCACGATGACGCCTTTCGCGTGAATTTTCTCGTAGCCGTCCGGTTCGGCGAGTTTGGCTTCGAGCGGAAGATTCTCTTTTTTCGCGCGCTCGTTCAACCAGTCCGCGAGGCGTTGGTTGTCCTCGCGGACGTACCACGCGCTACTCAGCAAGATGCGAATTTCGACGCCGCGTCGGGCGGCGTCCAACGTCGCTCGAACGAACGGTTGCTGAGGGCCACCGACCGCCATCTGTTGGATGGCTATCGAGCGATTTGCGGAGTCGAGTAGCGAAACAACACCGGATTCCGCGTTTCCCGGGGCAGTCAGCACGGTGACGGATTCGACGGGGACGGTTTTCGGCTCGAATCGCGTGGGATAGCTTTGGTCCGCTGGGGTCGCGGGTTCGAACGATTTCCCGCGCCTGAACTGTTCCCACGAGACGGTATCGTGCCACGACGTGTCGGCTTCGAACACCGCGGTCAGTTCGGTGGCCGACTCGCCGCGAACGACGGCACCCCATCCGCGACTCGCGTGACCGCCGACGCCCGCCGACGCCCGCCGGTTTCCAGTTCTCGGTCAGTACCATCACTCGTTCGTCCACGACGGCGTATTTCGCGTGGTGGAAGTCGTAGCGTCCGCGCTGTCCTCCGATGACTTCGACCTCGATACCGCCGTCGGCGAGGGTATCGAGCGCCGTCGCTTGCTGTCGAGTGATGCCACCGACTGGTGCATCGTCAACGAGCACGCGAACCGCCACGCCGCGGCGTTTCGCCGCGACGAGGAGTTGCGCGACGCGCGGAGAAGCAAAGGAATAACCCGCAAGCAGAATGCGGTCGTCCGCAGAGGCAAGGAGGTCGGTGGGGACACTGGGGCCATCCGGCAGGACGAACACGCGAGCCGTGGTTGCGTCGGTCTGCACTGCTGGCCTGTCGGTCGCTCCCAACGGTTGCCACGAACTCGTGTTCGGTCGCCACAGTTCGCTCTCGGGGGCGGAAGGATAGCGAACCGAATCAGCGACGTTCCCATTTCGAAGCGTGACGGTCTCGCCAGCGTTTGCCAGCGAGAGATTTCGAATCGGGAGCGTACTGAAGGTAGTGAGGTTTCGGGTTAGGTTTGGAGCCGTCGAGAACGCTACTCGTCCGGAGACGGTGACGTTGGGGAGTGAATCGATTCCCTCGCCGTCCGACAGTGTCCACCCCGAGAGATTCGTCCGCCGGGGAAACGAGACCACGACGAACTCCCCAGCGTCCTCGTTTGCGACCGGATTCGGGTACACCGCGACGATTTCGGGCGACGAGGAGTTCGCTACTGCGAATGCAGGTGACACAGAGAGAGACGCGAATATCACGAGCGTAGCGAGGACGACCCTGAGCACGGGGCGAAGTGGTTCCGGCTTCCAATATAAACGTTCGGAACGGTGGATTTTTGTCAGAGACGTTCGCTTTCTCGGTATGGTCGCAATTCCGTTTGCACTCGAACTCGCTGGCTCCGCACTGGGTGCCCTCGGTGCAGTGCTCGTGTTCTTCGAGTTCTTCCAACTGCCGAACTACATCGAGTACGACCCGGAGTACAACGATTTCACTATCGACATCTCTCCGATGGAAGTAACAGAACACACGTGGATAGGTCGCGTCGGCGCGTTTCTCGTCGCGGTCGGTTTCGCATTCCAGTTTTTGGCCACCCTGCTCGCTCACCGAGCCGGGTGAACGATGTCCCGACAGTCGGGACATTCCGCAAATCGTTCCGAACCGTCTTCGGTTTCGTATTCGATGAGAAGGTATCCTCTCGTGATGCTGCTGTCGCAGTTAGGACACGCACCGATTCGAGCAGGTTTGGTCGCCATACGCCTTAGCTAAAAGAGCCGGACTACCTGCTTTGTTATTGACCGATTACCGAAGAGTAAGGAGTCGTTACGAGCCGATTACAGGGCTCTCTCAGCTTCGCTCTGGACGAGATAGGCGCGGTCGTCGGCGTAGCCGCGTACCGCGTCGAGGGCGCGTTCGGTGCCGATTTGGTTCAGTGCCCACGCGGCGCTCGCACGAACCGAATCCGACTCGTCGTCTTCGAGCATGTCGGCGAGGGGGTCGATAGCGCGCGTGTCGCCGATGCGACCGAGCGCGCGTGCGGCGTGACTTCGAACGCCCGAGTCGTCCGAGACGAGTTGGTCTGCGACCTCTTGGGTGACTTCGTCACTGCCGATTTCGCCGAGTGCCCTGATGACGGTCTTCGCCATTCCGGGGTCGGCATCGACGTAGTCAACGATAGTGTCGATGGCCTCGTCGCTACCGATTTTACCGAGAATGCGAATCGCATCCTTGTCGCGGCGGTTCGCGCGTTCGAGCATCGGTTCGAGGGCCTCCTCGTTGCCCATTCGTTCGAGCGCTTCGAGGCAATGGCGCTCCATGAAGTTCGACTGGAGCGAATCGAGTGCGAGCAGAACCATGTCCGCGCGGTTTCGCTTCTCCCAGACTTTGAGGGCACCCCACTCCGGCGGGTAGTCCTTGCGGTGGTTGAGCACGTCGTAGAAGCCCTGCACTTCGAGTTGATCGCGGGTTTGGAGGTCGTCCCATTCCTCGGCGTCCTCGATTCCCTGTTGCAGTTCCTCGGTAGCTTCCACGAGTTCCGCGATGGTGTCGGCATCCTCGTCGGGGTCGAGGTCGGCGTCACCGACCGCTTTCGCGGTGTTTTCGAGCACTTCCGCGAGATCCTCGTCGTTTCGGGACAGCGTGACGGTGAAGTCGGTGCCGAGTATTTCCTGTACCGTCTCGGCGAACGATTCGACGACATCGACGAGTTCGCCGCTTCCGTCGTCGGTCCAACGAGTGTCCGTGATGGTCGAGGAGGCGTCTTCGGTGTCGCTGATGACGTCCTCGGCGTAGGGGCCGCGCTGGTCTTTGAGTTCGTCGCGGAGGTCGGAGAGGCGTCCTTCCAGTTCCTCGCGCGGGTCGTCCTCGTCTTCGTCGTCCGGTTCCGGAATGTCCGCACTCTCTAGCAAGCCTTCGATTTTGTCGAGTTTCGATTCGACGACGTCAAGGTCGGCTTCCGTCTCGGCGGCTTCGAGTTCCTCCTCCGCTTGGTCGAGTTGTTCCTCGACAGTGTCCGCACTGACGGGTTCCGTCTCTTCGGTCTCCTCCGCCTGCTCGGCCTCGGATTCCGTTTCGTCGGCGTCTTCGTCGCTCATGCGTCCACCCCCGAGTAAGCCGTTGCTCTCATATGCGGAAAAATCGGGGCGTGTCCGTCAAGAGCGT
>CAYNQM010000012.1:38738-44206 GCA_964399275.1 uncultured Haladaptatus sp.
TTGTCTTTCCGGACGTGGTTCGCCAGTAGAACTGCGGCGAGAGCACGAGGTACGCGAGCGCCAGCGTCAACAGCGCGTAGGGAAACGCTCGACCCTGAAAATTCGGGACGAGCACGGCCAGTGAGTGGACGACGCCCATGATGAGCGCGTCACGGGCCAGCAGGTCGGGGTACGTGATTGTCGAAACCATCAACCCCGCGAGGACGTAGGTCAGCGCGACGAGTACCATCGGGTCGGTGAATCCCGCGAGGACGCCAGCCCCGAGGATGACCGACGCGAGTGTGGTCGGAACCCCCTCGGTCACGTCGTCGTCGGTGTCGTAGGCGGTGTAGAGACCCAATCTGACGGTAGCCATCCCGACGAAGAGCGCGCCCCCGGCCAGCGCCAGCGCGACCCGCGGCCCGTCGAAGCCCCACGTCTGGCGAACCATGGCGACGACCAACATCGCGGGTGCGACCGCGAACGAGGCGACGTCGGCCAGCGAATCGAGGTACGGCCCCGCCGCAGAACTGCCGACGTGGCGCGCGAGGACGCCGTCCAACCCGTCGGCCACTGCCGCCAGCAGGACGAGGCGCGCGGCAAGTTCCGGATTCGTGGTCGCGACTGAAACCGCCAGAAAGCCGAGCGCGGCGTTCGAGACCGTCACCGCGTCGGCGAGCGACAGTCGACCCACGAACCGGGGTTGCATACCCGGCGGGTAGTGCGAGCGCGCTTGATACGTCTTTTGAATTGCAGTCTGCGAGTGGAAGGAAGAGGATAAATTTAGGGTTTGATTGCGCCTGTATTTCACACCACGGTCTCGCGTGATAGAACTGGTTTTGGTGAGGTGTGGCTAGCTGATGCTTGAGCAAAGCCACGCCCGAGTGCCGAAACTCCGGTCGGAGCGCTCCGCGCCCCTCACTTCGTCCCGACACTCGCCCGTTCCCGGCCAAACCGCCCAAGCCAAGGCCAGCTGGCCGTTTTCTGGGCGGAAACCCGACGTTCCTCTTTTCGAACGTCTGACTTTCCGACAGACGATGGCAGACCAATTAGTCACTTGGCCGGGAACGGGCGAACGAGGGCGGGAGCGAGTGGCTTCGCCACGAGCGACTGCCCGAGTTCGGGCGTGGCCTGCGCCTAGCATCATCTGCGGTGGCCCTGTCGTCGATAAAATCAGTTTCTCGTCGTATTATCAAAAATCTCGAAGTTCTCGGATTCGGTCGAAGGCGGCCTGTTCACGCGCACCACCACATTTTCGAGCCACGTCTTCGAAATACTCCAGTCGCGCTCGGAGTTCGGCGGTGTCGTAGGCATCCACGTCGAGGCGCGAGACCGCCACCGTCGCCTCCACGACCGCCGCGAATCCGCGGTTCGTGGTTCGAACGCGCTCGCGGAGGGTTTCGCCATCGACTGGCGTCAGTTCCCACGCTTCCCACGTCGTGTCGCCGGATTCCCCGGAATCGACCTGCTCGACTTCGATTTCGACCCACGCGTCCGCCGAATCGAGGACTGGGTCGGACTCCTCTCGAATCGACAGCGTGGCGTCCACGAAGTCGCGGGGGTCGCGGGTGAACTGGACGACGCCACCGCCCTGTCGGTGGAAGTTCCGTCGGGTTCGTGTGTTGCCCCACGTCTTCGCGATGACGGGGTTGCCAGCGTGGAGTCCCAGCGCCGCCACGTTCCAGAGGTCGTTCGGGCCGAGCGTCGTGACGACGGACTCGGTGACGCCCCGAAGTTCGACCGGCCAGTCGGTCACGGCTTCGTCCCTCGCTCCAGCGCGACGAACAGGCCACCTGCGACGATGTCGGCGGTCGTCCCCGGATTGATTCCGTCTTCGACCAGCGACTCCGCGAAGGCGTGGACGAGTTCCGAGTCGCCCTGTCGCGCACCTTGCAAGGCCTCCTGTGCACGCACGCGAACGCTTTCCGCGACCTTGTTTCCGCGCTGTTTCGCCACGAGCGTGTCCGGTTCGCGGGCCAGCAGTTCGAGGTACACTCGCGCACCGCGTCCCGAGAGCGACCCGTCCAGTTCCGCGATGCGCTCGCCCGCCCGGAACGTTCGTTCGAACTCGTTCGTCCACTCGCGGGCGATGCCGTCCTCGTCCGCACCCAGTTCCATCACGTCGGAGAGCGTGAGATTCGCATCCCTGATTGCCGGAATCGCGTCGCTTCCCCGGCGAACGTCGAACTCGTCCGCTCCCTCGGGCGGGTCGTCCACGTACACGTCCACGTGCTCGAAGGCTCGATAAAATCCCTCGCTATCCTCGGCCGTCGTGGATTGAACGACCTCGGCGACGGCCTCGGGCGTGCAGTCGTCCGCTTTCACGAGGGGAACCAGCAGGCAGAGTGCCCCGAACTGGGTGTTGCCACCCGACTGCTGTCCCATTCCGGCGACGGCCTCCTCGAAGGCTTCACCGACCGGTGCGCCGGATTCCGCGGAGCGCAGTCCCGCCCCGGCACCGACTGCTCCGGCGAGGAAGTGTTCGAATCGCAAATCGGGGAAATCCCGGTCTCGGTCTACGTTCCCCGGTTTCGGCGTTCCAGCGACTTCCAGCAACAGCGCGAGTTGGGCGTGTTCTGCGGGCGTCATGCGAATACCTCCGTAAACAATTCGTCGGTTGCACGGCGAACTCGGGAAAGGATTTCGGGTCGGTCGCTCGGTCGCCCGACGCTGACCGCGTCCGCGCCGTAGTCGAAATATTCGGCGACCGTCGCTCGGTTTCGAACGCCGTTGTTTGCGACGACGAAGCAGTCCGCCGTCTCCGCGATTTCCGCAACCACGTGCTCCGAGTCCATCGCGTCCACGTGAATCATTTCGGCCCCCGACTCGACGGCGCGACGGCAGAGTTCCGGGAGTTCGACGCCGGACACCTCGGTTCGAACTTTGACGCTCACCGTCGCGCCCGTCTCGGCGGCCACCCGAATCTGCTCGCAGAGTCGGCCGGGATTTCGGAGGAGCGACTGGCCCGCGCCCGCCGAACACATCTCGTCCTGTCGGCAGTGGGCGTTGAGTTCCAAAATCGCGTCGTACTCACGACAGATCTCCGCGACCGCCCGAATCGGGGGCAGTGTCGCGGCGCGTACGTTGACTCCCGGACGAATCGGCGCGTCCGAGAGGGCGGCGAGTTGGTCGGCAACGAATTCGATGGGGTCGTCCGGCAGGAACTCTTCCCGGTCGCGCGCGGCCATCTCTCGGGCCGCGGTTCGCGTCTCCTCGTCCAGCGCGATGCCGCCGAGAAACGCCGCACCAGCGTGTTCCGCGCCAGCCTTCGCCCACTCCGCGTCCGACTCCCCGGAGAGGCTCGCCAGCGCGACTCGCGGTTCGAACATCAGGCCACCTCCGCCTCGTTTTCGGTCATGCCTCCCACCACTTCTTCCATCACTTGTTTCACCGCACGGGCGACGCGCGCCGAGTCCTCGGCGTCGTTCATTTACGTGTCGGTTCTGACCACTGGGCGGTCGAGGTCGGTGCCGTCCTAGTCGTCCAACACGAAGGCGTCCGCGAAGGGGTAAGCCGCCGCTACGCCCGCAGTGCTCGGTTCGTAGCCGACTGCGTCCATCAGTTTTCCTGCTGGCCCCGAAAACACGCGATCTTCCACGAACGGCGAGACGGCGACCACGGTGGTCGATTCGAGCGCTTCGCGGAGGCCGTCGATGGCCAGCATCGGGCCGATGCTCGTCACGGGGTTCGACGGGCCGATGACGACCGGTTCTCGCTCGATTGCGGCGAGCGCGGCGGATGCGGGTTCGGCCTCGCTCGCGCCGCGAAACTCCACGTCCACGACGTCGGGGTCGCCGCCGCGTGCGACCCAGAACTCCTGAAAATGCATCTCGCCCGCGGGTGTCCGAATCATGCTCGCAACCGGGTCGTCGCTCATCGGAACCACGTCCACCGGCGCGTCGAAGGCGTCGGCCAGAATTCGAGTCGCTTCGGTCAACGAGTGGCCTTCGTCCAGCAGACCGGTTCGCGTGACGTGCACCGCGCGGTCGCGGTCGCCCAACAGCATAAACTCCGCGACGCCCGAGAACCGCCGCCAGCGAGCGATTTCGCGTCCCGAGGTCTGTCGCTCGTCGGGGAGGTAGCGCGGCCCGTCGGCGAGTCCCGCAGACTCCGCGAGTCGGTGGAGTTCCTCGTGCGTCTCGGTCGTGTCGTCCGCGAGTCCCCACCACGTATCGCGGTTCAGCACGCCACCCTGCTGGAAGAGCACGGTGTCGATGTCGGGACAGACGAGCAGTCCGCCCAATTCCACGTCGTCGCCCGTGTTTCCGACGACGGTCGTCTCGGCGGGCGAGAACACCGAAAGCGCGCCGTCCAGAAGTTTGGGGGTGCCCGTGCCCCCGGAGAGAAACGTTACCATGGTGTGGCATTTGTGGGTAGCAGGGTTAAGTTTTCGTCGCTCACGGTTCGTGGCGGAAATCGGAACATCCTCGCGGCTTCCGGTATAAACCCTCGTCCCTCCGTTTTTATACGATGACGAACCAACCGGTTACCAATGAAGACTATCAAGGACAGCGTCCACGACCACATCGACGTGGTGGGCGTGGCCCGCGACCTGCTGGATACGCCCGCAGTCCAGCGGTTGCGGCACATCACACAACTCGGTACTGCTCGTCTCGTCTATCCCTCCGCGAACCACACGCGATTCGAACACAGTCTCGGCGTCTATCATCTCGCGTGCGAAGCCCTCACCGGTCTCGGCATCGAAGGCACGCAGGCCGAGCGAGTGCGGGCGGCGGCGCTCCTCCACGACATCGGCCATTCACCCTACAGCCACACCATCGAGGAACTGGTGCACCGCCGCACGGGAAAGTATCACGACGACGTTCACGACTTGCTCGGACAAACCGAAGTCGGCGACGTGCTCCGTGACCACGGGTTGAATCCGGATACCATCGCCGACCTCATCGCGGGGGAAGGCGAACTGGGACAGGTCGTCTCCGGCGAGTTGGATGTGGACAGGATGGATTACCTCGTCCGGGACGCTCACCACACGGGCGTCCCCTACGGCACTATCGACCATCAGCGTCTCACGCGGGAACTGACGTTTCTCGACGGCAAACTCGTACTCGCGGAGGGGAACGTCCAGACCGCAGAAAGCCTGCTCGTCGCTCGCGCCCTGATGAACCCGACGGTGTACAACCATCACGTCACGCGAATCAGCAAGTCGATGCTCCAGCGGTCGAGCGAGCGACTGCTCTCCGAACCGGACATCGACGCCGAACAGTTGCGCCGGATGGACGACCACGATTTGCTCGTGGCGCTTCGCGCGACGCCGGAAACCGCCGAGTTCGCGCGACGACTCTCCCACCGCGACCTCTACAAGCGCGCGGTTTGGGCGGAGATGCGCGACGTGTCGGACGAAATCATCGACGCAAACCACGAGACCATCCGCGAACACGAGGACGACATCGCCGAGAGTGCAGACGTGAATCCGGAGCACGTCAT
The DNA here is from genome assembly GCA_964399275.1 of uncultured Haladaptatus sp. Taxonomy (GTDB): domain Archaea; phylum Halobacteriota; class Halobacteria; order Halobacteriales; family Haladaptataceae; genus Haladaptatus. The sequence goes on from CAYNQM010000012.1 coordinate 44,163, forward strand.
CCTCGACGTTCCCAGTCGCCCCCGGATGACCGAATCGTCGTCGC
>CAYNQM010000013.1:0-11710 GCA_964399275.1 uncultured Haladaptatus sp.
TGCGGTCGATTTCGCCGAGCGCCTGTTTCAGGTTGCGCTCCTTGCTGTCGCGGGTTCGGAACCGTTCGTTCCACTTGCGGAGTCGCTGCATCTTCTCGCGCTGGCGCGACCCGAGCGAGTTCCCGTAGGCGTCCCTGTCTCGCCAGTCGATGTTGGTCGAAAGCCCCTTGTCGTGCATCATGTTCGTCGTCGGCGCGCCGACGCGGGACTTCTGGTCGCGTTCGGTCGCGTCGAAGGCGCGCCACTCTGGGCCGCGGTCAACGGCATCCTCTTCGACGACGAGACCGCACTCGGCACAGACTCGTTCGCCACGCTCTTCGTCGGTCACGAGGGGGCCACCACACTCCGGACAGCGTTCTTGTTCGTCCGACTGCTGTTCGTCGGACGCTACTTTTTCGCCACTGGTCTCCGTTTTTTCGTTTGGTCGTGTGCGTGTATCGGTCATGGGCACGTGCTAGAAATCGTAAACAGAAAGTAATCGATAGACGTATTTCATAGGACACACACAAACTTAAGTATGATGGGTGAATGGTCGGGATTTCTCGACCGTAAAAATGGTCACACATCCCGAACTGACCGGGAATAATGCGATATTCGATTTTGGCGCATGATTCGTGACTGGAGGGGGTTTATTACTAATTCGTGGTACGGAGTCAAAGAAGACGGCGAGGTGGGGGTCGAGCATCGAAACCCTTACCGCTTGTCCGGCGGTTCGTCAACACATGAGCGATACGTCTCCCGGCCCGGAGGAGGTGCGGCACGTCGCACGGTTGGCCCGCGTCGCCGTCTCCGACGAGGACGCCGAGCGATTCGCCGACCAGTTCGAAGACATCCTGGGATACTTCGAGACGCTGGACGAAGTACCAGCAGTCGAGCGAGAGAGCGACCTCGTGAACGTCATGCGCGAGGACGAGATTCGTGACGGTCTCGAACAGGAAGACGCACTTGCGAACGCACCCGAATCCGAAGACGGCTACTTCAAGGGGCCGAACGTCTCATGAGCGGAGATATATTCATCACCGAGGAAACCATCGAGGGCGAGGGCGACGGCCCACTCGATGGAAAGTCGGTCGCCGTCAAGGACAACATCAGCACCGAAGGCGTCCGAACCACTTGCGGGTCGGCCATGCTCGAAGAGTATGTCCCGCCCTACGACGCGACAGTCGTCACGAGGCTGAAAGACGCTGGCGCGACCATCGCCGGAAAAGCCAACATGGACGAGTTCGGCATGGGAACGACCACCGAAACCTCCGCCTTCGGCGCAACCGAGAACCCAGTCGCCGAGGGGCACGTCCCGGGCGGATCGTCCGGCGGCAGTGCGGCGGCGGTCGCGGCGGGCGAAACCGACCTCGCACTCGGCACCGACACGGGTGGCTCGATTCGATGCCCCGCCGCGTTCTGCGGCGTCGTCGGCATCAAACCTACGTACGGACTCGTCTCGCGGTACGGACTCGTCGCCTACGCCAACAGCCTCGAACAAATCGGCCCGATTGCCCCGACCGTCGAGGAGGCCGCCGAACTGCTCGACGTAATCGCTGGCCCGGACGACCACGACGCCACGACCAGAGACAAGGGCGCGGGCAGCGACTACGCGAGTTCCGCAGATGGCGACGTTGACGGCCTCGACATCGGCGTTCCCACGGAACTCGTGGAGGGTGCAGACGATGGCGTCGTCGAGCAGTTCTGGAACGCCATGGACGACCTCGAATCGCAGGGCGCGACCGTCCACGAAGTGTCGCTCCCCTCGGTCGAACACGCGGTCGAAGCCTACTACGTCATCGCCATGTCGGAAGCCTCCTCGAACCTCGCGCGCTACGACGGCGTGCGCTATGGCCACTCCGGCGGCTATGACGGCAACTGGAACGAGGTGTTCTCGGAGGCCCGCGAGGAGGCTTTCGGCGACGAAGTGAAACGCCGCATCCTGCTCGGAACCTACGCGCTCTCGGCAGGGTACCACGACAAGTACTACAAGAAGGCCCAAGACGCTCGGGCGTGGGTGAAACAGGACTTCGATTCCGCCTTCGAAGACGTGGACGTGCTCGCCAGTCCGACCATGCCGACCCCGCCGTTCGAACTCGGCGAGAGTCTGGACGACCCGCTCCAGATGTACCTCGCGGACGCGAACACGGTGCCCGTCAACCTCGCCAACCTCCCCGCCATCTCGGTTCCGGCGGGCGAAACCGACGGCCTTCCCGTCGGCGTACAGTTCATCGGACCGAAGTTCGGCGAGGAGCGAGTGATTCGAACCGGAAGCGCGCTGGAGTAACGAGTCGTTCCGAACTTTTTAGACGGCAGTCACGCTGGTTCGTGAGACGACAGTTGAGGGTGTGAGTCGTTTATAAACTAGTTGACGAGCGGCCAGTTTTTTGAGACGTTCACCTGCACCGCTCTCGAACCGTCCCATTCTACGAGAAAAGAAATCATATGTTAAATTAGAAACTGTTTTATGATCCAAACGTGGTATTATGTGTGGGTATTCCGATGATAGTCAAAGCAGAAGACGCAGATACGAACGAGTTTCAAGGCGTCGAGTTCGACGTGCTCGCGGTCGGCGAGGAGTCGATGGTGACGAAGATGCACCTCGAAGAAGGAAACGACGTTCCACCGCACAGCCACGAAAACGAACAGAGCGGGTACGTGATTTCAGGGACGTATCGCCTCTCCATCGGCGAGGACGAGGAAACGATCAATGCTGGAGACAGCTACTCGATACCGGGCGGCGTCGAACACAGCTACGAGATTATCGAATCCGGACACATCATCGACGTGTTCGCGCCACCGCGAGAGGATTATCTGTAATCCTCCGACACGGGGAGTCCGGATAGATGCTCAGTCACGGTTCGAGAACGTCCGACCGAGAACGGGAACCGCGACGAGTAGAGTAAGAAACAGACCGCCACCGAGCAAGACGAAATACGCGCTTTCTGCACCTTGCTCTGCCCAGTAGTCGTATGCCAAGATGCTGACGCCGAGGACGAAGAGCAGTTGGAGAGAAATTCTCCGGAGGCTACTCTTTCGGTGCCAGTTTACACTCATAGCTAGGGTTACGAGGAGATCGAGAAAAAAACTAAGCAGTCGTACGGGAGCTTACTCCTCGTACGCGAGGTTCATAATCCACTGCGAGAAGGCGTCGCTCTCGGGATCGATTTCCTCCTCGCCGATGAACGGCGAGAGCATGTCGCCCGCCATCAACAGCGAAAAGTCGAGGTCTTTCGCGGCGGGCGTGACGAAGTAGGTGTTGTGTCCGTCGTAGACGGTCTGTTGTCGCTGAACGAGCCCCTTGGCGACCAGCGACTCGATGATGCGACTTCCCTTGCGTGACGATACGTCGAGCTGTTTCCAGAAGTCGCTCTGATGGATGCCGCCCGTTTCGCGGACGAGTTCAAGTCCTGCGAACTCGTCCTCGGAGAGTTCTTCCTCGGACGTGGCCGTGCTCATGTTCCATACAGGGACGGGTGGGCGTTTAAAGGTGACTTTCTACGATGTGATAGTCGGTCTGACAGGGCGGCCCGTCCGCGAACTCGTAGGTGCCACCGCCGTCGATGGTGACGATGGACGACGACCGAGTTCCGTATCCGTCGCCGTGGACGCACGCCCCGATGTCGTGATCTCGAAGCACCGATTTCGCCCGAGAGCGCCACTCGACGAGCGAAACGTCTTCGCCGGGGTCGGGACGGACTGCATCCCGAATTCGGTCGGATTTCGGTACATCGTCGTTCACGCCTTCGTTTACGACGACGTGGATGCCGGGGTCGAGCGACGTCGTTTCGAGGACGCCGTCCCACTCCAACACGGTGGCTTCGTCGGCGTCCGCGAGAAAGAGGTTGAATCCGGCGTACTGCCGTTCGGCGAGTTCGTCGTTGACGAACTGGAGGGCGTCCCCTGCCGACTCGTGGCCGAGCGCGTCACGAACCAGCAGGCCGCGAGAGCGCTCGCCGTCGATGTCGGCCCAGCGATTCGTCACGCCGACGAACAGGCCGTGTTCGTTGTAGCCAATCCACGTTCCGCCCGCTTCCTCGTCCTGCGGGGCGACGACGTCGGGATTTCGGTCAAGCAGGGCGGGGGGACGTGACGGACGACCGAGGGCTTCGTCCCGGTTCGCGGCGGCGACGATTGGCGTCTCGTCGAACGCCTGCCACGCGACGATGAGTGTACACACGCCGGAACGTAAGCACCGAGCGGACAAAAGGATTCGTCGCACGGTAACGGCCCTGTGGTTTATGTGACAACCAGTTGACTCCGTGTAGGGGGAGAAAAATGTTCAACAGACGTGAAATGCTCAAAGCGGGAGTCGCGGTGAGTTTCGGAAGCGGTGTCGGAAGCGCACAATCGGGAGACGGTGTGGCGTTCAGCGCCGGTCAGATGAGCGGCCAACAGCAGTCACCGGCGGTGCAAACGGACGCGCGCGGCACTGCGATGGTCGTGCAAGAAGGCGAGACGATGCGATTCGTCGTGCTCGTCGCCGAAATCGAGAACGTGACGCAAGCACACATCCATCGCGGTGGGGTGGAAGAAGACGGCCCAGCCGTCGTGTGGCTGTATCCCGGCCCGAAGCGGACGAATCCACAGGAGTTCCCCGGTCGGTTCGACGGAGTTCTCTCGACGGGAACGTTCTCGGCGGACGACTTCGTCGGGCCGCTCGAAGGGAAACCGCTCGACGCGCTCACGACGGCTATCGAGGGCGGAAAGGCCTACGTCAACGTCCACACGAAAGCCAATCCCGAGGGCGAAATCCGAGGACAGCTTTCGCCGACCTCGGATGCACAGGTTCGTTTCCGGCAAAACGTCGAGATCGGTGCAAGTAACGAACTCGAACTCAGTCGCTCGTCGAGTTTGCAGGTTCAGGAGTCGTAGCGAAGTCGCTCGCGAATCGCCTCGCGGTCAATGGTTCCCGAGGCAGTTCGCGGCAGTTCCGCAGCCGTTTCGAGGAGCCGCGGCTGTTTGTACCCGGCGAGGCGACCGTCGCAGAACGCGCGAACCGATTCGAGCGAAATCGATTCGCCTTCCGCTGGCACGACGAGCGCGCCGACTCGCTCACCCCACTCGTCGTCCTCGATGCCGACGACCGCGACCTCCCGAATCGCGGGATTGTCGCGGAGGACGGTCACGACTTCGCCGGGATGGACGTTCTCGCCGCCGGTAACGATTCTGTCGGAGCGCCGGTTCAACACCCAAATCCGACCGCCGTCATCGCGGTAGCCCACGTCGCCAGTGTGCAGACCGAACTCGCCGAACGCGCGGTCGGTCGCTTCCGGATTGCCGTAATAGCCAGCCATCACGGTCGGGCCGGAGACGACGAGTTCGCCCGCTTCGCCCGTCGAACGTTGCGTCCCGTCTTCATTTACGACCGTCACGTCGGTGAACATCAGCGGTCGCCCGACGGTTCCGACGTGGGCGAACGCCTCGTCGGGGCGGGCGGTGGCCACCTGCGATGCGGTTTCGGTCATTCCGTACGTCGGGCAGACCGGAACGTCGCGTTTCTCGCACTCCCGGACGAGTTCGTCGCGGGCGGGCGCACCGCCGAGGAGGACGAACCGAAGCGAGTCGGGGAGCGTACCAACGTCCAGCATCCGACGGAGCATCGTCGGGACGAGCGAGATACCGGTCACGCCGTACTCTCGAAGGTTCGCCAGCGTTGCCTCGGGGTCAAATCCGGTTTGGAGGACGACGGCCGTCCCGTACAGCGTCGAGCGCAGGAGGGGCGCGAGACCACCCATGTGGTACGTCGAGAGGCAGAGATGCCAGCGGTCGTCGGGGAGGACGCCCAACCGAAACGCGGAGGCGGTCGCGCTGGCCAGCAAATTGCCCGTCGTGAGCACGACGGCCTTCGGATTGCCGGTCGTCCCCGATGTGAACAGCATGACCTGCGGGTCGTCGCGCGACCATTTCTTGAGGGCGAAGTCGGCGGATTCGCACTCGCCGAGCGTTGTGTCGGTCGATGCATCGACCGATGCGACCGGAACGTCCTCGGAAATCTCACGCGCCGTCGGTTCCGTGTCGGCCTCGCAGACGAGTGCCGACAGGTCGGTGACGCCGACTTGTCGGCGAAGTTCGGGGACGGCGAGGCGAACGTTCAGCGGAACCAGCACGCATCCGAGTCGCATCGCGGCGTGAACGAGCAGAACCGATTCCAGCCGCGTTTCCATCAGGACGCCGAGATGGTCGCCAGCGCGAAGGCCGAGTCCGGCGAGGTTTCCGGCGGTTTCCTCGACTGCCGAGTCGAGCTCGGCGTACGTCCACCCGGTTCCATCGTCGGCTTCGACGAGTGCAGTCGCGTCGGGCGATACCCCGGAACGGTAGGCGAGCCAGTCGGTCGTGTTGTGGGAACTCATCGCTGTCCCCACGTGTCGGCGACGCCGTTGCCCGGTTCCTGCGGAATGCTGACCGACCCGTCCACGACTCGCGTTCGGTCGGGACCTAAATCGCGGGCCAGCATGGTTCCGGTTGCGAGTCCGCAGGCCGGTCGGTCGGGAATCGCGGCGGCGACGTGCATCGCGGCGGTTCGGGCGACGACGCCGTCGATAGTCGTCGTCACGACCGGTGAGACGCCAGCGTCGCGGGCTCGTTCCGCGACTTCGACGACTCTGTCCGGGCCGCCCAGCACCATCGGTTTGCAGACCAGTACGTCAGCGCTCCCGGCGTCCAGTATCGCATCGACAGAGTGCTCGGCTATCGATTCGTCCGCCGCGACGCGAACCGACCGTCCGCGAAGGTCGGCGAGACCATCGAGGTCGTCGCCCGGAACCGGCTGTTCGACGTACGCTATCCGTAGCGGGTCGAGTTTGTGAAACGCTTCGCGTGCCTGCCCGCGCGACCACCCGCCGTTCGCGTCCGCCCGGAGTTCCACGTCGGAACCCACTGCGTCCCGAACTGCACGAAGTCGGGCCACGTCCTCCGTCACCGGTCGCGCACCGACTTTGACCTTCACGGACTCGAAGCCCGCCGAGACGGCCTCTTCGACCGCCGAAACCGTCTCTTCCGGCGAGCAGTCACCGACCGTCGCGTTGACGGGAACGACTTTGACCTGTTCCGGCCCGCCGAGAAATCGATACAGCGGGTCGTCGTCGCGTTTTGCTCGGAGGTCGGCCAGCGCGAGCGAAATGCCGTGTCGGGCCGCTGGCGTCGATTCGAGGTTGGAAAGTCCCGCTTCGGGCGATTCCACGTCGGCGAGCGCCGCCCGACAAGCCGGGAACGATTCAGTCCATCCCGGAAGGGGGGTCGCCTCGCCGATACCGACTTTGTCGCCGTCTTGGATGCGGACGAGCACGCCTTTTCGGTGCTCGATGTCACCGTGAGCCGTCTTCAGCGGCGATTCCAGCGGAAGCGAAAACTCGCGCGTTTCGACCTTCATAGCACCATTCCGAGGGCGAACAGGAGCGAGTGGCCAGCGAGCAGTTTTCCGGTCTGTTCGAGTGCCGGGTTGAGCGCCTCGCCGGACGTTTTCGTCAGCACTGTTCTGGCGACCATCACGGCGTAGGGGCCGGTAAGCAGTGGCAGAAGGACTGGGTGGCCGAATGCACTGCTCGTCCAGAAGTAGACGGGGATGAGGTACGCGATCATCAGCATCCCGACGAACTCGGCGCGACTGGCGCGATAGCCGATGAGCACCGCGAGCGTTTTCTTGCCCGCCTTCTTGTCGGTCTTCAAGTCCCGAACGTTGTTCACGACGAGGATGTTCGTGGAGATTGCCGCGACGGGGAGGCTAGCGAGAAACGCCTGCATCGTGACGGTTCCGCCGGGAATCCCGAGCGCAAGGGGTGGGGCGAGGATTGTGGCGGCTTGCACGTAAAACGTCCCCATAACGGCGATGACGCCGAAAAAGAGGAAGACAAACAGGTCGCCCAGTCCATTCGACCCGAGGGGATACGGTCCGCCAGCGTAGGCGATTCCGCTGACGACGCTGGCGAGACCGATAATGAGAATCGGGAGGCCCCCGACGTAGACGAGATAGACTCCGACAAGGATGGACAGCAGGAACGTGCCGTACATCGCCCGTTTCACTTCGTCGGCCGCGATGAGGCCGGATTGGGTGACGCGCGTGAACCCTTTTCGTTCGTCGGTATCGACGCCTTTCACGGCGTCGTAATAGTCGTTGGCGAAGTTCGTACCGATTTGGATGAGTGCCGCGCCGACGAAGGCCGCGAGCGCGGGAAGCGGGGCGAACAATCCTTCGTGGACGGCGAGACCGACGCCGACGAAAATCGGCGCGGCGGCGGCGGGGAGGGTGTGCGGTCGCGCCGCCATGAGCCACGCTTTCGTGCGAGAAACCTCGGTCGCCGTATCGTTCATTGCTACGACTGTTCTAGCGAGTGGGGTATAGCATCTACGGTTTTCACGGAGTGCCGTCTGTGGCGAATCGGTGAGCGCGCCGACGATGCCCGAGCGCGAAAATTTATAGTGCGTCGCGCTCGGTCTCGATTTTCCGGACGTACGCGTCCGTCACCTTTTGAAGAATTCTTTCTCCAGCCTCATGAGTCGCCTCTCGTGGGTCGCCGAGGACGCCGTTTTCGGTAATCGATTTGAAACCCTCACTGAGTAGCCGTGCCGTAGAGATTTCGCCCTCGTAACCGACTTCGAGTTCGTCCGTTCGAACGAGTCCTTCGTCAATCGCCAGAACGATTGCTGTCTCGGCGGCACCCGCGTGGATCGCCGGTTCCTCGTATTCGACACCGGCCTCTCGAAGCCCTTCGTTCATCAACCCCATGTGTTCGTCGAGATCGGCCAAGGAAATCACGTTCGCCTCGATTTCGCGCGCGATTTCGGGGGCGACCGTGTTGACGGGCGCAAAGTTACCCCCGTGCGTCGGGACGAGCGCGATGTGTTCGAACCCGTGTTCATCCAGTGACCGGCAGTACGAACGAACGATATCCATCAGGGTTTCCGGCGGTATCGTTATCGTTCCGGGAAAATCCATGTGATGCCCCGAGCAACCCGGTCGAATCGTCGGCGCAACCAACGCGTCCCCGAGTTCTTCGGCGATGCGTCGCGCCAGTTCGTCGCCGTCGAGCGTATCCATAACTAACGGAAGGTGTGGGCCATGCTGTTCGATAGAACCGACACCGACGACCGCCGTTCGTGTTCCCGATTCGAGTGCCGATTCGACTTCTGGCCAGCAATGCTCTTCGAGAAATACCGATGCGTGCGAGGGCATACGATGTGAGAATCATCTCAAATGGATATAAAAATGGGGAACCGTCGGGTGCCTTCTCTTTAAGTGGTTCTCGTGATAAGGTGTAGATACGAGGAAGGTCGGTTCGGGTTCTCCGGCGCGAAATTCCACTCGTCAGCCCTTGCTCTGACGGGTTTCGTTCAGTCCCCGCCCTCAGCAGAGTTCTCCCACCGACTCGTCAGACTCGGAAGGTTCGGATCGCGGTGCGGATTCCGACCGTGAACCGCGTACTCCAGTCCGCGCTCGTCCAACTGCTCTTTCAGTACGCGCCGGAGTCGGTTGAGACTCGTCACGTCCAGTCCGTGTTTTTCCGCGAGTTCCGTGAACTGCTCGTCGTCAGTGAGCGACCGAAACTGGTCGTAGAGGTCGCTCAGTTTCTCGGGCGGCAGTTCGCCAATCCATTCCGCGTCGTGCAGTCCGAGGTGGTGTTCGCGCTCCCTATCCACGACGTGGCGGATGACGACCAGCGCAACCTTCGGGATGGCCCGCTGGCTTCCGAAGGCGGTGAGGTCTACGTCGGCCATGATACCGATGACGCAGTCGCGTTGCCACGGCGTCAGCGAGAGGTCGTTACAGAGCGCGTGGCTCACCCGGAGTTTGTCCAACTGGTGCATCCGACTGCTGTGGCCCGCCATCGCCGAGTGGCGTTCCTCGTGCAGTCGCCGAATATTTTCGCTCAAATCCGACTCGGGTGAGTTCGCCCGCCCGATAATCGTCGCGCTCGGCGTCACCGGCCCCCATCGTCGAACCGACTCGTCGCGCTGGAGGTCTGCTCGCCGGACCGCGCCGTCACCCGGCCGTTGGCTCAGCGGGCGGTCACGTCGCTCGGCGTCCGCTTCCGACTGCCACTGCCAACTGGCGGATTGCGAACCGCCGTCGCCTCGATGCATCACATCCGTCTACTCGTTCGGGATAGTTCAAAGGTGTGATTCAGTAAGGTTAGTTGACAACCGACCGGCGACCGCCCGGCGTGACCGGGTGGAAAGATACTTTTCCCAGGTTAATGTAGCAAAACTATGAAATACAGAATCACCGCTCCCCTCGTTTTGACCGTCGGTCTACTGCCGGTCTCGGTGCTGTACTTCGACGGGTACTGGAACGTCCAACTTGCGGCCATCATCTGGGGCGTCTACGCCATCGCCGGGTGGCTCGTTCTCCGACGACAGGACGTGTGGCGGACACGGGGCAACCGCTGGTACGCACTTCTCGTCGCCGTCATCCTCGGCGGCGCACAGCTTGGGGTACACATGGATCTCCCGATTTCCGACGGCCTGACCGTCGCCCTCTGGTATCTCGTCTTCGGCGTCGGATTGGCGAGCGCCGGAGTCGGCGTCGAGATGGCGTCCGCGAAGGGTGACGACGGGAGTATCGAGCGAAGCAGTTCCACACCGGCGTCAGACTAGCGACTCAGTCGGTAGCGAAGGATCTCAGAATGAATCGTTGCCGAAGAATCCGCCCGCTTTCCGTCCGTATCTATACCTTGTCGCGAGAACTACTTAAATGAGGGCCGTGGGGGCGAGCGGTTTTGTCGAACCGACACGACATCAGCGAATCGGAAACAGAGATACAACCGACGCTATCGAAAATCGAGTTCAGTAGAACCGATCCGTCTTCCGTCCATATTTCTACCTTATCACGAGAACCACTTAAAGCGAATCGGCGGGAGTCGTTTGGAAAATTCACATAGCACTCGACTACCAGTTGAAAGTCAGCATGGACGATTACGCGACAATTCGCAAAACGACGGCGGACGACGCCGCCGCGATACAGTCGGTCGCCCGTACCTCGTGGCACGCCGCCTACGACGAGTTTCTGGGCGAAGCTACGGTAGAGGAGATCGTCGGTTCGTGGTTCGCGCCCGAGAACGTCGTCGCGGACGTGAACCGCGGCGAACGCCCGTTTTTCGTCGCCGAGCGGGACGGCGATGTCGTCGGGTTCGTCATCGGAGTGTCCGACGACGAGCAGGATGCGACGTTTCACCTCTACCGAATCTACGTGCATCCCGACCACTGGGACGCGGGAGTCGGCACGCGACTGCTGGAACGGTTCGAAGATGAACTGCGAGAACAGGGGGTTCGAGAAATTCGCCTGTCGGTCATCGAACCGAACGAACCAGCCATCGCGTTCTACGAATCGCGAGGCTTCGAGCGAGTTGGGGAAGAGGAGGACGAGCAGTTTGGCGTTCTGCGGTACGATTACACGAAGCAACTCGACTGGGCATCTCAAAGCTAAGTCACACAACTGCTGGAGGCCAGCAGTTCACCGCGAGTGAGGAGCGAAGCGACGAACGAGCGGGCTGAGGAGTGACCAACGGGAACGACGAACGCTTTTGATCCAGCTTTTACAGGGAGCCAGCAAGCACGGCGATGACCGCCATCGCCGTGCTTGCCCGCGACCGTCGTAAAAGGTGGGCTTTAGTAATGCCACGGGAAGTCCGAGAAGTCCGGGTCGCGCTTCTCCACGAAGGCGTCCCGACCCTCTTGGGCTTCGTCGGTCATGTACCCGAGTCGGGTGGCTTCGCCGGCGAATAGCTGCTGGCCG
>CAYNQM010000013.1:11720-43962 GCA_964399275.1 uncultured Haladaptatus sp.
GAGGTTGAACGCGTATTTCAGCATGCGCATCGCGGTCGGACTCTTGGAGTTAATTTTCTCGCCCCAGTCCAGCGCGACGTTTTCCAAGTCGTCGTGGGGCACCGATTCGTTGACCATGCCCATCTCTTCTGCTTCCTCGGCGGAGTAGGTCTTTCCGAGGAAAAACACTTCCCTCGCCTTCTTCTGACCGATTTGCTTGGCGAGATAGGCCGACCCGAATCCGGCGTCGAAACTCGCCACGTCGGGGTCGGTCTGGAGGAACTTCGCGTGTTCCTTGGAGGCGAGCGTCATGTCGCAGACGACGTGGAGGCTGTGGCCGCCGCCGACAGCCCACCCCGGTACCACGCAGACGACGGGTTTCGGGATGTGGCGAATGAGGCGCTGAACTTCGAGGATATGTAGACGGCCCGCTTCGGACGCGGCTTCGCTGTCTTTGTCTTCGCCTCGGTATTCGTAGCCCTCGCCGCCGCGGACGCGCTGGTCGCCGCCGGAGCAGAACGCCCAACCGCCGTCTTTCGAAGACGGTCCGTTGCCGGTTAAGAGGACACAGCCCACGTCGGTCTGGCGTTTCGCGTGGTCTAATGCGCGGTAAAGTTCGTCCACCGTTCCGGGGCGGAAGGCGTTTCGCACGTCGGGGCGGTCGAATGCGATTCGAACCGTCCCCTGCTCTTTCGCTCGGTGATAGGTGATGTCGCGAAAGTCGAAATCGTCGATTTCCTCCCAGCGTTCCGCATCGAAAAGTTCCGATACCATGCCCGAAACTGACGGTGGAACGACCTAATAGGTTCCCGTCCGACGCCCGCCAAAGCCAGCAAACTACGGTGGGTCTGCAAACCTTCTTGCGATGAGAGAGCGACGGACGGACATGACCAGAATCGCGTCGCGGGCGACTGCGTTCGAGCGCTCGCAGATTCGCGTGATGTTCGAACTCGCGGAATCGCAGGGCGGCGACCTCGTCCGGTTGGAGGTCGGCGAACCGGATTTCGACACGCCAGAGCACGTCATCGACGCCGCTGCGCAGGCGGCCCGAGACGGTGCGACTCACTACACGTCCGGTTCCGGAATCCCCGAACTGCGAACAGCAATCGCCGAGCGAATGAACGACGAAACCGGCGTCGCCTTCGACCCCGAAACGCGGGTTTCGGTGACGACCGGCGCGATGGAAGCCCTCTCGCTGGCGCTCTCGGCAATCGCGGAGCCGGGCGACGAGGTGCTGATTCCGACCCCCGCGTGGCCGAACTACCGGAATCAGGTTCGATTGGCGGGAGCAAAACCGGTCGCGGTGCCATTGCCCGCGGACGAGGGGTTCGACCTCGCATCCGAGCGCATCGTCGAGCAGTTGACCACAGATACCGCCGCAGTGGTGTTGACGACACCGTCGAACCCGACGGGACAGGTGTACGACGAAGAGGCCGTGAGTGCGGTCGTGGAGGCTGCGAAAGACTACGACGCGTTCGTCATCGCCGACGAGGTGTACGCTCGTCTGACCTACGGCGACGACCATCGGCGAGTCGCCGCCTACACCGACTATCCCGAAGGATTGCTGACCGTGGACTCCTGCTCGAAGACCTACGCGATGACCGGTTGGCGACTCGGCTGGCTCGTCGGCCCCGACGACGTAATCGACGCCGTCACGAGCCTCGGCGAGAGCACGACTGCTTGTCCGTCTAGCGTCGGCCAGCACGCCGCACTCGCCGCGCTAACGGGGCCACAGGAGCCAGTTCGAAAGATGCGATCCGCGTTCCGCGAACGACGGGATTATCTCGTGAGTCGCGTCGAAGCTATTCCCCAGCTCTCGTGTCCACGTCCCGACGGCGCGTTCTACGCATTCCTCGACGTGAGCGAACTCGACGGCACCAGCACCGCCATCGCCGAACGACTGCTCGCGGAGTACGGCGTCGTCACGGCCCCCGGCTCCGGGTTCGGCGAAGCTGGCGAGGAGTATCTGCGCCTGAGTTTCGCCAACAGCATGGAACGCATCGAAGTCGGTCTGGACAGAATCGAGGAGATGGTCGAAGACGAGCGCCGGTAGGCGGCGTTGCAACCGACTAAAACAGGTTGTCCAGTTCGTCGTTCTGGAACATCTCCGCGGGGTCTTCTTTCCGTTCTTCCTGTTTGTTCGCTTCCTTCGCGCGTTCCATGAACTCCTTCATGCGCGGGGAGCGTTCGACGCCGCCGAGGAGGACGAGCGAGGCGAGACGGCCGCTGTCCAGCGGGAAGTCCCCGCCACGAACTTGCAGGCTTCCGGTTTCCTCCTCCAGCCACTTCCGCGCGCGCTCGACGCCTTTTCGCGGAATTCGGTCTGCATCGCCAGCGACGACGAGGAGCGCGGAGTCCGCGTCCGTCGCTTTCGGCAGGCTCAGATTGCTCAGAATCGACTGTCGCGTGTTGCTCGTCACGGTGTTGATGTTCTCGCTGCTGTCCTCGCTGGCGTCCGCGCTGGCGTAGCCGAGCGCCGCGATGCCGCCGGAGCGGAGCGTGTTGATAACTTCGCTCGAATCGACCACGCTTTCAGCGACGCCTTCGACTGCTTCGCCGGAGGCGAGCAGGATTCCCACGCGCTGAGCGATTTGCTGGTTAATGGCGTCGAACGCCTCGCCGACGCTCTGGCCCGACTCGTGCCACGCGTCGTTGTCGATGAGGAGGGTCGCATCAGCCTCTCGGATAACGGTCTTCAGCGACCGCCCCGCGTTCGCTTGATACATCGACCCTTCGCCGCGCCCGGGGAGGACGCCGAGCGCGTACACCGGCATTTCGTAAATTCGCTGAAGTTCGTGGATGAGCACCGGCGCACCGCCACTGCCGGTTCCGCCGCCGAGTCCGGCGACGACGAAGACCGCCTCTGCCTCCGCGGTGATTCGACCATCTAGCGCGTTCATCACTTCGCCCGAATCGCTCTGCATCACGTCGGCACCGAGTTCGTTGTCCCCGCCGACGCCGTGACCCTTTACTCGGTCTTGCCCGACGAGAACGGTGTCCACATCGAGGGCTTGGAGGTCAGTTTTTGCGGAGTTGACCGCCAGCGCACCCTTGACGGCATCGAAGTCCATCTTCGCGTCAAACTCCACGAGTCGCTGTGTGATTTTCCCCCCCGGCTTGACCGATACCAATAAGGACGACTTTCATGCCAAACCACAGCCATTCACCCGTAATGAATTTTCTGTCATCGGCCACATCAATTTTATATACGAATCCGCGACCAACTCCGGCGATGTCCGATTTCGACACGCTCGACGAACGACTCCGCGCCGTCGAACGAGCGCTCGCCGACGCCGACCATCTGTCCGAACACGGAGACGTAGAACGACAAAATACTGATAAAAGAGAACGGAGGGACCACACAGCGCGCATAAACGACCTCGAAACCCGACTGGACGAACTCGACGCCGCGGTGCAAGCAATCCGCGGATACGTCGGCAACGTCCGCGCCGTCAACGCCGACGTGGAGCGGCGTGCGGACGCCGCGCTCGCAAAAGCCGAAACGTGTCAGGCGGAGTCGTCGGCACCTTCACGTCGAGAATCAAGCGACTGTCGGGAACCGAACGAACTCCCGGCGGAGTTGCAGGCCGACCACGAATCGCAGGCAAAACGGACGGAGCGGTCGGCGACGAAGACGACCGGCGCTCTCGGCCGATTGCGTGAACTGCTGTGAGCGTTCGCACAGTCCTTGCCGTCGTGCTCGCAGTCGCACTCTGTAGCATCTCCTATCCGGCCATCGAAGACGCCCGGAAAACCCGCGCCGAACACTACGCCGAAGGAGAACTGACCACGCTCGAAAACGCTGTAATCGACCTCGAAGATGAGAGTGCGGTCTCGCTCGGACAGCCCGGAGCACGCCAAATCGTCGCGCTCTCCTTGCCACCCGAAACCGCGACGGCCGCCGACATCGAGTTCGTCGCCATCGGCGGTATCCCCGGAGAGAGAAATCCGCGTCGGAAAGACGTTCACGGCGACATCCTCGCGTACCGCGTGGAAGGCGGAGATACTCGCGTCCGGCACGTTCCGTTCGACCTCCGCGTCGCCACGCGCGAACCCAGTTCGAATCGCGGTCGCTGGCACATCGAATCCGACCGAACGCCACTCGTCGTCCGGGACGCGAAACGAGCGAACGTCGCGCTTTTGCTGGTCAAACGCCGCGGAAAGCGCGTCGTCCTCGTCACTCGCACGACTGAACTTTAAATCGGAAGACGATGCCACGCCAGACCGTGTGGAATCCACTATCCAACTTTCGAGAGGCCGACCGAGATTGCCGATGTGACGCTTCGTTCGACGACGACGTGTTGGTGGTCGATGCGAGCGACTGCCCGGAGCGCGGCGACCTCGCGGAAAGTGCGGCCTGCCGAGCGAACGTCATCGACGCACTTGCGGCACGCGAAGCGGAGAGCGTGCTGGTTCGGCAAAACGGCATCGAACGCGCCTACGAAGGCGACGACGCGGCGTTTTTGGTTGCCTCGGGTCGGTTCACTGAGCGCGTCGCGTTCTACGACGACGCGCTCGCAGAACGAGCGCGACGCGACCCACTTCGTGCGGGAATCGACGCCATCGGTCGCGCTGGCCCGGTGGCCGACATCGCCGCCGAGACCGGACTCGCCGAAGGCGTCCACCGAATCGAGGGGTACGAAACCGCGTTCCGGCCGTTCGTCGGGCCGACAATCGCCCGGTCGCGCGTCGCGGTTCGGCTGCCACCGAACGCGCGACTGGTTGACCAGTACGTGCTCCCCACCACCGGGACGGTTCGGTACTACGACGCTGCCGACGACCGTGGCGCTCACGACGACCTTCGAACGTACCACGTCGAACCGCTGGAATCCTCGTTCGACGACTGCGCGTTCGAAACGCTCCACCGCGCCGCCGACCTGCTCGCCAGTGGTGGCGTCAAAGGCGGCAAACGAGCACCCGGCCGAGCAGTCAGAGCGGTTGCGACGCGCGACGACCCGGTCGATGATTTGCGAGAAGTCCTCGAAAAATACACTCACGGCTACGGAATTCTCGCCGACCTGTTCGCTGATCCCGCGGTTTCCGACGTGTTCGCGACCGCTCCCGTCGATGCCAACCCACTCCGCGTTCGGGTGGACGGGGAGCGAATGCGGACGAACGTCCGACTCACGACGAGGGGCGCGGCGTCGCTCGCATCCCGATTTCGGCGGACAAGCGGTCGCGCGTTCTCGCGTGCGAGTCCGACGCTCGACGCAGTCGCGGAAGTAGACGACACGACCGTTCGCGTCGCTGGAGTCACCGACCCAGTGAGTGACGGTCTCGGATTCACCTTTCGCGTGCAGTCGAACGAGACGTGGACGCTTCCCGCGCTGGTCGAAACCGGGACGGTTCCAGCGGACGCCGCAGGCCTGCTCTCGGTCGCGGTCGAACGGGCCGGGGCCGGACTCGTTGCGGGAACACGCGGCGCGGGGAAGACGACCTGTCTTGGCGCACTGCTCCGAGAAATTCCGAAGCGAACGCGAACCGTCGTCATCGAGGACACGCCCGAACTCCCCGTCGAATCGCTTCAGCGGGATGGCCGCGACGTGCAAGCGCTTCGAACGACGGCGAGCGACGACGAACCCGGTCTGTGCCCGGCAGACGCCCTCCGAACGGCGCTCCGACTCGGCGAGGGAGCGTTAGTCGTCGGCGAAGTTCGCGGCGAAGAGGCGAACGTCCTCTACGAAGCGATGCACGTCGGTGCCAGCGGCAGTGCGGTTCTCGGAACCATCCACGGCGACTGCGGCGATGCGGTGTACGAGCGCGTCGTCACCGACCTCGGGGTGCCTCCCTCGTCGTTCGCCACGACGGATTTCGTCGTCACGCTCGAATCCTACGAGGCGACGGACGGGGGACGAGAATCTGGCGGCAAGCGCGTCAAATGCATCGAGGAGGTCGTCGCCACTGGCGATTCGATTCGGTTCGAATCGCTGTACGAACTCGACGGGACTAACCTCGCCTCGACAGGACGAATCGACCGCGGAAACAGCGTACTCGTCGCCGAACTCGTCGATTCAACCGAAACGTACGCTGACGTTCGGAGTGCGATTGCCGAGCGAACTGCCGCCCTCGAATCGCGCGCCGAACGACGCAATCCGGAAGTCGAAATTACGACGACGAAGATGGAGGACGGGTCGGCGTGATTCCCCGCCGACTCGCCGTGCTGACCCGACTCGCTACGTTGTATCCGTGGGCGGTTTCTCCCGACGCCGACATCGACCGCGCGCTGGGCTTTCTCGGTTCCGGCGCGGATAGCACGAAAGTGATTCGAGCGGGAAACGGCGCGGGACTGCTCGTTTCCCTTCTCGCGCTCCCCGTCGCGATTGCGGTTCCAGCGGCGGTTCGCATCCCGGTTGGGGGGCTGCTGTTCGCGCTCGCCATCGTCGTTCCGACGATGGCTCGCCGTCTCCCCGTCGCTCTAGCCAGAGCGAAACGAACGCAGGCCCTCGGCGACGCACCCGACCTCGTCGCCAGAGCAGTCCTCCGTATGCGAATCGACCCGACCGCGGAAGCCGCGGCGACGTTCGCGGCGCGCACCGGAACAGGCCCGCTCACAGAGAGTCTCGGCGACCACGTTCGGCGCGCAGTCGGGTCGCCGGGTGCCGGTCTGACCACGTTCGCAGAGGAGTGGAACGAATGGAACCCGTCGCTCCATCGGGCGGTGCTGTTGGTGGCCGCCGCCAGCGACGCACCGCCCGGCGAACGCGCTCGGACACTCGACAGGGCGCTGTCGGCGGTGCTCAATGGAACGCGCGACCGAATGGCCTCTTTCGTCGCCGAGGTTCGCGGCCCGGCGACGGCGATGTACGCCTTTGGCGTCCTGCTCCCGCTCGCACTGGTCGCGGTACTTCCCTCGGCGCGCGCCGCAGGCGTACCTGTCTCCCCCACTGTGCTGGTCGTCGTTTATGACCTGTTTCTGCCGACGACGCTCGTCGGGGCGTCCGCGTGGCTTCTCGCTCGTCGGCCAGTTGCGTTTCCGCCGCCCGACGTGACCCGGTCGCATCCGGACGTTCCGACCCATCGGTGGCCGGTGCTGGCCCTGGGTTGTTTCGTCGGGGGTCTCTCGCTCGTCGGTGCAGGGATGTTGTTCGCCAACTGGACGCGCTGGATTGCGGGAATCGGCGGGTTTCTCGGTTGCTTGCTAGTCGGAACCACGCGACCGACCGTACTGGTCAGAAACCGCGTGCGGGCAGTCGAGGAGAACCTGACCGACGCGCTGTATCTCGTCGGTCGACGCGTGAAGGAGGGAATCGCGGTCGAGAGCGCGATTTCCGTCGCCGCCGAAGAAATAGCGGGCGAAACCGGGAGCGTCTTCGAGCGAGCGAGTTGCATCCAGCGACAGCTTCGGCTGAGTGTTCGAGCGTCGTTTCTCGGCGAGTACGGCGCACTCGCGGACGTTCCGAGTCCTCGCGCTCGGAGCGCCGTCGCACTCCTCGCGCTCTCGGCGCGGGAAGGTCGTCCCGCTGGCGGGGCCGTGCTGGCGATGGCCGACCACATGGACGACCTCCAGCGAGTCGAGCGCGAGGCGAGGCGCGAACTCGCGCAAGTGACCGGAACGCTCCGCCACACGGCGGCGGTTTTTGGCCCGCTCGTCTCGGGGGCAACCGTCGCCCTCGCCGACGGGATGGCGGGCGTCGATAGCTCCCTCGGTAGTTCGTTTCCGATGGACGTACTGGGAGTCGCGGTCGGCGTTTACGTCCTCCTGCTTTCGGCGATTATCACGACGCTGGCGGTCGGACTCGAACACGGACTCGACCGAACGCTGGTCGGTTATCGAGTCGGACGGGCGACGCTCTCGGCGACTGGAATCTACCTCGTCGCGCTGGCGGTCGCGGGAACGTTGACGTAGATTTAAATGCGAAAACGAGACGAATCCGGGCCATGTTCGACGCACCTGTCGATGCATGGTACGTGTGGCTCGGGGTGACACTGGCGAGCGTGGCCGTCTTCGGCGTCGCCACTGAACTGCCGACTGCTCCGCCGCCGGACGCCGCCCGCGCCGCAGACACGGTCGATTCGGTGTCCGGTTGTGAGTACACGGCGACCGCGGAGCATCCGCTTTCGGCGCTGGAAATCAAACTCGGTTCGCACCGACTCGGACTTCGGGGCGAGGGCGGAACCGCCCACGCAACGTTCGCAAACGGCCCGGTCGTGCCGGTCGAAGCGGTGGACGACGGACGACTTCGAAACGTACTGGCGGGGACGCCGCCCTCGGCCATCTTCGATTCGCCTGCCGAGTTTCGAAGAACGACGCGAACCGCGCAAAATCGCCGCGCAGTGTGGCATCGAGCGAAAAGCGCGCTCAGAATTCGCTGTGTTTCGTGGGAGGGAGTCGATGCGACGCTCATCGCCGGATAGGGCACAGACCGAACCCACCGCGGCCATCGTCGCGGTGTTCGCAGTGTGCGTCGGACTCCTCGCATACACCGGGATTCTCGCCGACGCGATGCCCGAGTCCAATCGGAACCTCGCACCCGCGACGCTCTCGGAAATTCGCCAAACGGCGAGTTCGAACGGCGTCGTAGCACCCGAGCGACTGGCAACCGGCACGCGAGCGAAACCCGATGGATACGACCTCAACGTCACGCTTTCGACTGATTCGTGGACGCGGGAGGAGGGGCCGCCCGTCCCGACGAACGCGGATTCCGCGGAAACCCTCGTGAGCGTTCGAATCGCACCCGGGCAGATTCGACCGGCCCGGCTACGCGTGGCGATGTGGCGATGAGAGCCATCAGCACGGTGTTCGACGTGACGCTCTGTCTCCTGCTGGTGAGCGCGAGCGCGTTCGTCCTCGTCGGCGTGCAGTCGCCGCGTGCGGCGACTGCCGACTCGGTTGCCACGCCAGCCCACGAATCGACCGCGGAATCGTCTGCCGAATCGACGGCGACCGTCCTCGCAACCAGCACCGCGACGGTGAACTACACGATTCGGTCGGGACGAGGGGCGCTGCCGCGGACGACGCACGACACGCTCGCCGGACTGTTGGCCGACGCCGCAGTCACCAACGCGACTGCGGGAGGAACCGAACTGCTACCGACGAGCGACGGGTTCGAAGGTGGCGTGGCGAGTCACGTCCGAACGCGACTCGCCGTCGGTAGCGAGACTCGAACCCACATCGTCGTTCGCTGGAAACCGTATCGGGACGCTCACCTCGGTGGCCGATTTGCCGTCGGAAGTCCCCCGCCACGGGACGCGACGGTTCGCGCGGCGACTCTGTCTGTGCCGAGTGGACTGCCGACGGTTCGAAGCGACGCAATCGACGCGGCACGACGGGAGAGATACCGCGGCGTCGCCCGCGTCGTGGCGACCGGAATCGTCGCCGGATTTCTTCCGAGACCGGCGACTGAAATCGCCCGACGTGACCGTCTCCCAGTCGCTGTGACCGTCGAGAATCGGCGACAGCGGCTGAGACGGCAGTACGACATCGACCGAGGCGGAACCAGACGGGAACTCGTTCGAGCGACGACTGCCGCCATCGAATCCGACCTTCGTTCGACGTTCGAGACCCCCGAGGCGGCCGCCAAGTCGGTGGCGGTCGGGCGAGCAAAATTCGTCGTCAGGACGTGGTCGCCGTGAGACTGGCGGAGGACACGCGAGGTCGGGTTCCGTTCGCGCTCGTCGGCGTCCTACTGCTGGTCGGGAGCGCGACGTTCGCGGGAACGCTCGCGTCGCGGCAGTCGCCGACCGTGAACCGGAACGTCGAGAAAGCGATGGAACAGGCCACGGCGAGTACACAGACCGCACTCAGAGAGGCGATTCAGCAGGCAGGCCGAGATGCGGCGGCCCGACCGCTGGTTCGGCCAGCCAACACGACTGCTGGCGGAGTAGTCGATGAATCCCGTCCCTTCCGCGATTATCTCCGACTCCGAATCTATCTCACTGCGCGGCGGAAACTCCAGACCACGGCAACCCGCGTCGGCGACGTTCGGGCGACTGCTTCGCTCGTCTCGACGCCGAACGCCAGCGCGCTCCGGCGAGCAAAACAGCGCGTCCACGTCGAACCGGTCGGAGACGCGACCGATGCCGGCATCCGCGTCCGAATCGAGAATGTTTCGTTTCGCGCGACGCGCGACGATTCCGCCGTCGCACGAACATCCCGAAACGTGACCCTCGTGGTGGCGACGCCGGTACTCGCGGTTCACAAGCGAGTCCAGCGATTCGAGCGACGACTCGACGGTGGCCCGCTCGAACCGGGGCTTGGTCGGCGACTCACCGCCAGACTCTACATCACGACGTGGGCACGCGGATACGCCCAGTACGCTGGCGCGCCAATCGGCAACGTGCTGGCGAATCGGCACGTGGAACTGATGGCGAACGGGGCGATGCTCGAAGAACAGCGAACCGCCTTCGGTCGGAGCGACCCCGCCGGACGGGAGGGACTCCGTCGGGCGACCATGCGAGTCGGACTGACCGACGTTCTCGTCCCGACCGGCGAATACGGTCCACTGTGGGCAGATGCGGTGCTGAAGACGACCGGTTCGCTCGACGACCCGGCTATCACCGCACCGTCGAACGCGACCACCGCTCCCGAGGACGGGATGGTGGTCGGTGTCAACGAATCGGCGGACAGGGCACTGCTCGACCTCGTGCGCGAGAACCAGCGCCAACAAAGCACATTCGACGCCGCCATCGCCTCCGCACATCAGGTTTCGGTCAGATCGGTAGCGGCCGTCCGGACGGTTCGGGACGAATCGCGTCCCGAACCGCAACCACCCGGCAAGAACTGGACGCTCGTTGGGCACGGAACTGAGACCCGCGTTTCGGTCGAAGGCGCCCGCGCAGAACGTCCCGGAACTTCCGCCGGATGGCACCTGCTCTGGACGGACGACCAGCGCGTAGTTCGGACGCACGAGATCGTTCGTCGCTGGAAGCAGGGCAATCGAACGAGACGAACGACTCAGCAGTGGACGGACGAGGTCGTCGTTTCGCTCGGCGTCGCGGGTGACCACGTCACGACCGACGTTGCCCCCACCCTACCACTGCCGAGCGCACACGAATCGGGAGGAGCGTTTTCCGGGGCGAATCTCGCGGACGTCGAGCGAAAAGCCGTAACTCGGCTCGTCACCGAGCGCGGTGGTTCAGCGCGACTCGCGCGGCGTGCCGTCGCTGGAACGCTCGATACGCGACCGGAGACCGTGCAAGGACGCTTCCCGAGCGAAATCAGGCCGTGGGCGTACCGTGACGTTCGCAGGCTACGAAATCGAATCAGAAATCTCTCGGTGACGGTTTCGCGCGGAGACCTCGCCACGGGACAGGCGAATCCAGCAAAGCGATTCGCACGGGAAATACGAGCACGGCGAAGCGAGTTCGTGGACGCTCCCGCGACCTACGACAGTACCACTGAGCGCACCCGATACGCGGTTCGCGCCGCCTACGTCGAGGCGGTTTTGAATCGCCTCGACGACAGAGCGAACCGCACTCGACGCACACAGCAGGGCCTCGGCTCGGCAGTTCGAGACGTGACAGGCGTGTCGCTCGACCGAATTCGGAAGATACTCCGCACCAGAAAGGAAGTCGAATCACCGACGCGGAATCCGCTCCCGACGAGCGGGCCGGGCACGCCGACGAACCTCAGCGTCGATGGTGCCCCCGCATATCTCACGCTTTCGGCGGTCGAACACGACCACGTCTCGGCAGTGCCGCGGGGAGAACGGGCCTACCCGATGTCGGCGCGAAATCTCAACGTCTTTGCAGTGCCCTCGGGGGACGCGACAGATACCATCTTCGAACTACTACCCGATTCGAAGGACGCGACGCGGGTCGGCGTTCGAACCGGGGCGCTCGCGCTTCGGGCCGCCAACAGAACGCTCGACGCTACCGAAAACGAAACGCTGCGGCGACAGCGCGACGAACTGCAGGAGTCGCTTCAGTGGTCGGTTCGAGACGTGGAGCGAACGCTCGTCGACGAACTCGAAGCGACAGGCCTGACTCGGCAGGAGCGGCGAACCGCCGTTCGACTGGGACTCGCTCGCTGGAACACGACTTCGGGGCGCGCGCTCGCCCTGTCGAACGGATCGGCGGCGCGGCGTATCGCGCGGACGGTCGAACGACGACAGTCAAATCAGCGGCAATCGAGTCAGTGGAGTCGCATGCGGCGCGACGAACTGGCTCTCCGGATTCAGTTCGGACTCGAAACTGCGCGCACGGAGACGAAAGGAGTTCGACAATCGATAGTGGAACCGACGGCGAAGACCACCCGCCGAATCGTCGCCTTCGAAGGAAAGCGACTGACGAAGCAAGCGATAGAGACCGGTGTCGGCGTCGTGCAGGACAAGTGGGCGAACGAAACGATGGCGAACCTCTCGGCTGGACTCCCGGTCGCGCCGGTTCCGGGCTACTGGTACGTGACGGCCAACGTCTGGCAAGTGGACGTATCTGGCACCTACGCCAGATTCACGGTTCGAGCACGGCAGGGCTCGCCAGCCTCGCCGGGGGCGTCGATTGCGTACACCCGGCAGCAGCAAGCAGTTCGGCTGGATTTCGACGACGACGGGACGGCGGAACTGTTCGGTCGAACGACGCCGATTTCGTTCGACACGTGGACGACAGTCGTCGTCGCAGTGCCGCCGGGAAAGCGAGGTGTCGGTGACGTGGACGGGAACGCCGACGAGCGCTCGGCGGGGTGGTCGAACCGGAGTAACAACCCATTTGACTCGCGCTCTCTTCGTGACGACCATGCTCTACGACGAGATAGACTCCCCCGGCGAGTTGACGCCCGAGGAACTCAACGAGCAGTACCTCGCAGAACTCGCGGAGACGATTCAGTCGGTCGGCGTCGACGACGTGACAGCGGAAACTGAACTCGACCGCGAAGTGGTCGCGGCCATCGGAAACGGCGACGCACCGGAACTCACGCTCGAAGACGCCGCTGGCATCCTCGCCACTGGCGACGCTCCAGCACAGGACGACATCCTGCTCGAAGTGCGCGACCACCTGCTGATGGGGATGACGACCGGTCTGCTCGACGTGGACACGCTCGCGTCCAGCATCGACAGCGACCTCGGCGCGCGCGCCATCCAACAGAAAATCGAGGGCCGTGCGCCGATGACGCTTGAAGAGTACGCGCTCGTCCATCACTTCATCGCCAGCCGAAACGACCGATAGACGGCGGAGTTATCCGACGCCCGACCGAACGACGCCCATGAACGTCGCAATTCTCGGCTGTGGCTACGTCGGTCTCGAACTCGGTCGCCAGTTGACCGACTCCGGACACGACGTGGTCGGTGTCCGGCGGTCTGCCGACGGCGTGAAGGCCATCGAGGATTCGGGATTCGAGGGAGTGCGGGCCGACGTGACCGACGCTGAATCCTTGTCAGCGATTCCAGACGTAGACGCGCTCGTCTACGCGGTCAGCGCGGGGGGCAGGGATTCGGACGCTGCGCGGGATGCCTACGTTGACGGATTGCAAACGACTCTATCCCACTTTTCGGCACGCGATTCCCCGCCCGAAAGAGTCGTCTACACGTCGAGTACGGGCGTGTACGGCGACCGCGACGGGGCGTGGGTGGACGAATCGACGGCACTTGAACCGAAGACGGAGCGACAGGAAATTCTCGTCGAAGCCGAGCGAATCGCCCGCGAGGAGAGCGCGATGGACTGGACGATTGCCCGGTTTTCGGGGCTGTACGGCCCAACCCGATACCGGTTGGAACGATATCTTGACGGCCCGGTGTCCGAGCGGTATTTGAACTTGATTCACCGAGAAGACGCCGCGGGAGCGATACGATTCCTGTTGAAAACCGATAGCGCGCGAAACGAAGTCGTGCTCGTCACCGACGACGAACCGGTGTGGAAGCCGACGCTCGCCGATTGGCTCGCGGACGAGTGTGGCGTCGAACGACCGTCCCGTGGGGAGGCGACCTCCAACCGCACGCGGTCGAGCAAACGCTGTTCGAACGACAAACTTCGCCAGTTAGGGTACGAATTTGGGTACCCGACGTACCGGGACGGCTATCGAGACGCGATTTCGGCCCGGCAAGATGACGGAATCGTCTGACATCTGTTACCGTTGGGAAAAGTTCTTGTCGTCCCATATCGACAAGTCGGAGTATGGAGTTTCGGGCCGACCAGTCGGTTCAGGGGCTATTTCGGACGGCTCAGGGCTATAGTTCTGAGAATCCGATGCTCATCGTCGGTGCGGCGTTGGGAGCGGTCGTGCTCGCAGTGTCCATCTGGCTGGTCGTGCGGTGGATTCGACGGCCGATGGGGGCCAGAATCAAACGAGCGCTGGCGAAACGGGACGAAATCACCGTCCTGATGCATCCAAACCCCGACCCGGACGCGATGGCGTGTGCAATCGCCGTCTCATATCTCGCCGAAACGGTCGGAACCGAGACGACGCTTCAGTACTCCGGCCAGATACGGCATCAGGAAAATCGAGCATTTCGAACCATTCTCGACCTCGAATTGACACGAGTCAAGCACATCACCGACCTCGCTTCTTCTACCATCGTCCTCGTTGACCACAACACGCCGCGCGGCTTCGAAGGCGCGGAACGAATCGAACCCTACGCAGTCATCGATCACCATCCCGGAAACGGAACCGGCGAAGTGTTCACCGACAAGCGGACGAATTACGGCGCGTGTTCGACCATCGTGGCCGAATACTTCAGTGAGTTAGGCGCAACCCCGGTCGCCCCGGACGAAATCCCGCCCGAAGATAAGTTCGTCCTGCCGTCCGACATCGCGACCGGACTGCTGTACGGCATCCAGTCCGACACGAAGCACCTCACGAACGGTTGCTCTGAGGCCGACTTCGCGGCGAGTGCGTATCTGTATCAAGGCGTCAATGAAGACCGCCTCGACAGAATCGCAAACCCGCAGGTGAGCGCCGAGGTGCTCGAAATCAAATCGCGGGCCATCTCCGAGCGAGAAGTACGCGGGTCGTTCGCGGTTTGTAATGTGGGTGAGATGTCAAACGTAGACGCCATCCCGCAGGCCGCGGACGAACTCATGCATCTGGAAGGCGTGACCGCGGTCGTCATCTACGGGCAGAAAGAAGAGACGATTCACCTCTCGGGACGGTCACGTGACGACCGCGTTCACATGGGGAAAGCGCTCCAAGCCGCCGTCGCCGAGATTCCGGGGGCAGACGCTGGCGGACATGCGCGCATGGGAGGGGGGCAAGTGCCCGTCGAATCGGCGGTCGTCGCGGGTGGGATGGAAGTCGGCCTGTGGACTAACCGGGAGTTCACTGACGGGATTTTCGACGCGCTGAACGGAGACGTCTGACGAACGACAGACAGTTGCCATAAAGAAGACCTTTTTATCCCTTGCGCGTCTGGACAGAGATACCGAATGAGCACGTTGGTCGTGTGTGTCGATAGAAACAACGACATCGGGCGCAAGACGGGACTGGAGATGCCCGTCGCCGGATGGGAGGCAGTCCGCTCGCTCGTCACCGACGTTGGTCTCGCCGACCCGGAAGATTCGAGCGTCAACTGCCTGCTCGAAGCCCTCCGCGTCGCCCGCGACCTGCGCGACGGGGACGAAGAGACGATAGTCGCGGTCATCTCCGGCACTGCCGAAACGCGAGTCGGCGCAGACCGCGCCGTCGCGGCGCAGATGGACGAAATCGTCGGCCAACACGACCCCGACTCGGCCATCATCGTCATCGACAGCGCGGAGGACGAACGACTCGTTCCCATCGTCGAGAGCCGCGTCCGCGTCGATGCGGTCGATAGGGTGGTCGTCCGACAGGCCCGCGACATCGAATCGACCTACTACCTGCTGAAGCAGTTCCTCGCGGACGAAGAATTGCGCCAGACAGTGCTCGTCCCGACCGGAATCGCGCTCATCGCGTTCCCGGTGTTACTTTTGCAGTTAGGTTTGGCCATCGCGACCTCGACTATCACCGCCGTTATCGGCTTGTTCGTGCTGTACAAAGGACTCGCCATCGGCGATTACCTCCGCAACCTGCCCGCGGAAGCCCGCGACGCGCTGTACTCGGGTCGAGTGTCCATCGTCACCTACGTCGTCGGATTGGGGCTGTCGCTCATCGGCATCTTCTACGGGGCGCTCCGCGCCGCGCCGATACAGTCCTCCGAGGGCGTCCTCATGACCGCGATGGCCTTTACCTTCGAGAGCGTGCCATGGCTCGCGGTGGCCGCGCTCACCGCGAGCGTGGGCCGACTGCTGGACGAAGCCATCCGCAACGAGCACGTGCGAAACTCCTACCTGAACCTCCCGTTCGGCGTGCTCGCGGTCGGACTGGTCGTTCGCGGCTTCTCGGCATATTTCCTCCAGCGCGACGGGCAGATTGCCCCCGTCACTGTTCCGGAGATTTCGGTGGGCCAAACCACCGTCAACCAGTTCATGCTCGACCCCGGCACGCGACTCGCGGTGTACGTCGTCCTGGGCGTCTTCGTCAGTCTGCTCGGCGTGCGCGTGGCGACTTACGTGAGCGGGACGACCTTCGAAGAGGAACTCGCGGAGTAACCGAGGGCCATTTATTTCCTCGCTCGCAATCGACCCCATGAACCAGCAGGCGTGGGTGAGCCTCTTCTCCGGCGGCAAAGACTCTTCGTGGGCGCTCTACCAAGCGCTCGAAGCGGGCCTGAACGTCGAACGACTGCTCACCGTTCACCCGGCGGGCGACTCGTATATGTATCACGTTCCGGCGACCGACCTCGCAGAACTGGCCGCCGAGAGCATCGGCATCGCCCTCGTGAACGTCGAGGGCGAGTTCGACGCCGAATCCGCCGACGACGCGGGCAAACAGGGCGACAAGGAAACCGAAACGCTAGAAACCGCGCTCCGCGACCTCGACCTCGATTTGGCTGGCGTCACCGCGGGTGCCGTCGAAAGCGAGTTCCAGACCAGTAGAATCCAAGCCCTCTGCGACCGTCTCGAAATCGACCTGTTCGCCCCCCTCTGGCAGGAAGACCCCGTCGAACTCGGCCACGCGATGATAGACGCCGGGTTCGAAATCAAAATCATCCAAGTCGCGGCCTACGGACTCGACGAATCGTGGCTCGGCCGAACGCTAAACGAGGAGGCGCTTGCCGAACTGGAGGAACTCAACGACGAGTACGGCGTTCACGTGTTGGGAGAAGGCGGGGAATTTGAAACGCTGGTGACGGACGCCCCGCACATGGAGCGCCCAATCGAGTTGGAGTACAACACCGAGTGGGATGGAAGCCGAGGCCGGTTGCGGATTACGGACGCGCGGCTTGGGTGAGCGGACTTCTCGTCGGAGCAAGCATATCGTTGGTGAGCATCGACTGTCGTCGTTGGCCAACGAGCCTATGGGAGACAGTATCGTAGCGCACTCGATGAGTTTACAAAACGACGAACGACGAGCGGCGGAACTCGATTCGGACGCACAAAACCTGCTGGACACGCTGGCTGAGGAGGGAGCGCCCGACCTCACGCAGCAATCGCCCGAACAGGCCCGCGCATTGCTCGGCGGTCTGTTTACCCCGGACGTCGAGCCTGAACAGGTTGCGAGCGTAGAGGAACGCAAGATTCCGGCGTACGCACGGGATATTCGCGTGCGAATTTACGACCCCGACCCGAGCGAGGCACTCCCCGCAGTCGTCTACTTCCACGGTGGGGGGTGGGTCGTCGGCAACCTCGACACCCACGACGGAGTTGCGCGGTCGCTCGCAAACGAGGGCAACTGCGTCGTCGTCTCGGTCGATTACCGGAAGGGGCCGGAACACCCGTTTCCCGGTGCCGTCGAAGACGCATACCTCGCAGTGAAGTGGACCGCCGATAACGCCGACGAACTCGGGGCGGGTGAGGGACTGGCCGTCGCCGGTGAGAGTGCAGGCGGAAACCTCGCAACAGTCGTCGCACAGATGGCCGTCGAAAAGGGAATCGACGCGCCGGAAATCGACCATCAACTGCTTTTTTATCCCGTGACCGACCACGAGTTCGACAGACCGTCCTACGAAGCGAACGCCGACGGTTTCTTCTTGACCGCCCGGGGAATGGTGTGGTTCTGGAACCATTACCTTCGTGACGACATCGACGGTGCGAACTGTCGCGCATCGCCGCTTCGTTCCCCCGAGCGAATCCTCGCCGAACTACCACCGACGACTTTGTTCACCTGTGGCTACGACCCATTGCGCGACGAACAGTTCGCATACGGCGAGGCCCTCGCCGATGCTGGCGTCTCCGTTGACCACACCCATTACGACGATATGATTCACGACTTCGCCAACATGCGTCGCCTCTCCGAACCGTTTCCGGATGTCGAAGCCGCCACCGATGTCCGCAAGCGCGCTGGCGAGGCGCTTCGTGAGGCGTTCGAATAGGTGCCGTACTGGGGGAACAAGAGACCGTCGTTGGGGAAGACCCGAACGACGAAAAACAAAATCGACGTACTGCACACGTTTCTCACGTGGTCGCTACCGACGATGTCGCTTCCGCGCTACTCGTCGTCTCGTTGTCCGTTCGTAATCTGGGTGTGCGCACCGATGAGTGCGCCCGCGAGATCCATGTTCTCGATGTGGGTTTTCTCGTCGATGATGGAATCGCGCACGTCACAGTCCCGAACCGTCGCGTTCGAGAAGATGATGGCGTTGCTGAGACTCGCGTTTTCGAGTTCTGCGCCGCCCATCACGTGGACATTGTTCCCGATTTCCGCGTTGTCCAGTCGCGCGCTGTCGGCGACGTATGCCTCGCCGTCGAGATACCACGCGACTGCGTCGAGATAGCTCTCGGGCGTGCCGATGTCGAACCACGCCTCCTTGAACGAGAAGGCGTACACCGGCTCCCGGGCCTGCAACCACTGCAGGAACCAACCGGGTTCGTCCGGGTTGTTGCCATCCCGCAGATACTCTTGGAGGAGCGGCAGGTTGTCCTGCGTGAAGGCGTAGCAGGCGATAGACACCAGCGTCGAGTTGGGGTCGTCGGGTTTCTCTTGGAAATCGACGACGCGGTCGTTGTCGAGTTCCACGAGTCCGTACGACTTCGCGCGCTCTCTGCTTTCAACGTCGTAGGCGGCCAGAATCGGCGACTCTTTTGTCTCGAAGAAATCCACGAACTCGCTCACGTCGAAACTGATGAGGTTGTCACCAGCGATGACGAGGAGGTCGTCGTCTACTTCCTCGCGCTCGACCAGTTGGGCCAGCGCGCCGACGACGCCGAACTTCTCGTC
Source organism: uncultured Haladaptatus sp. (assembly GCA_964399275.1). Lineage (GTDB taxonomy): Archaea > Halobacteriota > Halobacteria > Halobacteriales > Haladaptataceae > Haladaptatus. Next base: position 30,802 of record CAYNQM010000013.1, read on the forward strand.
TTCTTCCGAGGTGTCTTCGACGCTGATCGTGGGTTTCTCGAACTCGCTCTCTTGGAGGTGCGTGCGGAACTCGTCCGCGAAGCGTTCGTTCGTGCTGACGTACACCGTGTCGATTCGGTCGTCAGCTTCGAGGTCGGCGAAAATTCGGTCGATGACCGTGGTCTCGCCGATAGGCAGGAACATCTTGGGCCGGTGTTTCGTAATTGGCCACAGACGCGTCGCGTATCCGCCCGCGAGGACGACGGCTTTCATGAAAAGAACGTCACTCCCGCCCCCTAAGTCCTTTTTCATTGCAGTGCTAACAGCAGTACGATTTCCGACGTATCGTCGGTCAACAAGAAACACCGCGGCGGACGACCCGCGATAGTGCTAATCGTCGAAGAACGCGGAGAGCAGTTCGTTCTGTGCCTTCCGGAGGTGGTAGTGGAGCGTCGCCGACGTGATGTCGAGCGACCCGGAAACTTCCTCCGCAGTGCTCCCCCGCGGCCAGTCGAAGTAGCCCGCGAAGTAGGCGGTGCGTAGCGCCGTCACCTGTCGGTCGGTCAGTCGTTCGGTGAGCGACTGACGGAACTCTTGGGCGGTTTGGATGGGTCGGTCTATCGTCCGCTTGCCGACCAACTGCGAGTCCGGATAGGCCGACTGGAACGTATCGACGACCTGCCGAACGTCGGTGTCGGAAGGCACTTCCGCCACGATCGACACCTCGCCGCCGTCAGCAATCGCGGACTGGACGGCGGCCCCCGCTTCGACCAGTCGCTTGACCGTCGATTCGGTCATCACCGTTTCGAGGACGAATCCAACGTCGTCGATGTCGATGAGTCGGCACTCCTCGACTGCCGTCGAGTTAGTGACCATCTCTTCGACGCGCTCCGGTCGGGCATCCTCGACTCGCACGTAGTGAAGCAGTTTCCCGTCCGAGGCGGGGACGAGTCCGCGCAAATGACACGAGCAGTCGAACTGCCGGGAGACGGTCAAAAACACCTCTCGCGGGTCGGTAACGCGGAACTCCAGTTCGACCGAACTGTTCGACAGTAGTATTTTTTTGTTCCGAACGGCGTTGATGGCATACCCGATGGTGTTGCCGAGAATTTCGAGGGCGTCCTGCGCTCGACTGCCCAAGACGCCGGTGCGGGTCGAGACGAGCGACAGGGTGCCGTACACCGTATTGCCGTACGAAATCGGAATAGAGATGCCGGACTCGATTCCCCGCTCGATGGCCTCTTCGCAGACGAAGTCGGGGAGTTTGTCCGTCTCTCGGACGTTCTGAATCACCTGTAGTTCGTCGGTTTGCATGGCCACGTCGGCGGGGTCGTCGCCGATGTCGGCCCCGAACTCGGTGAGCGCGTCGAGGTAACCGTCGATACCGCCGGCGCGCGTTCGCGGCGTCACGCCGTCCCGACTGACCTCGCTTTCGTCAGTCCATGCGAGTTCGTACAGGTCTGACTCCACGATTCGCTCACAGACCAACTGCTCGATGTCGTCCCTACTCGCGGCGTGGACGAGTTCGTAGATGACCTCCTGAATGACGCGATGAATTCGGTTCAGCGTCTCCAACTCGTCGTGCTGGCGGGCAAGCGTGCGCTCGCGTTCCCGTCGCTCGGTCACGTCGCGCGCGACCCAGACGACGGCCTCTCTGCCATCGATTTTCGTCCCGAGGGCTGTCGTCCGGGCCTCGAACCACCGCTGTCCTCGCTCCACGGACAGTTGGTATTCCATCGTCTCGATGGCATCGCTTTCGAGCGTCTTGTGTATGTGTCGCAAAAATCGGTCTGCCTTCTCGTCGGAAAACACGTCGTGAAGTCGCCGTCCGACGAGGTTGGTCGGCGCACTGGCCGCGAGACTCTCGGTGTTCGGCCCGACCAGCAAGTCACAGTACTGGCCCGTCTCGTCGAGGAGGAACGCAGCGTCGGGGAAGGCGGTCATGAGCGCCTTGATGCGGTTTTCGCCGCCCATACCGTGATGGCCGCTGATGGCGCTCTCGATTCGCGTCCGGATGTCGTCCACGCCGTCGATAGCAGTTACCGGAAGATATTCGTTCACGCCTGCGGAGATAGCTTCGCTGGCTATCCGTTCGTCGCCAGCACCCGTGAGAAGGATGAACGGCAAGTTCGGGTGGTCGCGTCGAACGGATTGGAGAAGGTTGAGTCCATCGCCGTGCGGGAGTTCGTAGTTGCTGACGATGCAGTCGATGGCCTCGTATTCGAGGCGGGCGAGGCAGTCCTCCGCGAACGATTCGACTGCGACCGTCAGGTCGTCCGCGCTGGAGAGCGTGGGCGCGAGGTCGGTTTCGTATTCCACGAAGATGACAGTACGACTGTTCGACATGGTTGGACTCGTTTTACAGGTGATTGTCGGACGCTCACCTAGCGCAAATTAGTGGATGCATTCCAACGGGAAAACGATTTACGTTGCCATCGTCGGCGCGGTAGAAATTTGAACGTGCGCTCCCTACGCAGAGCCATGCGCGACGCTGAGACGACGCGAGAGCAGATTACAGCGTTCCTCCGGACTGAACCTGCTTCCCCCAGCACCATCGCCGCCGAGTTCGAAATCACTGCCGGGTCGGCGCTTCGACACGTCGAGCACATCGCCCAATCGGTCGAATCCGGGGGCGAGCAGTTGCTCGTGGCTCCGCCCGAATGCCGAGAGTGTGGGTTCAGCGACTTCGACGACCCCCTGAATCGCCCGTCGCGATGCCCGGAGTGCAAGAGCGAGGCCGTGGACGACCCCGCGTTTACGATTCGCGGCGCAGAGTAGACGAGCGAAAAAGACGTGGAAAAACGCGAATTTTCACCACCTACCTTGGTACGGTAGTGGTGTGGATAGCTGATGGCGGTAGCGGATGTGATTCAGCAGTAACGGACGTAGATGAAATATGATTGACTACTTTCGGCTCCAAACGACCGCACCACACTCTCCTCTAACCGACTCGCACGAGCGACCGGAGGGAGCGAGTCGGTTGGGGAGGCGTGTGGCCGGTGGCGATTATTTGGAGTCGGAAATAGATCCAGAACAGCAAAATCAGCAGTAACCACCAGAAGAACAGCGGAGACAAACAGCAGACGACTGACCGACTCACAGCGCCCTATTCGAACCCGAGCGAGCGATTGGATGACAAATCGTACTCGATGGAAGACCCTTGCTGGACGAACTCGTACTCCGAATCGGTCAGGTACACTGCCCCATCCATCACCGTCACATCGACCGAATCCAGCACCGCGCCTTCGCAGGGTCCGTAGGAGCACGTCCCGGAATCGGCTTCGAACAGCGCGCCGTGTTTGCCACAGACGAGTTCGCCGTCGCGCAGGGTTGCCCCGTCTCCCTTGTCGAGGCGCACGTCCGTCCAATGCTGGCAGTAGTTCTTCCACGCCAGCACGTCGTCGCCCTGCGTGACAAGGACGGCCTCTTCTTCGTCGAACCCGTTGCGAATCGTGAACAGGAAGGTGCTGTCATCGGGAATCTCGTCCACTGTGGCGATGCGGCGGTTCTCGTCCATCGCGGGGAGGTTGCGGGCGGAGCGATTTGAGACTTTTCAATAGTGGCGCGTCTCGACCTGCGCGTCGAAGGCGTCGGCGAGTTCGCGGGTGACAGAACCGACTTCGAAGTCATCGCCGCCGAGTCTGGAGACGGGTCGCACTTCCCACGTCGTGTTCGTCAGGAAGATCTCGTCGGCGCGTCGAATCTCGTCGGCGTCGTATCTTCCCGTTTCGGTCGAAATCCCGGCTTCGTCGGCCAGTTCGAGGACGACCCTGCGCGTGATGCCGGGCAGAACGGAACTGGAAAGCGAAGGCGTGTACAGCACGCCGTTGCGGACGAAAAACAGGTTGCTCGTCGCGCCCTCCGCAAGGTTCCCGTCAGAATCGAGCATGATGGCTTCGTCGGCCTCGCATTCGAGTCGGGCGAGAATCCCGTTCAGATAGTTGTGCGTCTTCGCGTGCGCGGGCAGAGCGGCGTCGGGTACGCGCCGGGTTTCGACCACTTCGGCGGTGGCCGGGGCGTCCCACACCGATTCGCTAGCGGTGCCCCCGCGCGGAAGTTCGGCGACGATGACCACGACGGTCGGATTGTCGGCGGGGCCGGGAGAGAGTTTGCCGGGTTGCACGCCCCGCGAAATCGAGCATTTGACGTAGGCCTCCCGGAAGTCGTTGGCATCCAGCGTCTCGTGGATGCGCGCGAGCAGGTCGTCGTCCTCGATTCCGTGGTCGAGCGAGAGCGCCTCGCAGGTCGTCCGAAGACGGTCGGCGTGGGCGTCCCACTCGAACATCTCGCCTCCGTAGGCGCGCAGGGTTTCGAACGCCGCGTCGCCGTACATGAACCCTCTATCGCGCACGCTGACCGTGGCATCCTCGGCGGGGACGAGGTCGCCGTTTACGTGGTAGTACATCGCTCACAGAAATTCTGGACGAGTCGTTTTCCGTCGTCGGTCAGGATGCTTTCGGGGTGGAACTGCACGCCGACGTGGGGTAACTCGGCGTGGCGCACCCCCATCACGATTCGGCGCTCGTCGGCGGTTCGAGCGGTTTCGACCAGCACGTCCGGGATGTCGTCGCGCTCGACCGCCAGCGAGTGGTAGCGCCCGACCTCGAACGCCTCGGGGAGTCCCGCGAAAATCCCCGTCCCGTCGTGGGTGACGGTCGAAGTCTTGCCGTGAACGACTTCCGGGGCGTGGCCCACTGGCGCGCCATTAGCGGAACAGAGCGCTTGGTGGCCCAGACAGACCCCCAGCGCGGGGTAGGTCGTCTCCGCGAAGACCGGAACCGAGACGCCCGCGTCCTCGGGTTTTCCGGGTCCGGGCGAGACGACGATGCCTGCCGGGTCGAGGTCGCGGATGCCCGCCACGTCGATGGCGTCGTTGCGCCGGACGACCACCTCATCGGCGAATTCGCCGACGTTCTGCGGCGCCGCCGCAGAGTCTGCTGAGGCGACCGCCACAGCAACGTACTGGAAGAGGTTGTAGGCGAAGGATTCGTAGTTGTCGATGACGAGAATCATGTTCTTAGTAGAGTTTAGGGTTTCCGTGGTTTCGGGTCTTGGCTGTGCGTTTGACGGGTTTCGGGTAAATCCTATCGATTCAGCCTGCTTTCCGGGATGCTAATTATTTACGAATCTCCATGGTGCTAACTGTTGTCGATTTTCCGTGATACCAGCTGTTGCCGACTCCAATCATACCGCACCGCAACCGCACCACATCCTCCCCAACCGACTCCCGTCACTCGCTTCGCTCGTTCTGGTCATCCCTCGCGCGCGTTGCTCGCACGCGCCGGACAAAAATACAAAATTCACGAATACAAAAATTCACGAAACCCGAATTTGGTTCCTGCTGTGGCGCGCGTTGGCGAACATTCGGTTCGCCCGTCCGGAGTGCGAGAGTCGGTTGAGGAGGGTGTGATGCGGTGTTAGGAGTCGGGAGTAGCTAGCACCACATTCGCAATCAATTACACCGTTTTTCACCGATTTCGTCCCACTTAGAGCAGTAGAATTAGCACCACCTACCACCACCCAAAGACCCTCATTCAACCGAAAAGCCACGCTCACGCTCTAAAACCTCGTCAATCGCGTTCACGAGAGCCTTCCCCTTCGCCAGCGTCTCTTCGTACTCCAGTCCGGGAACCGAATCGTGGACGACTCCGGCACCCACCCGCAGGTGGTACTCCTCCCGCTGACGAACCAGCGTCCGGATGACGATGTTCAGCGTGGCTCTGTCGTCGAATCCGAGCATGCCGATACTGCCGGTGTACGGTCCCCGGCGCGTCGATTCCAGTTCGTCGATGATTTCCATCGTCCGAGGTTTCGGCGCACCCGTGATGGTGCCGCCGGGGAACAGCGCCGCGATTGCGTCCGGAATTCCAACTTCGGGGCGACGACGCCCGGCGACTTCAGAGACGAGATGCATCACCTCGGAGTACCTGTCCACCCGACGGTAGTCCGTCACCTCGACGCTTCCGTAGGCCGCGATTTTCCCGAGGTCGTTGCGCTCCAAATCAACTAACATCGCGTGCTCCGCGCGTTCTTTCTCGTCGTCGAGCAGGTCGGCTTCGAGGTCAGCGTCCTCTTCGGGCGTGTTTCCGCGCTCTCGCGTTCCCGCGATGGGTTCCGTGCGAACGCGCTCGCCGTCCACGTCGAGCAGGAGTTCGGGACTGGCGCTGACCAAATCGATTCCCGGAAACTCCAGCAGTGCGGAGTAGGGCGCGGGATTCACCCGCCGGAGCGCGTCGAACGCCTCGACTGGATGGACGCTGGCGGGCGCTTCAAGTCGCTGGGAAATGTTCGTCTGAAACGTCTCGCCGTCGCGGACGTACTCCTTGACCGCGCGGACGCGCTCCGCGAAGGCGTCTTTTCCGCAACTGCTGACGAACGACCCCTGCCGGTCGGTCGGTGGGGCACCGACGTCTTCGTCGCCCTGCCTCACCGCCTCCGCGAGCGAGAGCGCCCGTTCGCGTGCTACCTCGTACATCGCGTCGGGATCGTCGGCCGCATCCGGGTCGTCAGGGTCACCGAGTCGAGGACACGCCGTGATTCGGAGCGTCGTCTCCTCGCCGGTTCGAAACGCCGCGACGCAGTCGTACAGTCCAAACTGGAGTCGGGGAAGGTTTCGGTCGTCGTCCGCCGACCCCGGAAGCGTCTCCAGTTCGCGCACGAGGTCGTAGGAGAGCCAGCCGAACAGCCCGCAGGGGTACGGTACGTCGCACTCTCCGCGAACCAGCGTTTCATCTTCCAACACGCCGGACAGCGCGCCGAGACTCGGCCCCGGCGCGTCGCCGAGCGATTCCGCGCGGGAACGCGCTTGCAGTCGCTCGCTCGGTTCGACGCCGAAGTAGCCCCAACCGGACTGGCCGCCGGTCGTGGCGAGGTAAAACCCGCCAGTACCGTCTCTCGCGCGTCGGTAGGCGAGAAACGGGTCGTCCACCTGAAGCCGTACTTCGACGGGAATGCGTACCCCCGGCGACGCGTCGCGGGCCGTCTCGCGGTACGACGCCCGCGAGGAGACGACCGTCGGTTTTTTACATCGATTTCGCACGTTCTATCCAGCCTTCGATGCGCTTCGGCGAGAGGTCGGTCGCATCGGCGAGTTCCTCCGGGTCGGCATCCGCCAACGCCGCCGAGTCCTCGACGCCCGCGTTCCGCAGTCGTTCGGCGTACGCCGGGCCGATTCCTTTGACGTCTTCGAGCGGTCGCCCCTCTGGTGTCGCTTTCGTTTCCGTCGATTCTTCTTCCGCCGATTCCGCTTCGGCTGGTTCTTCTTCGGCCGATGCTTCGTCTTCCGTTTCGTCTCCTGCTTCGACCGATTCCGCTTCTGTCCCGTCCACTGCTTCGCTCGCTTCGTCCGCTTCGGGTTCCGACTCATCGACTTCCTCTGGCCCCGGTTCGGGTTCGGTGGCCTCCGTCTGCGCCGGTTGTCCCGCTTCGGCCCCCGGCCCGGTTGCTTCCGCCGGTTCCGCGGCGGCCTCGGGTTCTGCTTCCTCGATGTGTTCCGTCGGCTCTTCGTCCACGAGGTCTTCGGTCGAGATACCTGTGTCTGTGTCTGTCGTCGCGTCGTCCCCGTCGTTCGTTTCCGGTCGTTTCACTGCTCGCTCGGATTCTGCGTCCTGTTGCTCTCTGGTGGTGTCGGTCGGTTCACGCTCTATCGTGACGCCTGAGTCACGCTTGCGTGCCTGCGACCGCTCATCGCCAAGACCGAGCAACGACTTCAGCCGTGTGATAAGCCCCATTATGGGACTGTACAAAGTCCCATCACTTAAAGGCGTCTTCGCAAGGCGGCGTTCATCCGTTCGACCGGGGCCGAACGACCAGTCCACAGTTCGAACGCCGTGACACCCTGAAACAGGAGCATCCACGCGCCGTCGATGGTCGTGGCCCCGGCCGCCGCCGCCTCGCGGAGGAGTCGCGTTTCGACCGGGCGATACACCGCGTCCATCACCGTGAGGCTCTCGTGAAGCGTTTCGCGGGGAATCGGCGACACGTCTTCTTCCATCCCGACGCTCGTCGCATTGACCACCACGTCGGCGTCCGGAACGAGTTCGGTGAGGGCGTCCAAGCCGTGCGCGCTCGCCGACGGCACGTCCTCGGCCAACGATTCGGCGCGCGAGACGGTTCGGTTGGCGACGTGCGCCGTCGCACCCTCGTCGGCCAGCATGAACGCGATGGCGCGCGCCGCGCCACCTGCCCCGACGACGACGGCCGATTTTCCGTCAAGGGTCACGTCGTGGCGTTCGAACGCCCGACGCGCTCCGTCGGCGTCGGTGTTGTAGCCCGTCGGGGAGGAATCCGAGAAGTCGATGGTGTTCACCGCGCCGATTCGTTCCGCGAGCGAATCGGCTTCGACGTGCGGGAGAACGTCCTCTTTGAACGGAATCGTTACATTGAGTCCGCGAACGCCGAGTGCCTGTGCGCCTTCGATTGCCGGGCCGACGGCCTCGGGTTCGAAGGTGACGTAGCGCGCATCCAGTTCGAGTTCGTCGTAGGCAGACTCGTGCATCGGCGGCGACAGCGAGTGGCCGACCGGGTTGCCGACCAGTCCGTAAACGTCCATATGCCTTCTGTGGCCTGCTGTCGAATAAGCCCATTCGTCGGAAGTAATATATATTGATAGTGGAACAATCAGGAGGAATATGTTCACTCCGCAACTCACGCTGGGAATGTCCTCCGACCTCCTGTTACTGCTCGGTGGTATCGCACTCCTGTATTTCGGCGCGGAACTACTCGTCGATAGCGCGTCGTCGCTCGCTCTCGGGTTCGGTATCGCCCCGGTGACTATCGGCGTGACCATCATCGCCTTCGCCACGACCGCACCCGAACTGTTCGTCAGTCTCATCGGAGCCGTCTCCGTCTCCGGCGACATCGGACTCGGGAACATCATCGGGTCGAACATCGCCAACATCGGGCTCGTGTTGGGGGCGTCAGCGCTCGTTCAACCGCTCGCGGTCGACCGGGATTTGCTGTGGCGACACGGGACGTTCATGCTCGCCGCGGTCGTCCTCCTCGTCGTCCTCGGAAGCGACGGAACACTTGGCACCGTCGATGGCTCACTGTTGCTCGTCGTTCTCGGCGTTTTCACCGTCTACATCCTGCGCCACACGCGACACGGCGGTGACGCGTCCGCCGTCACCGACGAGGTAAGAGACGATGGCACCGTCAACGTTCGCACCGTCGGTACGTTCGCCCTCTCGGTCGCCGTCCTGCTGGCGGGGTCGCGCCTGCTCATCATGGGAAGCGTCGAACTGCTCCGTGGATTCGGCTTCTCGGACTTGTTCATCGGCCTGACCATCATCGCATTCGGTACGTCACTCCCCGAACTCGCCACCTCGATGGTCAGTTCCGCCCGCGACGAAGCAGACCTCAGCATCAGCAACGTTATCGGGAGCAACATCTACAACATCCTCGCGGTCATCGGCGTCTTGGCGCTGATCGTTCCGGTAAACGTTCCGGTGACGACGCAGACGTTCGAGTTCCCGTTCCTCGTCGCCTTCACCGTCGCGGCGATGGCACTGATGGCGCACCACCACCGCGTCTCGCGGTTCAACGGCCTGATGCTCGTTTGCGGGTACGGCGTGTTCGTCTTCTTCTTGTTCCCCTAAGTTTGGAGTACGCGGTGTCCTGTCACAATCTACACGGCTTCGTCTTCGTTTTGGAGTCGTTCGTGGAGCGGTTTTCTGCCACTCGTTCGGGAACGCTACCGAGTAGGGGGAGCGACGAATCGAACGCGAACGTCCCCGAGAGCGGGGAGTTTGACGCCGGTGTATTCTCTCTAGTTTCGGAACGTAAGGGTTACCTACAGGGGGGAGCAACTGGCCGTAAATGAGTAGCCGACTACGACATCCTCTTACAGCAGTTTTGTTTTCGGTACTTCTCACGGTACCGTGGATGGGCCTCTGGGCGACCGGACACGGTCACGGCCTTTCCCATTTCGAAGCGATTGGCGTTACGGGACTATCCATCCTCGGTGCATCGTTCCTCCTCGCGTGGGCCGCCGAGACGGCGGAGGAAGACGTTCCGCGCGCGTTCGCACTCGCAATCCTCGCCGTCCTCGCCGTCGCCCCGGAGTACGCAGTCGACGCGTTGTACGCGTGGGAAGCCGGTGCCAACCCTGAGTCGAACGCCGCGGCGCTCGCCGTCGCGAACATGACCGGCGCGAACCGCATCCTCATCGGACTCGGGTGGTCTGCCATCGCGATATTCGCCATCTACAAGGCGCGCTCCACGAACGACCCGGCGGTCGAGACTCGGACCGGATTTCTCGCCGACCGCGTTCGACTCGACCGCGACATCTCGACGGAAATTCTGTTCCTGTTCATCGCCACGCTGTACGCGTTCTTCGTCCCGCTCGGGGGCGGTATCGGACTGGCTGACACGGTGTTCCTCGTCGGCCTGTACTTCACGTACATCATCTTCACGCTGAACGCGCCACATTCCGAGGAAGAGCAGGTGGGCATCCCCGCTTACTTCCAGTCGTTCAAAAAGAGCATCCGCGTTCCGATCTATCTCGGCATGTTCGTCTTCGCCGGATTGGTCATCTACACCGCAGTCCACCCGTTCGCAACCGGCCTGGAAGAGTACGGGAAGCAAATCGGGATTCCGCCGTTCCTGATGATTCAGTGGGTCGCACCGCTCGCCAGCGAGAGTCCCGAACTCATCGTCGTCGCCTATCTCGTCAACAAAGCGCGCTCGACGGCGGCGTTCAACGCGCTCATCTCCTCGAAGCTGAACCAGTGGACGCTCCTCATCGGGACGCTCGGTATCGTCTACAGCATCTCGCTGGGGAGTCTCGGGACGCTCCATCTCGGGCAGAAACAGGTCGGCGAAATCTGGCTCACGGCGGCACAGAGCTTCTTCGCGCTGGCCATCCTCGTCAACTTCAACATCAGCATCCGCGAAGCGCTCGCACTCCTCGTGCTCTTCGTCGTGCAGTTGTATCCAGACTTCCACCACTACGAGGCGCTCATCGGGTTCAGCGCCGTCTACATCGTCCTCGGTCTCCTGCTTCTCGCGATGCGCCGAGAGCAACTCCAACGCCTCGTCGGGCGCGTCTACCACCGCATCACGGGCGGAGACGACCGCGTCCCGGCGGAGCAGGTCTAACGGTATCGACGCCCTTTTTCGATTTTAGCGCGGAGTCGAGCACATGATTGCCGTCGTCGTCAGTCGCGCCGATTACGCCTCCGAGCACATCGGCGAGCATCTCCGGTCGGAAACCGAATGGACAGCACACGAAGACGAATCGCGCCCCGACGCCGACGGCGGGGGTCGCTACTACCGAACCGACGGCTTCGAACTTCGGGAGTTCGACGACCTGCACCTCGACATCGAGAACGCGGCGGCGGCATTTTCGAATCCCGATTTCCTCGTCTTCGCGTCCAGACATTCCGGCGACACCGGCCCACTGCTCACCGCCCACTTCACGGGGAACTTCGGCCCGGCGGAGTACGGTGGCGAGGACGGAACGCTGGCCGAAACCTGTCCGAACGCGCAGGCCGAACTGCTGAGCGAGTTCGACAACCACGCGCCGGACTCCTACGAAGTTGGTATGGAGTGTACCCACCACGGTCCGAGCGAGGTCGGCGTTCCCTCGATGTTCGTGGAACTCGGAAGCGACGAAGAGCAGTGGCACGACGCCGAGGCGGCCCGCGCCGTGGCCCGCGCCATCCTTGACCTGCGCGGCGTCGAACCGACCCGCGAACGCCAACTCGTTGGCTTCGGCGGCGGACACTACGTTCCGCGATTCGAGCGAATCGTCCGCGAGACCGATTGGGCGGTCGGTCACGTCGCGTCGGACTGGAATCTGGACGCGATGAGCGCGCCGGTGCAGTGTCGGGAAACGATCCGGCAGGCGTTCGAGCGAAGCGGCGCGGAGTTCGCCGTTTGCGAGGGTGAGTCACCGGAACTGGAGTCGGTCGTCGCCGACCTCGGCTACCGAATCGTGAGCGAGACGTGGGTGCGCGAAGCGTCCGACATCCCCCTCGCGCTCGTCACGGAACTGGAAGCCGAACTCTCGTCGGTGGATTCGGGACTTCGATTCGGCGAGCGGGCGAGTGGCACGCGAGGGTTCGAAATCGTTTCGCTTCCCGGCGACTTGCTCGACAGTGTTACGGGCATCGACCGCGAGGCGACGCGAAAGGCGGTTTCGGAGCACAGCGTCGCGTTCGAGACCGAACAGGGAGGAACGCAGGTGTCGGGACGCGCGGCGGTTCGCGACCCGGACGACTACGACGACCTCGTGGACGCGCTGGCGGCACTACTCGAACGGAAGTACGATTCGGTCGAGCGAACCGCGGACGAAGTCGTCGCGCGCGAGGTCGCGTTCGATCCACAGAAGGCTCACAAACTGGGCGTCCCCGAAGGGCCGAAGTTCGGCAAACTCTCGTCGGGCGTTCCGGTCACGGTTGGCGACGAGACCATCCCGCCGGAAACGGTGCAAACGGAGCGTACGCATCGGTTTCTCGTGTGAATCGCCGATTTATGTGTTTCGCATTACTAAATAAAATAAATATGTGTGGTGTGTGTACCTGCGTCAGACATGCGTCATCCAGAGGGGAAAGATAATTAATCTGCGTTGGTAAACCAAGCCTCAAGGATGGACTCCATTGTCGAAGACGCCATTGAGGAGGCGGAAGGGGAACAGCAATCGTCTCCCCAATCGCAGATTGGTGGTGCCAGAAACGATACGGCAACGTCGGGAACGAATCCGTCGGGGACGATGACCGACGACCAGCTACAGGACGTTCTCAAAGACCTCCAGACCAACATCACAGTCGTCGGCTGTGGCGGTGGTGGCGGCAACACGGTCAACCGCATGGCCGAGGAGGGGATTCACGGAGCGTCGCTGGTCGCGGCGAACACCGACGTTCAGCATCTCGTCGAAATCGAAGCCGACACGAAGATTTTGATGGGCGAACAGAAGACCAGCGGGCGCGGCGCGGGGTCGCTCCCGCAGGTCGGAGAAGAGGCCGCGCTCGAAAGTCAAGAAGACATCTACGACGCGATTCAAGGCTCGGACATGGTGTTCGTCACCGCCGGACTCGGCGGTGGCACCGGAACCGGAAGCGCCCCCGTCGTCGCGAAGGCCGCGCGCGAGGCGGGCGCACTCACTATCGCCATCGTCACGACGCCGTTCACGGCGGAGGGCGAGGTTCGGCGCACCAACGCCGAGGCCGGACTCGAGCGACT
>CAYNQM010000014.1:0-13890 GCA_964399275.1 uncultured Haladaptatus sp.
GCGCCCAGACGCCGAACGAAAGCACACCGATGGCGAGCGTCGAGTAGACGACGAAGGTGAATCCGAACAGCTTTCGGCCCGCGAACTTCGGGAGGATGAAACTCATCAGTCCTGCGGCGGGGAGGAAGACGATGTACACCTCCGGATGGCCGAAAAACCAGAACAGATGTTGCCACAGAATCGGGTCGCCACCGCCCGTCGTGAAGAACGTCGTACCGAAGTTCCGGTCGAGCAGGAGCATGATGAGCGCACTGCCAAGCAGCGGGAACGCGAAGAGGATGAGGCCGCTCGTCGTGAGGATGTTCCAGACGAAGATGTCGAGATTCTCCCATCCAACGTCGTCGCCGCGTTCGTAGACGATAGTGGCGATGAAGTTGATAGCGCCGATGGTCGTGGCGATGCCCGAGAGATGCAGGCCGAGGAGCAGGAAGTTCACCTGTGGATTTGGCGACTGGATAGAAAGCGGCGCGTACAGCGTCCACCCGAGTTCCGGTTCTCGGAGCGTCCAGAAGAACCGAAACACGTCGCCCCGCACGCCGAACAGGCGGAAGAACTGTCCGATGACCTGCGCGGGGAGGCCGCCACGAGCGAGAAGCAAGGAGGGAGGAAGCAACCAGAAACCGATGGCGTTGAGTCGCGGAAACGCCATGTCGTCGGCCCCGATGAGAAGCGGGACGAAGTAGTTCGAGATGCCGAAAAAGACCGGCGTCACGAAGAAAAAGAGCATCGTGATGCCGTGTGCGGTAAAGAGCGCGTTGTACGTCTCGACGGACCACACGTCGGCGTTCGACGTGAGCAGTTCGGTGCGCATCATCATCGCGTCCGTCCCTCCCCAGAGCGCCGCGAAGGTGCCGAAGAGGATGTACAGTATCCCGACCTCTCGGTGGTTCGTCGTCGTCGTCCAGTGTGCCACCGTCTTTCTGAACGAGTCGAAACTCACGTCAAACTCTCGGCGCGTTCCGTACCCGCCGTCGGGTTGAGTGGCGCGCCGACGAGCGAGCAGGAACACTAACCAGCAACCACAGAGCACCGCTCCAAGGATGCTCAGTTCGATCACTGCCCGATTCACGAACCCCACCCCGTGCGTATCATGAATCTACGTACTCGCGTCGGGAGCCATCACGATAAAGACGAAGGCCGAACTGACAGAGAATAAATCTGACACGTAACTGAGCGCGCGATAAACTATATCAGACCGTCAGTTGACTCGGCTACAATGCGACTTTGTCGCGTGGGGGCGTTCGCCTGTCTTCTGGGCGTCGTTGGAATCGTCGCGGTGACGCCAGCGGCGGCGCAGTCGGTCAATAAACGCCTCATCGACCAGTTGAACTTTCAACTGCTCTACGTGGCGCTTCCGCTGATGCTGTTCGTCGAGGTGATTCTCATCTACGCCGTCGTCCGGTTTCGGGACAACGACGAACCGCTCCCGACGGCGGAAGACCCGGCCCTCGAAATCACGTGGACCATCGCTACAGCCATTATCCTCCTCTTCGTGGGCGTTGCGGCGTACACGGTGCTGGCCAGTCCGTACATCACGCCGACGCAACCGGGCGAATCGGGTGGGGGTGCCGAATTCAACAATTCGTCCGCGTCGAACGCCGTGACGGTTCGCGGCCTCGCCTATCAGTGGGGATGGGAGTTCCGGTATCCGGGGACGAATCGCACGACGCAGGACGAACTCGTCGTTCCGGCGGATACGGAGGTGTACGTTCGAATGACCTCGGCGGACGTCATTCACTCCCTGTTCGTGCCGGAACTGGGGCTGAAACAGGACGTGTTTCCCAGTCGAACGACGATTATCCACACGCGCGCCACCGAACCAGGAACGTACCGCGGTTACTGCACCGAGTTCTGTGGCGCGGGCCACACGCGAATGCGGACGACCGTCAGGGTGCTCCCACAGGACGAATACCGCCAGTGGGTGCGAAGAAATTCAACCGGGCAAAATACGACCGCGGTGTCAAACGCGACGGGATAGTCCCGCACGCATCGACTACCCGCTCAGTTCGACGTTCTGCAGTTCGAGACCGACGTTCTCGACGGTGAGTTCGATGCGGCAGATTTCGTAGGTCTCTCCGTTAACCGACAGCGTAAGTCCCTCGATAGTCGTCGTGGAGTCTCCGACAGTGTACTGTCGGTCGTCGATGGTCGCGTTTGGAAGGCCCGATCCCTCGACGCTGGTGTTCGAGATGGTTATCGTCGCGTCTCGGATGGTGATTTCCTGATTGCCGATTTTGTGGTCTACATCAGTAGTCTCTGACCCCGAGGCGTCTCCGTCTGCAAGTGCGACGGTCGCGCCGCCAGCGATGAGCAGTATGCTAACCAGTGCGCTTGCAACGATTCGTCGCGATAGTTGTCGCATGGTACACCACTTGATTCGCTGGGAAGGGGGAAAACCGAGTCGATAGTTGAAACCGGTTCGACCGAATTATCCGCAGTTTATTTCGTACATAAGATGTATAAACAATCGTGGAAAAACCGTTGGAATTGTTTTTCTCTGTTCTGATATGGTTTCGATTGGGGTAAAAATAGCTTCTTCTCGTGTCCGTCGTTGGAATCGCTTCTAACGCGGTAGGGAAAACCAGACGTGAGATAAGCCCGGCCTGCCGCTTCGGTGGTTTCGTCGTTACTCCATCTCCTTCCAGTCGCCTGCCTCTTCGCCGTGGAATTCGCCTTTCGCTTCCCGACGGTGCGGCCAGAAGGTGAGGAGCGTCACGACGAGATAAAACACGCCAACGACGGTGACGACGATTTCTCCGGATACTCCCGGAACGGACGCCGTTTCATGCCACGTCTCTTTCGGAGCGAAAATGGTTATCCGGAACAGCCACGCGACCCCAAGCAGGAGATAGAGGAGAAAGTAGACGCGTTCGAGTCGCCGCGAGAGTGCTTCCCAGTACGTTACCTTCAACATCGGTCTTCGGAGGTCGTCGCCGAGTTCTTCGCGCCACTCGGCGAGTTGCGTGTCCGACGGGTCGAACGCGTTCGCGTACACGTTTTCCTCGATGAGCCGAACGCGGGCGCGAATCGCGTCGTACATCCGATACCGCCGTACGTCGAAGACGAGAAACATCGAAATGGCGACCATACCGATGAGAAGGAGGTACGGGGACGATTCGACACTTTCGAACGCGAGCGCGAGGACGGCGGTGACGAGAGCAATCGCCCAATCGACGGTGAGGTCGAGTCTGTCGAGAAACTTCCCCGCCTGCGAAATTTCGCCCCGATAGTAGTGTGGAAGAAGGGAAAGGAGCTCATCGCGGTTGCTCGCGGCCTCCTTTGCAACGTCCTCTGTGTCCTGTTCGGATGCATCGGATTGCTCTGAGTCGTTGTCAGTCATCACATCCCATAGGTCGGCGGAAGGGAAAAAGTTATAATTCAGTTACAGGAATCTCGACTCGTAACGGAGCGAAACCGGGCAATACGGCGGTCACTATTCGACTCACTCACCGAGGCGCGTACTGCATATCAGAGATATCGCTGATACCCGCACGACGTGCAGTGAAGTCGGTCTGCGGTTCGGAGGATGACACCTTGTCCGCAGTCAGCACAGATCCCCTCGTATGCGTCGAACGTGTTCATCGTCGTTCTCGACTCCCTTCGCAGTTGCTCGAACGTGGATAGCTCCTGCTGGTGCTGTCTCACCTCCCGGCGAAGGTCTTCTATCTCCTCGACTAACCGACTTCGTCGCTTCCCCACTAACGGCCCACTCATCGAAATCACCTATAGTTGTAGATATGCGATACGACTATATATACCGACGGTACGACTCCACTATCGTTTTTCAATAATCCCTGACGGTCTTCAACCGGTGAAAACGAGCGAGCGAATCCGAACGCGAACATTCGCCGGTATCAAAACTCCGATTGGTTCTCTGTTCAGATCACACGACATGGAAAAGACCGTGTTTCGGCGCGAAAACCGTGGCGACGACGCCGTGAAAGTCGAGATGGATGCGACGGTTCCACACGACCGTAACGAAACGAACGTCGTCGAACTTCCACCACCGCCTGGATACGTGTAGCAGACGGGAGAGCATCGCCGACCCACGCCGCCGCGCTACTCGTCGCCGTAGGTCTCCCGAAGCGTTTCGGCGAACTGTCCGTCCTTCCGGAGCGCTATCGTGACGACGACGAAATATCCGTTCGCAGGACGAAGGACGAACACCTCTCGCGGTTCGGCACCTTCGCGTTCGTTCACCCTATCGACCAGCGGTTCGAGCGGGCGCGTACCGTCTCGGAACCCCTCGAAAACCCCGCCCGCGTCGTCCTCGGCAAAGACGTAGAGAACGCCGTTGACTTCGTTGTCAGTGTTGCGGGTGACGCGACTGTTCATCGACTCGCCCGCGGCGCGCGCCTCGTTCCACGCCTCCTGTGCGACCTCGAAGACGGGGTCGATGTCATCGACGAAAACGTACCGCGTCGGGCGGCGCACCGACAGCGAGCGAACGGTTGGCTCGGTCGTCGCCCAATCGAGGTCGGCGTTGACGAGGTAGCCGGGTCGGAGGTCGGCGACGGGCGCGTCGTGTCCATCTACGGCAGTGACGACTGGTTCGTACGTTTCCCTGTCGAGCAGACGGAGACTGCCGTCGTCGTCGTCGTCGGTCGCAAGCACGCGATAGCTCGGGTCGTCCTGCATAAATGAAGTGGGGTTCGGACACCGGAAAAACCACTCGCATCGCTGGCCTCTCGTGAAATCTGCAGTCGAAAAATGTCTATCGAGGATTCGAATACGAAATGAAAAGCCGGTGGAGGAATTGTGAACCACGTCCAGACAGTCCTGCTCGTTCGCTCGCGGTTCCACCGGTCGCTCACTGCGCGGGCTGTGTCTGGTCTACTTCAAATCCTCCAGAACATATTTGTCACTCGCGTAGTAGTTCGTGACAAAAAGCCGGTGGAGGGATTTGAACCCTCGGCCTATTCCTTACGAAGGAATCGCTCTAGCCAGTCTGAGCTACACCGGCCCGATGTAGCTTTCTACACTCAAATGTAGACACCACGGAGTGCATAAGGGTTGCGAAATGCCCGCGGAGTGCGGCGTTAATCCATCACGAACTACCGCGTCAATCGAACGTCCAAACAGACGTTCAATTCGTGTGGCGCGTATGACCGCACTTCCCGGCGCGTCTCAACCGACACGTCGTACTCCGGCTCTGCCGCCGTCCGAATCGCTCGTTCGCCCGGCCCGAAAGGGTCGTCTTCGTGTTGAATGTCGTAGTAATGAATCACGCAGTCGTCGCCTGCGAGGGTGACGGCGGCGTTGAGGAACTCGCCCGCGCTGTGTGGCAGATTCATCACGAGGCGGTCGGCCCAGTTCTCATGTTCCGAGGCGACTACTCGAACGTCGCCAGCAATCGCGGTGACGCGGTCTTCGACTCCGTTCCGGCGAGCGTTCTCGCGCAAATAGTCGATTGCTACGTCGTTTACGTCCGTGCCGACGACCTGCGCGCCACGCTTTGCGAACGGGACGACGAAGGGGCCGACGCCCGCGAACATGTCGAACGCCTGCTCGTCGGCCTCGACTTGCTCCGCGACGCGGTGGCGTTCAGTGGCGAGTCGCGGGGAGAAGTACACCTGCGCGACGTCGAGCGCGAACTCACAGCCGTACTCTCGGTGGACGGTTTCCGTTTCCTTGCCAGCAAGCACGTCCCAATCGCGGACGCGCGTTTCGCCTTTGACTTTCGACGCGCGGTTCAGCACGGTCTTCACCGGGATTTCGGACGCCACGAGTGCGTCGGCGATGGATTGGGCGCGCTCCGCGTCGTCTTCGTCAACGAGGACGATGTCGCCGAGTCGTTCGTAGCTTGGTTCGAATCCGAGGATGTCGGCGGGCATGTCCGGGGTATCGCGGGTCGGTACGTCGTGTTCTACGACTTCGAACTCCGTCGGAACTGCGTCGGAGTCGGTGACAGGAACGTACAGCCAGTCGTCTTCGACGACGATTTCGAGGTCGGCGGCGATAAGGTCGGCGTCGGCGAGTTCGCGGCGCGTCGCCTCCCCTCGTTCCCGCTCGACGCGCACGCAGGGCGCTTGCATACCTCTTCGTTGCGGAAAGCAGGCGTTAACGCTGACGCTTCAGGTCGCGTCGCTTAAGCCAGTCACCTGCCAAAAGCGGATATGCTCACCTTCATCGGTCTCGGCCTGTACGACGAGCGTTCTATCACCGTCGAGGGCCGCGAGGCGATTGCCGACGCAGACCGCGTCTTCGCCGAGTTCTACACCAGCAAACTCATCGGCGCGAACCTTACCGACCTCGAAGCGTTTCACGACACGGACATCGAAGTCAGAGACCGCGCTGGCGTCGAACAACACCCCGACGCGATACTCGCCGCCGCAGAGGCAGGCGACGCCGTCTTCCTCACCGCTGGCGATACCATGATTTCGACCACCCATGTTGATTTACGACTGCGCGCCGAGGAGCGCGGCATCGACACCAGAGTCGTCCACGCTCCGACGGCCGAGTCCGCGGCCAGTGGTCTGACCGGATTGCAGAACTATCGATTCGGGAAAGCCACGACGCTCCCGTTCGACTACGCTCACGGCGCTGACGGACTCCCGGCCAGCGTGACGAACGTGTTGGACGAGAACCGAGACCGAGGTCTCCACACCCTCGTCTATCTGGACATCAAAGTCGGCTGGAATCCGTCCGGAAACGGCGACGCCGACGCGGAAGACGAGTACATGACCGCGGACGTAGCCGCGGAAATGCTCGCCGAGGGATACGACGACGTGCTCGCGGTCGTGGTCGCGCGGGCAGGCAGTCCCAATCCCCGAGTCGAAGCCGACCGACTGTCGGAACTCGCGACGCGTGATTTCGGCGAGCCGCTCCACCTGCTCGTCGTCCCGGGCGACTTGCATCACATCGAAGCCGACGCGCTGGAGTCGCTCGCAGACGCGCCAAGCGACCTGCTCGACGTAGAATAGTCCCGCCGTCGCTGTTTCTCTCAATCGGCTATGCAATCGTTCGATAACGCTGTCGCTCAGCGGTCGAGTGCACGAAAAAGGAATTAATTAGTCGAAATCAGACGCGTGTCTGAATTAGTTCTCTCGGCGGAGCGCGAGGAGCGCCGCGGCGAGGAGTGCGACAACGGAGATAGCGACACCGAAGCCAGGCTGACCGTCACTCGTCGTGCTGGTCGTCGTGGTCGTGGTCTCGCTGGTCTCGGACGTTTCCGACGTTTCGGACGTGCTCGACGTAGTCGTCGTCGTCGTCGTCGTCGTCGTCGTCGTCGTCGTCGTCGTCGTGGTGTTCTGGCTGTTGTCCGCGTTCTGGTCGAGAACACCGTTCGCGGAGGCCGTTTCACCGCTTGCGATGGCCTTGACCGAGAACTCGGTACCGTTCTCGTACTCGCTGAAGTCCATCATACCCGAGAAGGAACCGTCACCGCTGACTTCCAGGTCGTTCAGGTTCTTGAAGAAGACACCGGAGCTGGCCTGGAGGGTCACGGTCGTACCGGGTGCGAGGTTGGTCGAACCCGAGATGGACTGGTTGGCGGCGTTGGCGACCGCGACATCCTCACCGTTGTTCACTTCGAGGGTAGGCTCCTCGACGGAGAACGCGGTCGAGACGGACTGATCATCGTCCGGCGCGACAGCGTAATTCTCGTCAACCGTGAACTTTGCCGTCCACTCGCCTTCGAGATCGTCCGCGTCGATACTGACTTCATCAGTGTCGATAAGGATGTAGAGCGACTTGTTCGCGCCGTCCGAAATCATGGAGACGCCGTCGTCGCTCGAGTTGAACGTGTCTGCAGCCGTGTTCGGCTCAGGGTCGTTCTCCTTAACCGTCAGCGAGAGACCGTCAATGTCGGTGAGGTCTGCATCGCTTGGGAGGTCTTCATCGTTGATGGCACCGAAGATACCGGAGGTATCCTTGACTTGGACGACGACGTGGTCGCCCTGTGCGACGTTGCTACGCTGGGTAACTACTTCCGTCAGTTCCGTTGCGTTGTCTGCGTCGAGGTTGTTGGGTGCAATCCACGTCTGAGCGCTACCGGTGCTACGTGCTTCGACATTGAGTGCGGCGGCATTCTCCGGGGTGCCGTCGCCGTCGGCGTCGACTCGGAGCTTGTAGACGTTGTCACCGGAGGTGACTGCAACCGGGTTGTCGAGTGGATCAGACACCCACATCGCGCTGACGGAGTCACCGCTACCGGATTCCGCGTAGATCGCCTTGTCAGCGTCGCTGTTGGTGGTCTTGTACGTGTTCAGGTAGAAGGTGACTTGACCGTCGTCGTCGTCACCGGAGCCGTCTTCGACGTGGACGGACATGTTGAAGTTCGACTCGTTGCTACCGACTTGGACGTCTGCTTCGTCCGTATTTTCGAGGTCAACCGTGATCGGGACGATGTCGCCGCGCGGGACGTTGTAGGACGACTGCGCGAAGTCCGCGTCAGTGTCGCCTGCGTCCTTGACTGTGACCTCGAACGTTTCGCTCGCGGTCGAGTCGTTCACGCCGAGCGTGATGTTGTACGTGCCTGCGTCAACGTCGGTGAAGTCGAGCGTGGCCGTGTCGCCTTCATCGCCGTAGTAACCGACATCCATTGCGACATCTTCGCCGAACGCTTCTTCGGACGTTGCTTGGACGTTGAAGTCGTTACGGTTTGAGTCCAGAAGTTCGAAGGCAATCTCGGAGTCCGAGCCGCCGTTCTTCACGGTGGTCGTGCTGGCTTCGAAGTCGAGCGTCTGCTCAACGACCTGGAACTCTTTCGTGGTGTTCGATTGCGAACCAACGAGGCGGTATTTACCGTCGAGGTCGCTGGTATCAACCGTGACACTGCCGTTGTCGGCGGTGTACTGGTCACGGTACTGCCACGAACTGTCGGTGTATTTTTCGAGCGTTACTTTTTCACTGCCATTGAAACCGTCTGCGACGGTTTCCTGGCCCTGGAAGATCGGCGAGTCGACGCCAACTTCCGCATCAGCCGCAACTGCGGAACCTGCGAACGCGGTTGCGCCGGCGAAAACCGACATAACCATCAGCGCCGTCAGGAGCAGACTGCGAACCTTTGTAATATTTCCTGTCATACTTTCTCGTTTGTTTTTTCTTAGTCGGCGACAGCTTTTCCCACGACCACTCGCGTGTCTTTTCCAACCCGAACCGCACCGGGAGGGAAGTGGTACTCCATCTGCCACCATGGGTAGGGGTACAGAAGAAACGTAAGCCCGTCATTATAAATGCTTTGTGGTATTCAAATCGTCGTTATACTCTCATACGCCCGAATTTAGGCAGTAGCGTGCTCAATAAGGGTTCGTCGAAAAGGTAAATAAACAGATCAAAACCGAATCCTACTGTCACTCTCGATCAGCATAATGTGTAATTAAGAGCGGGATTCACCATTCCACTCTTTAAGTAGTAGTGTCTAACCGAATCAAATGAACACATGATTAAATGCCGATTATGAATGTAGAACGTCACTGACAGAAATTGTACAATTATCTTTTTTGCACTATTTTCGGCAGGGAATATCTAAAAATAGCTTCGTCGGAAAGCAGTCGGTTCGCTCAGTCGCGTTCGACGAGTTCGATTTCGTGCCCGTCTTGGTCTTTGGTAAAGGCGTATCGGTCGTCGCAGGATTCCGGGTCGCGGTAGTTCTCCGCCTCGCGCTCCATCAGCGTCTCCCAGTCGTCGTGGAGGTCGTCCGCGCGCACGGCGAGGTGGCCCCACGCATCGCCCATTTCGTAACTCCGCCCGTCGTAGTTGTAGGTGAGTTCGACCGCCATCGCCTCCTCGGCGGCGTCCTCCGGCTTGACGAAGTAGTTGGCGAAGGTGTCCGACTCCCAGCGACCGGTGTGCTCGTACTCGAACTTGCGCGTCCAGAAGCCTAGTGCCTCGTCCGCGTCCTCGACGCGAATCATGGTGTGGTCGAGGCTCCAGCGCGCGCCGTGGTCGCGCTGGACGATTTCGATCTCGTGCCCGTCCGGATCTTTTACGAAGGCGTAGCGCCCGCCACACGAGTCGGGGTCGCGGTAGTCCTCGACACCCGCGTCCATCAGTTCCTCGTAGGCGTCGTACACGTCGTCCACCCGAACCGCGATGTGGCCCCACGCGTCGCCAATCTCGTAGCTTCGCCCGTCGTGGTTGTACGTGATTTCGAGGAGTGCACCCTCGTCGTGCACGTCCTCCGGACCGAGATAGACGTTAGTGAAGGTGTCGGCCTCCCATCGACCTTTCTCCTCGTAGTCGAGGTGCGTGCCGTACCAATCGAGCGTCTCGTCCAAATCCTCTACCCGCATCATTACGTGGTCGAGCGTCCCGCTCATACGTTCGAAATCACCCTCTCTGGGGCGAAAAGGCTACCGCTCGCGGAAGTCCTGTGCTTCGTACGCGGGCGCGGAGACAATAACTACTTTTCCCAGTTCAGCGTCTCGCGCAGGTCGGGCCAGTGGAACCACCACGCGACTGCGAACAACGCGACTGAGCCGAGCGGAACGACCGACCCCGCGCGGCCGACGAATCCGAGCGCGAAGTTCAGATTCGTTACGCCAGCGACGACGAGAAGACCACCCGTCACCCGTCGGTCTTCGAATCGCCCGGAAAACGCGCTCACCAGCGCGAGCAGATAGAAAATGACGCTGAGTGGCCACGCGAGAAGTTGCGATGGAAGTCCAGCAGTTCTGATGAACAGATATTCGGGGAGCGTCGTGACGTGCAGTGTCGCCGGATTCGCCAATCCCCACGGAAAGACCAGCGTCGTCCCGCCGGGAGCGACCAGAATCGTCCACGGCAGGACGACCAAGGAGAGAAAAACGAGCCGCCTCACTTCCGGAGAATCATGCGGAGCACGTCCTCGTCCGCGAGTTCGTGTTCCACCCCGACTTGCTGTTCGTCGTGTTTCGCGCTCGGGCCGCTGACGCGCGCGAACCGGAACCGTTCGCGCATCTGGCCGCCGAGTCGGTCGCAGGCGTCCTCGATGGTGCTTCCGCGGGGAAGGACGAGCGGTTCGTCGTAGTCCACGCCGCGTCCCGGCTTGTCCATGTAAATGCGCATCAGGCCGAGTTCGTTCCAGATTCGCTCGCGCAGTGCGTCGAGTCCTTTCTCTTTCTCGGCGCTGATGAACACCGCTTCGTCGGGGTCGATGTCGTGGTCGCGCAGGTCGCTGTTGACTTTCTCGACGTAGTCGGGTTCGATGAGGTCTACTTTGTTCACCGTCACCATCGACGGGATGTACTCGCGGTTGTCCATGACACCGTCGATGAGGCGGTCGATGTCCACCTTCTCGCGGAGCGTCACGTCTGCGTTCACGTACCCGCGTTCGCGGAGCACTTCCTTGATCACGTTCTCGGAAATATCTTGGTCAACGCTGGACGTGACCCTGATGCCGCCACGTCCTTTCTTCGCAATCGAGATGCTCGGCGGCGTGGAGTCCAGTCGAATCTTGTTCTCGTACAGCTCCTTACGGAGTCGTTCGTACTGCCCGATTTCGAAGACCGAGAGCACGAACACCGCGAGGTCGGCCGCGCGAACGACCGAAAGCACTTCCTGTCCCCCGCCGCGTCCGTGGGCCGCGCCTTCGATGAGACCCGGCACGTCGAGCAGTTGGATGTTCGCACCGTTGTACTGCAACATGCCGGGGTTCACGTTCAGCGTCGTGAACTCGTATGCGCCGACTTCGCTCTCTGCGGCGGTCAGCGAGTTCAAGAGGGTGGACTTGCCGACGCTCGGGAATCCGACGAACGCAACCGTCGCGTCGCCGGTCTTCTCGACGGCGTACCCCTCGCCACCACCGGCGGAGGACTGGTTCTCCAGCTTTTCTTTCTTTTCCGCGAGCTTCGCCTTCAGCCGACCGATGTGTGACTCGGTCGATTTGTTGTATGGCGTGTTGGAAATCTCCTCGCGGAGCGCTTCTATTTCCTCCTCCAGTCCCATTAGACACACGTCCGCCGTGATTGCCGAAAAACTTGTTCCTTCGGACCAACGGCCCGCTGCTGATTTCGGTACGTTAATACGCTTCGGCTTTCGTAACGACCATACGTAATGCCGGATCCCGCCCGTCTCCGCGACAGCACACAAATAGTCCTCCCCCGTAACGCACTCGTCGGGATTCGTTCCGAGCTGGAGCAGCAGTTTATGATAAGTATCATTCCGCTCGAACAGGGGTATTTCCGCATCGTCGGCAGTCCGGTTGAAATCAAGCAGGCGAGCAAGTTTCTCGGGCGACACGGCGTGAGTCTTCCGTAATCGAAGGGCAATCGCGAGGCGAACTCTTCTGGCAGACGGGCCGCGGTCGATGACGCATAAACAGTCGCTGTCGGTATCGACTGTGGTTCTCGCCCGCTCGCGAACTCTGTCGCTTCGAATGCCACACACTCACGGCGACACCAGCACCGGTCAGCCAGCCGATTTTGAATCCTTGCCGACGACCACCGCAGACGCCGCCGCAGTCGCCACGACGAACGCGACAATTCCGCTCATGAGTGCGTTCCCGTTCCGGTTATGGCGGTGCGAACGACGACCGGATGGATGAATTCATCGGTACGACGCCCAAACTGCTCGCACGAACCGCTTTCGAACGACCGAAAAGAAATCCTTAAAACTCCGGCGAGATTTCGTTCGGGTATGGCTGATACAATCGAAGTCCTCGTACCCGGAGGGCAGGCCAACCCCGGCCCACCGCTCGGCCCGGAACTCGGCCCCACCGCGGTCAACGTGCAGGAAGTCGTCAACGAAATCAACGAACAGACCGCCGCGTTCGACGGGACGGAAGTTCCCGTCACCATCACCGTCGAGGAAGACGGCGGTTTCGAACTCGAAATCGGTGTTCCGCCGACGGCGGCACTCATCAAAGACGAGGCCGGATTCGAGACGGGCAGTGGCGAACCCCAGAAGAACTTCGTCGCTGACCTCTCCATCGACCAAGTGAAGAAAATCGCGGAGCAGAAACACCCCGACCTCCTCGCCTACGACACGAAGAACGCGGCGAAGGAAGTCGTCGGTACCTGTGCCTCGCTCGGTGTCACCATCGAAGGTGACGACGCACGCGAGTTCAAAGCAAAGGTTGACGCTGGCGAGTACGACGACGCGCTCGAAGCCTAATCCGGGTTCTTTCCTTTCGCATCAAACGAACAGTAAGAGCACCGCGTAGCCAGCGGCTCCGACGCTGAACGCCCAGAAACGACTTCGACGTTCTTCGGGTAGTTCCTCTTTGATGACGTTGAGGATGACGCCACCGGCGAGAAACGCGAACAGGGTGTTCACCACGGCTTCGTCTACCTCCGTCGTGGTTCCGATGGCCCATCCGACGACGACGGCTCCGGCGAGTAACCAGCGCCCGAGGTGGTCGTAGGCGTCTTCGTGATGGTGTCGGAGTCCGTAGTCGTTGACGACGAAGTGGAGTCCCATCGCAATCGCGTAGAAGAGGAGGCTCACCACGCCCGGTTGTTCGCGGTGGACGAGTAGATACCCAATGAGGCCGTTGTACGCCGAGAACGAGGCGATGTGTAGCCAAAACACGCCGAGCGCCGCTTTGCTCCGCTCTTGGCCGTACTCCTGTGCGAGTCGCTCCAACCCGTAGAACAGGGCGAATCCGATGAGCGCGACGAGGTAGACGTGACGTTCGAGAAATCCGGCCAAGAACGCCACCGATTCGAGTACCGTCCCGCCTTCCAGTTCCGGTAGGATGTGCACGAAGACGTAGGCGACCGATGCACCACCGGCTATCGAGAGCCAGTAACTCCGAGGAAGCACCCGAAGCGACTGTGCTCTCCCCGTGAAGAGGTGGATACTAGCGAGTGCGAATGCCAACACGCCCGGAAGCAACGACATGATTTGGTCGGTCGTGTGACCTTTCGCCGTCGGAACGCAAATCGATGGTGGCCTTCGGTACTGGTTCGACGGGTTTAAGTTCGACATGCGTCAATTTCCGGTGAGACAGGCATCGCCTGTTTCACT
>CAYNQM010000014.1:13900-43331 GCA_964399275.1 uncultured Haladaptatus sp.
GGTGTTCGGGGCGGCCGTGGTAACGAGTTACGGCCGGATTCGGCCCTGCTTCGACGGGTTTAAGTTCCAGATGGCCTTCGTTCCGGAACGAGACAGGCGTAGCCTGTTTCACTGACCCGTAGGAGATCCGACCTCTCTGGGGTCGCAGACTACGGAGGTGAACAATGGCAGATCAGGAGATAGAGCAAGCAGTCTCTCGCGCACTCGAGGACTCCCCGGAGCGGAATTTCCGCGAAACGGTAGACCTCGCGATTAACTTGCGCGACCTCGATTTAAACGATCCGTCGAATCGTGTCGACGAGAGTATCGTACTCCCGTCCGGAACTGGACAGGAAACCCAAATCATCGTGTTCGCGGAGGGCGAAACCGCCCTTCGTGCCGAGGATGTCGCGGACGACGTCCTCGGCGGTGACGAGTTGGAAGAGTTGGGCGACGACGACGACGCGGCGAAAGATCTTGCCGACGAGACCGACTTCTTCATTGCCGAGGCGTCGATGATGCAGGACATCGGTCGATACCTCGGTACCGTGCTCGGTCCGCGTGGTAAGATGCCGACGCCGCTCCAACCCGATGACGACGTCGTCGAGACCGTCAACCGGATGAAAAACACCGTCCAACTTCGAAGCGGCGACCGCCGGACGTTCCACACGCGCGTCGGCGCGGAGGACATGTCCGCGGAGGAGATCTCGGACAACATCGACGTCATCATTCGGCGTCTCCACTCCAACTTGGAGAAAGGACCACTCAACGTCGATACCGTCTACGTGAAGACGACGATGGGTCCGTCCGTGGAGGTGGCCTAAGATGTCCGCAGAGCGTAAGACCGAGACGATTCCGGAGTGGAAACGCGAGGAAGTTGGCGATTTGACCGACTTCGTCGAGCGCTACAGCAGCGTCGGCGTCGTCAACATCACCGGCATTCCGAGCAAACAGCTCCAGAACATGCGCCGCAGTCTCCACGGAAGCGCGGAGCTTCGCGTCAGCCGAAATACGCTGGTGCAGCGCGCGCTCGACGCCGTCGGTGACGGCGTCGAGGACTTGGAGGAGTACATTTCCGGACAGGTCGGTCTCATCGGAACGAACGACAACCCGTTCGGTCTGTACAAGGAACTCGAAGCGTCCAAGAGTCCAGCACCGATTTCGGCTGGCGAAATCGCCCCGAACGAAATCACCATCCCGGAAGGTGACACTGGCGTTGACCCCGGCCCGTTCGTTGGCGAACTCCAGCAGGCCGGTGCCGCCGCACGGATTATGGACGGCTCCATCCACGTTACCGAGGACAGCCTCGTCGCTGAGGAAGGCGACGAGGTGTCCCAGGAACTGGCGAACGTACTCGCCGAACTCGGCATGGAGCCGAAAGAGGTCGGTCTCGACCTGCGCGCCGTCTACTCGGACGGCGTCATGTTCGAGGCGGACGAACTCGCCATCGACGTGGACGAGTACCGCACTGACATCGAGACGGCGGCCGCCTTTGGTCGCAATCTCGCTGTCAACGCGGAATTCCCGACCGCACAGACCGTCCCCCTGCTCGTCTCGAAGGCGACCGGCGAGGCCAAGAGCCTCGGTCTTCAGGCCGCCATCGAGAGTCCGGATCTCGCTCCGGATCTAGTGAGCAAGGCGGACGCGCAAGTTCGTACGCTGGCCGCGCAAATCGAGGACGAAGACGCACTGCCGGAGGAGCTTCGTGATATCGAAGCCCCTGCCGCGGGCGGTGCGGCCGAGGAAGAGGAATCGACTGACGAAGAAGAAGAAACTGAAGCCGAGCCTGAAGCCGACGACGACGAAGACGACGATGACGAAGACGCAGGCGGAGAAGGCCTCGGCGCTATGTTCGGATAACTAACAATGGAATACGTTTACGCTGCACTCATCCTGAACGAATCGGGCGAAGAACTCAACGAAGAAAACCTCACGAACGTGCTCGACGCCGCTGGCGTCGATGTCGAAGAGTCCCGAGTGAAGGCGCTCGTCGCCGCACTCGAAGACGTCGATATCGACGAGGCCGTCGAACAAGCCGCTGCCGTCCCCGCCGGTGGAGCCGCCACAGGCGGTGCCGCAGGTGGCGACGAGGGTGGCGACGACGAAGGTGGCGAAGAAGAAGCAGAAGCCGCCGAAGAAGAAGAGGACGACGACGAGGACGAGGACGCAGGCGGAGAAGGCCTCGGCGAACTCTTCGGATAACCGACGACACCAAACTCGTATTTTCTTCGGACGCAACTCGAATAGCGACTGCTTTCGGCGACCGCCTTCCAACGACCGCGAACGTTTAAATACCAGTACGGAACCACTTCGCCTCGATGGAGGTGTTCGGAGCGCGGTTGGTGATGGCACCAGCGACGACGGCGACGGCACTCGCGTTCATTTTGGGTGGCGTCGCACTCGGGACGCTGAGCGGGCTGACGCCGGGAATTCACGTCAACAATCTCGCACTCCTGCTCGCGTCGGTCGCTCCCGCGATTCCCGGCCCGCCGGAACTGGTCGGTGCGGCGATGCTGTCTGCGGGCGTCGTCCACTCGTTTCTCGACGTGGTTCCGACGCTCGCGCTCGGCGTTCCCGACCCCGTGATGGCGGCGTCGGCACTCCCCGGTCATCGACTCGTCATCGAAGGGCAGGGCAGAGAGGCGGTTCGCCTCTCGGCACTTGGGAGTGGGCTGGCTGTCGCGTTCGCGGTTCCCCTGGCCGTCCCGGTGACGAAAGTGATGACGACGGCGTATCCGTTCGTTCGGGAGAACCTGCCGGTTGTCCTCCTCGCGGTTGCGGGCTTTCTCGTCGTCACTGAATCTACGATGCGGGCGCGAGTTGGCGGCATCGTCGCGCTCTGTGCCAGCGTCGTTCTCGGCGTGTTGACGCTCGACCTGTCGCCCGCCGCACCGTTGGACGCGGGCGGGGTCTTGACGCCGCTTTTCGCCGGACTGTTCGGTGCTCCGGTACTCGTCGATGCAATGGATGGTGCGGGCGTGCCGGAACAGGTGGATTCGACGGTCACAACGGCACGGAAAGACGTCCTGTTGACTGCCTTCGCGGGCGCAGTCGCAGGTGCAATCGTCGGCTATCTCCCCGGTGTTTCGAGCGCGATTGCCGCCGTCATCGCGCTTGCGCTCGTTCCGGGTCGCACCGGCGGGCGCGGATTTATCGTCGCAACGAGCGGCGTCAACACCGCGAACACGGTCTTTGCTCTCTTCGCGCTCGTCGCCCTCGGTACACCACGAACCGGCGTGATGGTCGCACTTCGGGAGACGAACACGCCACTTCATCTTCCGACACTGCTCACCAGCGTCGCAGTCGCCGGAATCGTCGGGTTTGCGCTCGTTCTCGTGCTCGGCGACAGCTATCTCGAAACGGTCGGGCGGGCGGATTACCGAAAACTCTCGGTCGGCGTGCTCACCCTACTGGTCGTGGCTTCGTTCCTATTCGCGGGCGTCGTCGGTATCGGCATCTTCATCGTCAGTATCCTGCTCGGCTTGTTGCCGCCACGAGTCGGCTGTCGGCGAGTGCATCTGATGGGCGTCTTGATGGGGCCACTCGCGCTCGGCTGACGACCACGAGACTTTTGGCAATCGGTTGTCAATCATGAAGCATGATTCCCCTGTTCGGTCCCGTTCCCGGCGGCATGGAACTGCTCGTCATCTTCATCATCGGTATCATGATGTTCGGTCTGCCGCTGACCGTTTTCGGTGGCCTGTTTCTGCTGTACAAACGCTCGAAAACGGACGCCTCGAAAGAAGACGTGGAAGAACTCAAACGGGAAGTGTCGGAGCTACGCGAGCAACTCGACGAGAACGACCGGTAATCAGGCAGTATCGAGGTTCGCCCACGCGTCCGAATCGGGTGCCATTCCCACGAGTCGAGCGATGTTCATGATACTGGCGTGGTAGACCGTCTGGACACCCGGCTCTTCCTCCCACACGACGACGTTACAGGGAAAGAGCGCGCCGATTCGGTGGTCGCTCTCGTCCAACGCGCGATTCGCCATCGCGGGGTTGCAGGCTCCGAGGACGTGATAGTCGTCCCGGTCGGCGTCGATTTTCTCCGCGAGCAGTGCCGAGGGGGAAAATTCTGTCGCAACACCGAATCCCGCGTCGGTGAGCGCTTCGCAGACGTGCTCGACCGCGTCCTCGTGTTCCATCTTCAGTGTGGCACGCTTTTCTCCGATGTCGTCGCTGTCCAGCGTTTCCGGGTCAATTGCGAGACTCGTACGATTCGCCTACTCAGAGGTCGATTAAAAGCGCTGGTGTCGAAAAACTAGTCGGCGAGCGCGCTGATGACGGACTCCTGCAACGACTCCCGCGTTCGGTGACTATCCTCGGCATCGGTGACGACTTCGATGACCTGCGTGCCGGACGTGGCGAGCGATTCCGTGAATCGCTCGCGGAACGCATCGAGCGTTTCGACGCGGTCGAAATCGAGGTCGTAGAGGTCGCCGGTCGCCTCGAAATCGAGACCGTGAGGGGTTCGAAACTGGCCGGTAAACGGCGGGTCGAACGATTCGATGGGGAGCATGTGGAAGATTCCCCCGCCGTCGTTGTTGATTTCCACGATAGTCGCATCGACGCCACAGCGCGCGAGCGCGAGCAGTCCGTTCATGTCGTGGTAGTACGCGAGGTCGCCAGTCACGAGCACCAGTGGGTCGTCGGTCGCACTGCCCGCCCCGAGCGCGCTACTGGTGATGCCGTCGATACCGCTGGCACCGCGGTTGCCGAGGACGGTTAGGTCGGCGGCGCGCGGTTTTCCGAACCGGTCTAAGTCCCGAACCGGCATGCTGTTCGAGACGAACAGCGTCGTTGGGTCGGGAGTGAGTTCGGCGACGTTGGCGAGGACGCCACCTTCGAAGAGGTCGCTCGAATCGGCGACCTGCTCCCAGTGGTGCTCCTCGCCGCGTTCGAATCGCGCAGTCCAATCAGCATTTTCGCGTTCGTCTCCGAGTTCGGCCGCCAACCGGCGGCCGAACCGCGTCGGGTCGGCAACCACGAGGTCGGTCGCGGTGAACGTCGCTTCGCGCCACCCGCCCGCCGAATCCACGAGGAACTGTCGTGCATCGATTCGTTCGAGGTACTGCCGGAGAACCTTCGAGGTCGGCGACGCACCGAATCGGAGGACAACATCAGGGTCGGGCCAGTCGTCGGTGACGTCCTGAACGAGGTAGGAGTCGTACCCGCCGACGACGAATCGGTCGTGACCGAATCGGTGGCCCGACAGCGGGTCGGCGAGAATCGGGAAGCCGGTTTTCTCGGCCAGTTCAGCGAGTGCGGTTCGCGTCGGACGTGGCGTGTCGGCAGGCCCGGTGACGAGCAGGCCGCGCTCCGCGTCCGCGACTGACGCCGCGATGTCGGCAAGTGATTCCGAGTCCAGTTCCGGAACGCCCCCCGACACCTGCACGAACGGCCCGTCGCGCCCTCGGCCTGCGAGCGGATGCTCGTTCTCGAAATCGTCGGGCACGTCCCCCGGAACTTCGGTCGGTTCGAGCGGTTTCCGGAACGGGAAGTTGAGATGCACCGGCCCCGGCGGCGTCCCCGTCGCTGACCCAAGTGCGCGCGCCGTGGTCGTCCGGAGATATCGAAGTTTGCGCGGGTTGGCCTCGGGTTCCGCGAGGTCGGTGTACCAGCGAACCGCGTCGCCGTACAGTTTCTCTTGGTCAACCGTCTGGTTCGCGCCGCTGTCCCGGAGTTCCGGAGGACGGTCTGCCGTGCAGACGAGCATCGGGACTCGTGCCCTATTGGCTTCGATGACTGCGGGATGGAAGTTCGCCGCCGCGGTGCCGGAGGTGCAGACGATTGGCGTCGGTTTCCCGGTGCGCTTTGCCCGGCCGAGCGCGAAGAAGGCCGCCGAACGCTCGTCCAGATGCGAAAACACCTCGATGTCATCGTGAGCCGCGAACGCGACGGTCAACGGCGTCGAGCGACTGCCGGGGGCCAGACAGACCGCGTCGATACCGCCCTCGGCCAACTCCTCGACGAACGTCTCGGCCCACAGCGTGTTTTGGTTCGGGTGGCTCATTCGAGTTCGTCCAGAACCGGCAGGAACTTCAACTGCACTTCTTCCCACTCGTCGTCGGGGTCGCTGTCGGCGACGATGCCGTTGCCAGCGAACAGCGTCACGCGCGAGTCGGTGGCGACGCCCGAGCGAATCCCGACCGCAAACTCGCCGTCACCGTCGGCGTCGAACCAACCCACCGGAGATGCGTACCAACCGCGGTCGAACGTCTCGGTTTCCCGGATGGTTCGCTTGGCTTCGTCCGGCGGCAGGCCGCCAACTGCGGGTGTCGGATGGAGCGCCTCGACCACCGATAACACGTGTTCGTCGCCGTTGAGGTCGGCCGAAATGGAGGTCTGGAGGTGCTGGATGTTCGAGAGTCGTTTGAGTCGCCGATCCGCGACGACGACCGACGACGCGAGCGGTTCGAGTCCGTCGCGGATGGTTTCGGCGACGAGGTCGTGTTCCTCGCGGACTTTCTCGCTCTGGGCCAACTGCGCCGCGAGTTCGCCGTCCTCCTCGTGCGTGTCGCCTCGGCCAATCGACCCGGCGAGCGCCTCGGTTTCGACGGTTTGCCCCCGAAGCGAGACGAGTCGTTCGGGTGGTGCGCCGAAAAAGCCGCCAGCAGACGTGGGTTCGAAGAGAAAGCGATAACAGTCGGGGTAGGTCGTTCGCAGTCGTTCGAGGGTATCCGGCACGGCGATGGGACTCGCCAACTCGACTTCGAGTGCGGTGGCGAGCACTACTTTCTCTAACTCCCCCGACCGAATCCGGTCGGTCGCGCGCCGCACCTGCTCGCACCACTCTTCGCGGGTGGTGGTGTGTCGGGTCGCTTCGACGCCCGGTGCATCGCCGCGCGGGCGCATTTCCGGAAGCGACTCCAGTTCCGTTCGCAGTTCCGACAGCCTCGTTTCCACTTCGTTGGGCGTCGCGTCGCGTCCCGAAACCGTGAGCCACGTGTCGGTGTCCGTTCTGGTCAACTGGACTTCCGGCAGGACGAACTCCGCGCCGGGAAAGCCGTCCCACGGAGGCCTGTGCTCGTATTCGGCGTGAAACGAAAATCCCCCGAAGAGGCGGGGACGAGTGGCCTCCGGCCCACCGTCCGCGTCGGATGAACCGAAGAGTTCGTTCGCTCGTTCACGGATGGCGTCGAACCGGTTCTCCCCACTAGCAGTGACGCGAGCGACTGCGCCGTTCGCGGCGATTTCGAGACCGTCCGGTGTCGTCCAGTAGATTCTCGGTGCCGCCCGACCGGCGAGAAACGAGCGAAACGAAACGTCGGGTATTCGGCAAGTTCGAGTCACAAGAGTGGAACCCGCCGACAGTTGACCGTCACGGTGCGGTGGCATTGCAAGACAACTCAGGAGCGATGACCCTTCAGCCTAACTATATCGCTCCTCATTCCACGGATTTGCAGTGTTGGAATAACCGCGTTTTTCCCAGTATCCTCGTTTCGGTTCGGTGAGAAACTCGATTCCGTTCACCCATTTTGCACCTTTGTAGGCGTACTTGTGCGGCGTGAGCACTCGAAGCGGCCCCCCGTGTTCGGGCGGGAGCGACTCGCCGTCGTACTCCCACGCGAATAGCACTTCGTCGCGCATGCAGTCAGCGAGCGGGAGGTTCGTCGTGTAGCCGTCGAGTGCAGAGAACATGACGTGGACGGCGTCGGTTTCGACGCCAGCGAGTTCCGCGAGCGTGGGGAAGGTGACGCCCGTAAACTCGCAGTCGAACTTGCTCCACCCCGTAACGCAGTGAAAGTCCTGTCTTTGCGTCTCGCTCGGCAGGTCGCGGAACTCTTCCCACGAGAATGTGCGCTCGTTCTCGACAGCACCAGTTACCGAAAACTCCCACGTCTCGGGGTTCCAGTCGGGTGTGCTCCCCTTCGAGAGGACGGGAAACTTGCTCGTCTCGCGCTGTCCCGGCGGTAATCGTTCGCCGTCGAACTCCTGATGGAGGTGCGTAACGTCCCTGCTGCTCATGGTCGAACTCCGGGCGGCGAAAACCTTAGTGTAACGCTCCCGGCGAGAGCAAGGAGTAACGTTCGCTTATTCTTGCGTAACGTTTGTATTGCGTTTCGAGCGTCCGGTAGTCACTGAATAACAAAGAATCGCGTGACAGAACGTGGTTGACGCATGTCCGAGACAGAACAACAGATGCGCGAACGACCCGCGATGGAAGCAGCGGAGGAATCGACACGTGACGTAGCGATACTAGCGTCCGCCGTCTCCGTCCTTCTCGCGTGGCACCAGTTTTTCATCAAGGGGAACCGAGAGCGGGGACTGTTCATCGGTCTCTGGCCGCCGACCATTCTCGCGTTCGCTAGTTACTTCAACCAGAAGCGAATGGAACAGCGATTGAACTCGCTGAAGCCCAGTAGCATCATCGACTCGCTCGACCAGATGTTCGGCAACCGGTAAGCAGACGACAGATTTTCCTTTCTTCGACACCATTGGCACGGGATATTTCGCACATGTGAATATTTGTATCTGGTTGCAAAAATTGATTTTTTCGAATAAAAAGTTCAGATTCACAACCACCGTACTATCTACCCGTCAGACTTAAGAACACCCCTCCCGAAGCCTGCAACTGTTCCAATGCCAAAGGTAGAGATCACCGTCCCAGAGCACCTCGAAATGCAAATCGCCCAGCTAGTCGAACAGGGAGAGTTCGTCAACCGAGAAGAAGCTATCGAGGACTTGCTTGCAACCGGTCTCAAGGCATACAAGACGAGTGGACCGATGGACAACGACCGAGACCCAGGTCTCGAAGACGAGGGGATGATGGGACACGAGGACGAGTACGTCTTCTAACCGCCTGTTCCTCGAGTGTGAACAGTTCTCAGAAACTCTTAAACGGTCTAGTTACTAATCCGCGAACATGCATAAAGACGAACTGCTCGAACTCCACGAACAGATGGTGACCATCATGGAGTACTTCAAAGAACAAGACGACGTTCCCACCGGCGCGTTCGACGGCTACGACCAACTCGATGTTGACCCGTCGCACGTCCACAAGTCCAAGAGCGAGCACAAGCACGCCGTCTTCGTGCTCGGAAACGCGCTGGCTACCGTGATGAGCGAAGACGAGTTCAGCGAGGCCGGACGAATCGGCAAGCGCATGGAAGAACTCGCCGACGACGCAGAAAGCAAAATCTGACTGCACGACGTGCAGATTCGCGTCCTCGGAACGGCCCGTGACGAGGAAATCCTACGCCTGGACTGTTCGTGCGACCGCTGTTCCTCGGGCATCGTCCGTCACGGCTCGGCCATCGCCATCGAGACGAACGACGAGACGATTCTGATCGATGCGCCACCGGACTCAAGCATACCATTGGACTGACTACGGTCGGTTCTATCGTTCTGACCCACGCCACATCGGCCACTACGGCGGACTGTTCTATCTCGGTCGGGAGGGGTACGGTGCCGACCGCAAACCGGTGTGCTACTCCGAAAAGCTGTCCGCGTAGCTCCGCGACGGAAACAAGGCGTACACCATCTGGTCGCCCGCGACAACGTCGAACTTCGTCCGTTCGTGCCCAGCGAATCGTTCGAAGTCGGTGGGCTGACCTGCGAACCGGTTCCGCACAGAAACGAAGACGCCGACACGGTTGGTCTGCGGTTCGACGACGGAAACTCGTCGGTGTCGGACATTGACTACTGGACGCCGAGGTGGAGCGCAGTCAAGCGAAGCGACATGGCGTTCGTGGATGGCACGCTCTACTCGACAGACGAGGTCGATGGGAGGGACGTGCCACACCCACCGATATTGGAGACCATGACGCGATTCGAAGACTGCGAGACCGACGTTCGTTTCACACATTTGAACCACTCCAATCCGGTCGCCGACCCGAGTTTATCGGAGTACTGCGCGTCGTTAGCCGCGGTTTCGGCGTGGGGGACAACGAACTAGTAATTTTATTTATATATCTGACGGACGCATTCCGCCAACCCGAAAGTATTTGAGGAGGATTCCGTTTTGACGTAATATGGATGCGCGTACGGTCGAACAGATAACCGACTGGGATTCACGTCCCTTCTCCGGAGGCTTCGACGCACTCCGAGACCTCGCCGACGCCGAGTTTTCCGGTGCGGTGAAGGTCGGCAGCACGTGGCTGTTCATGTTGAATGGTCGCGTCGTCGGCGTTTTCGACGGGGAACTCGCCGATTTCGGGGAAAGAGATGGAACTGCGTTCGAGGCTCCACACTCCTCGCTTCCGCTGTTGTTCAGCATGCAAGAGCGCGGCGGAAAGACGCAGGCAAAATACTACACAAACGACACGTCGCTCGCCGACGCGAGCGACACGCTCTCCTCGAAAAAATTCACGGGGTACGTCGAACTCAGCGAAAACGTCCTCAGCGGGGACTACTACGTCGTCTACCACGGAGGACGCTCGATGAGCGTCGCCTACGTCGGCGAGAGCGAAAAGCTCGTCACCGGCGACGAAGCGTTCGAACGCGCGAACGACGAAGTCGGGATTTACGAAGTCATCGCGGCGGACGTGGACGTCATCGACATTCCGGAACCCGAAACGCCCGAATCGCCGGAATCGGAGCCGACTCCGGTAGCGATGGACGAGACGCAATCGTCGGAACCGGAATCCGACGAATCGACGCCGTCGCCGAGCGAAGACCAGCAATCGGTGCCTGAGTCCCCGGCTGACGCGACGCCAACGCAACCGACACAGACGGAACAGTCTGCGCAACCGTCCACTTCTCAGTCGAAACCGACACCGAGTCAGGAACCCGACGACAGTCCGTCGAAGGCGGATCGGGAGGCGCGACCGACGGCCGCACAGTCCGCCCCGGAAGAGGCGGCGAACGCGACCGGCGCGTTCTCGGATGAACAGCAGTGGCGCGAAACGACGACGATTCCGTCGCTCGACCCCGACAAGAGCAGTACCTCGAAATCCCACGAAGCGGGCGTCAAACAGCGGCGAACGACGCGACGACCGCCACAGCAACAGACCGGAACTCCCTCGAAACGGACGAAGGAGCTTCAGGCCGAACTCACCGCACGGTCGGAAAAGATAGAGGCGCTTCAGACGAAACTCAAGAGCGTCGAAGTCGAGCGCGACGAACTCAAACAGGAACGCGACCGACTCCAGGGCGAACTCGAACAGCTACGGAACGAACTCGAAGCAGTCAAGGAGAACAGTCCGACTGCGACCGCGGAGCGAGAGCTCACCCCTCAGCAGGCGCTCACGGGAACCAACCTGTTCGTTCGCTACGGTTCGAGAGGGAAGGGAACGCTGTCCGACGCGGCGGCGGGCGACGCCGACCGGGGAACCGTCGAATCGAACCTGAAGCTCGAACACCACACGCAGTTCGACGTGGAGGGCGTCGCGGTCGATGGGCAGGAGCACGAGACGTTCCTCCACAGCTCGATGGAGTACCAGTTCGTCTCGTGGCTGATCGTTGACCTGCTGTACGAGATCCTGGAGACGGGCCACCAGCGCGGGATGAAAGACCTGTTCGACGCGATTCAGGACATCGATCGAGCCGAACTCCACGGCACGCTGACCGCAGAAAGCGAAGAGGACGGGGAACGCGAACTGCCGTTCGACGTCATCCTCCGCGACCGGATGGGCAACCCGCTCGTCGTCGCGAACATCAACGACTCGCGCGACCCGGCGACGGGCGACATGCTCGGCTCGCTCGTGGACGCGTCGAGCGACGTGGCCAGCGCGAACAACGAACTCAGCGCGGCGTTCCAAGTCACGAAGAGTTTCTTCGAACCCGCGGCGCTGGAGACGACAGAAAACGCGACCAGTGGTGGACTGCTGACGCGAGAAAAACGGGAAAGTTTCGTGAAGCTATCCCGAAAGCGGGGATACCATC
The DNA here is from genome assembly GCA_964399275.1 of uncultured Haladaptatus sp. Classification (GTDB taxonomy): domain Archaea; phylum Halobacteriota; class Halobacteria; order Halobacteriales; family Haladaptataceae; genus Haladaptatus. The sequence continues at coordinate 25,708 of CAYNQM010000014.1, forward strand.
TCTGTTTAGTTGAATCTCGGAACGGCGAGTTTCATCTAACGGTTCCAGAACTCTAGGCTTCGGGCTTCTCGCCGATTTTCATCGAGTCGAGCTTGTCGGTAATCTCGGTGAGTTTCTCGTCGAGTTCGGCGACGAACTCTTCGGTACGCTCAGTCGTGATCGCACCCTGGTTGGAGGGCGAGATGAGATTTTCTTCTTCGAGGACGCGGAGAGAGTATCGAACCTTGTGGTGTGGGTAGCCCGTCTCGTTCGACATCTTGACGATGCCGATGGGCTCGTTTTCGATAACCATCTTCAGGACCTGCAAGTGGCGTTCCAGCATATCGACTTCCTTCTCCAGTCGATCTATCATGGCATGTGTTAACTTGTCTTTGAGCCTTTTAAAGGTTGTTGTCCGTACCGCAAGCAGAAGTGTGGGCTGTACATTTTTAATGAGACAAGTTAACACTTCCGGCTTGACCGCGATACTATCGCCGAAATTGCTGAATCGAGATTTCTCGAACGCCATTTTATACATCTTCTTGCATTACTACTGTTCGAATACCGTAATCTGTTTAGGAACCGCGCGAGAATCCACCTTCGGTATGACCGTAACTATCGTCGGTTCCCAACTCGGCGACGAGGGCAAAGGCGGCGTCGTTGACCTCTACGGCGACGACGCCGACGTTGTGGCTCGCTATCAAGGCGGCGACAACGCAGGCCACACCGTCGTCGAAGACGGCAGTGAATACAAGCTCTCCCTCGTTCCGAGTGGGGCCATCCGCGACAAAGTCGGCGTCCTCGGCAACGGCTGTGTCGTCAACCCCGAAACGCTGTTCGAAGAAATCGACGCGCTCCGCGAACGGGGTCTCGACCCCGACGTTCGACTCGCACGGCGCGCACACGTCATTCTGCCCTACCACCGCGTCCTCGACGGTATCGAGGAAGACGCGAAGAGCGACGATGACCTCGCGGCGGGAACGACTGGCCGAGGCATCGGCCCGACCTACGAAGACAAGGTTGGTCGCCGCGGAATTCGCGTCGGCGACCTCCTCGACCCCGACGTGCTTCGTGACCGACTCGAATACGTCGTCCCGCAGAAACGTGCGCTGGCCGAGGACGTGTTCGGCGTCGAAACCGGCGAGGAGTTCGACGTGGACGCCCTCTTCGAGCAGTACCGCGAGTACGGCGAGCGCCTGCAAAACGAGGACATGACTGTCAACGCTGGCGAGTTCCTCACCGACCACGTCGAGAGCGGCGAGAACGTCATGTTCGAGGGCGCACAGGGAACCTCCATCGATATCGACCACGGCATCTATCCCTACGTCACTTCCTCCAACCCGACCGCTGGCGGTGCCGCAACCGGAACCGGCGTCGGCCCGACGATCGTCGGTCGCGGCGAAGTCGTCGGCGTCGTGAAAGCCTACCTCTCGCGCGTCGGCACGGGACCGCTCCCGACCGAACTCCACGACGAGACGGCCGAATACATCCGCGAAGAGGGTGGCGAGTTCGGAACCGTGACGGGACGACCGCGCAGGATCGGCTGGCTCGACATGCCCATGCTCCGACACGCCACGCGCGCGAACGGTTTCACCGGTCTCGCGGTCAATCACCTCGACGTACTCGCGGGTCTGGACGAACTGAAAGTCGGACACAGCTACGAGTTGGACGGCGAAGAGACGTTCACGATGCCAGCCACGACCGAGCACTGGGGTCGCTGTGAACCGAACTTCCGAACTTTCGACGGTTGGCCGGAAGTGGACTGGAGCGAAGTCGCCGAAGACGGCTACGATGCAATTCCGGAGAACGCGCGAGCGTATCTCGATTACATCAGCGACGAACTCGACACGCCCGTCTACGCCGTCGGCGTCGGACCGGGCCGGGAAGAGACCGTCATCCTGACCAACCCGTTCGAGTAATCGGGCAGTATAGCGCGCGCACCGATCACTATCTTTATATCGTTATTTTCAGTCGATGCGTTCGATGCCGTCGTTGGAAGGGCTGAAGACGTGGTTCGACTACCAACTGCTCATCACGCTTCTCGTCTTCGTGCTCAGCGTCGTAGTGTGGAGCGTCGTCTTCCTCGAAGCGTATCTGCGGAGTCTCTCCCTCACGACGGCCGAATTCGTTCTCGCTGTCACCGCCTTTGGCCTCGGTGCGATTATCTTCCTCGTTTTGTTGGCAACGCGGTACAACTGAGAGCTACTCGACTGCCGTGAGATAGATTGCAAGCAGTGCGAAGCCGATGCCAGCGGTCTTCCGCAGGGTGAGCGATTCGTCTAAAAAGACGATTCCCAGAACCGAACTGGTGGCGATGAACAGGCCGAAAATCGGAACGACGACGCTGATCGGACCGGTCGCCAACGCGCGGTAGTAGGCGAGGATGCCGATGGCGAGGAACACGCCCGCGAGGTACATGTACGGCGCTTTCTCGCTGGTCAGGTAGGGAACGATTTGCTCGCCTTCGTACATCGTCACACCGAGGGCGGCGACGACGAGTATCGTGTTTGCGACCATTGCGGCGACCGTATCCGGAATGTCTTGCGTTGCGATGCTGACGAGCGGCGGCAGTGCCGTGTAGCCGATGAGCGCGATGACTGCCCAACCGATGTAGTTCATGCAGTGGCGTTTCGCGTCGTGGGTGAGAGTCGTTTCGGAAGCGGAACCGACGAACCGGCCAACCCGTCACGCTTTTGCCCCATCCCTTCGTCCCCCCGAGTATGAAGAAATCTCTGATGGACATCATCTGTTGTCCACTGGACAAGCAGGAACTCGAACTCGACGCACGGCAGGAAGAAGACGAGGAAGTCATCTTCGGGACGCTGACCTGCACGGAATGCGGCGAGCAGTACCCCATCGAGGACGGCATTCCGAACTTGCTCCCGCCGGACATGCGCGAAGCCTGAATACTTTTGTAGTAATAGCGAAAGGTGAGTACCGTGTCGGGGACGTTATCGGTTCACATCAACCGCGACCGCTTGCACCACATCGACGTAGCGCAGTCATTCGAAACTGACGACTCGTTCACCATCGCGCTCGAAAATCACGGCGCGCCCATTCACGCGCATCTCCATCTGGACGACGAACTCTCGGAAGTCGCTTCGCTCGGCGCGACAAATCACTACGTCGAGGACGGCGACATCCGAAACGTAACCGTCACCGTACGCGACGGCCCCGCGAGCGGTCGATTGAAGGTCGTCACTGGATACGGTGCCGAAACTGCCTACGTTGACCTCTCCATCACCGAATCTGACGAACAAAGCGGGTCGATTCCGGTGGACGAATCGCTCTCGAAACCCCAACGACGCTCGTCCAAACCGAACCTGAACGAACCGACCCTACTGAAAAATCTCCCGCTCGTCGCCCTCGGCGTGGTCGCGTTGTTCTTCGTGGCCGGTGCGGGATTCGTCTTCGATGGTATCGTCGCGCTGTTCGGTGCGTTCGTGGTACTGGTCGGTCTCATCACGGCGGCGTACTTCCTGACGCGATAGCGTTCCGCTCAGCAATCGCATCCCTTTTGCGCCCGCGCTTCGTCCACGCCGACGATGTCACTCGCCGAAACGACGCGGGAGGCGGTTCGTCGCCACCCGTTTCTCTACGTCGGTCTCCGCGCTGGTATCCTGAACTACACTGCGACTGCCCGGTTTCTCGCGGACGAGGTCGGCGACGACACCGACGCGATTGCGACGGCGCTGAATCGATTCGCAGACGACTTGCCGCCGTACTCGGCGAGCGAACGAGACGCTCGCGTCACCATGCAGAGCGGTCTCGGCGAGTCGGACGACGACCCATTACTCGTCGTCGGCGAGAACGGATTCTCGCCGGATTCGGGCTCTCTCACGGGCGTTCTGGCGACTGGAGACGTCGGCGCGATGGCGCTTTCACACGTCCTCGCACGACTCGCCACGGAAGGCATCGACGTGGTGGCCGCGGCCGTCAGCGAGGAGTCGCTGGTCGTCGTCGTCGGGAGACGGGATGGGGCGAACGCGGTTCGAATGGTCGAAACCGCGCTGGAGTCGGTGCCGGAACTCGGCGGACGATGACGCTTCCGACGATTTAAAACGGTTGCTGATTCTACGCTTTCACATGCCACTCTCCGTAACGAACACGCTCACGGGCGAGCGCGAGTCGTTCGAACCGGGAGACCCGGATTCCGTCCTTCTGTATTACTGCGGGTTGACCGTCTCGGACGACGCCCACCTCGGGCACGCTCGCGGGTGGATTCACACCGACGTGATGCATCGCTGGTTAGAGCACCTCGGCTACGACGTGCGCCACGTCGAGAACTTCACCGACGTCAACGAGAAAATCGCGGCGCGGGCGGGCGAAGACGACCTCGGCGACGACGAGGCGGAAGTCGCTCGAACCTTCATGTCGCGGGTCATCCGCGACATGCGCGACCTGAACCTGAAGCGGGCGGACGTGTATCCGCGGGTCAGCGAACACGTCCCGGAAATCGTCGATCTCATCGAGACGCTGGTCGAGAAGGGGTACGCCTACCAATCGAACGGGTCGGTCTACTTCGACGTGACGACGTTCGACGAGTACGGCAAACTCTCGAACCAGCAAGTCGATGAGATGGAAACACAGGGCGACAGCGACGAGCGAAGCGAAAAGCGCAACCCGGCAGACTTCGCGCTCTGGAAGGCGGACGGCGTCGGCGAGGAGTCAATCGAGGAGCACCGCAAATCGGACAGGGAGTACGCGGTTTCTCATCCCTCGGGCCAAACGTGGGAGTCGCCGTGGGGCGAGGGGCGTCCCGGATGGCACATCGAATGCTCGGCGATGAGCATGAAACATCTCGGAGAGACAATCGACATCCACGTCGGCGGACAAGACCTCGTCTTCCCGCACCACGAAAACGAGGTCGCCCAGAGCGAGGCCGCGACCGGCCACCAGTTCGCGCGCTACTGGCTTCACGTTCGACTGCTCGAAACCGAGGGTGAGAAGATGAGTTCGAGCCTCGGCAACTACTCGACGGTTCGCGGCGCGATGTCCGAAATCGGCCCGAATGCGGTTCGGATGTTCCTGCTCTCGACTTCCTACTCCAACCCCCAGACGTTCAGCGATGAGACGGTGGCCGAAGCGGTAGACCGCTGGGAGCGCCTTTCCGGCGGCTACGACCGCGCGGTGGAGGCTCTCGACAGCCCGGACGCCCGGACGAAAGTCGAGGATGGGGAACTGCGCGGGGCAGTCGAAACGACGCAGAGCGAGTTCGAATCCGCGATGAACGACGACTTCAACAGTCGCGGTGCGTTGGCGGCCCTGCTCGACCTCGTTACGGCGGTGAATCGTCACGTTGACGAGCACGAGGAGTACGATTACGACGGTCTCAAGCGAGCAGTCGAGACGTTCGAGGAGTTGGGCGGTGACGTGCTCGGATTCTCGCTCGGTGGCGAAACCGGCGGCGACGTTCGACTCGCCGAAGACCTCGTCGAACTCGTCCTCGACGTGCGCCAGCAAGAGCGCGAGGCCGGTAACTACGACCGCGCCGACGGCCTGCGCGACGAGTTGGAAGCCCTCGGTGTGGACGTGCAGGACACCGATTCGGGGGCGTCGTTCAAACTTCCATAGTCGGCGGTTTTATACCAACGGGTTGTGTACTGGGTTTCGACATGGCACGCAAAGCAATCGCTGGTACATTTCTGGCAGTGCTCGTCCTCACGAGTGGCTGTCTCGGCTTTATTCTCGGGGACACGCTGGCGTTCAGCGCGAACAAAGCAACTGTCAGCGGCGGGGCGCTTTCGGATGCGGGCTACGACCAATCGAAGGTCGAACAGATGAACGTGCAACGCTCGTTCGAAGTCGCGGGTGAGACCCGCGAGGTCAAGGTGACGAACTGGGTGGCGCAGTACGAGAAATCCATCGGCATCTCCGGCGTCGCCGAGGGGACGGTTGCGACGTTCACCGTCCTCAGCAGTCCGACGTTCGAAATCGCCGACAAGCCAATCAACCCGATAGCTCGTTACGACAATCGGAAGTTGGTCGAGAAATTCGTCGGGGGGTACGCAAACGTCAACGACATTCGGGAAACCGGGTCGAAAAACGTGACCATGCTCGGTTCCGAAACGAAGGTCTCAACCTTCTCCGCGAATGCCAAATCTAACGGTGCGACCGTCGAAGTGAACGTCTACGTCACTAAGGTCGAACACGGTGACGACGTGGTGGTCGTGATGGCGGTGTCGCCGAAGCAAATCGACGAATCGGAGAGCGTGTACCGGCTCATCGAGGGCGTCGAACACGAGAAATAGACCGCGACGCAGCGACCCGCGGGCAACGTTTTTTCCTCTCGCTGTTAGTACAGACGTATGAACCGTTCGTTCGTCGCTGGAATCGTCTTCACCGTCTTCGGACTCGTGGGGTATCTTATCGGTATCGTCGCGGCCTACCCCGGACGAGCGTTCTCGATTACGGGCGTCATGGTCGGTATCACGCTGGTCGCCATCGGCAACGCCACGCGACCGGAGGAGTCGTCGTGACCGTTTCCGCCCTCGCGTTCGTCGACGGTTCCGTCGAGCAGTTTTCCGACATAGAAACCGCGCGCGACCGACCGGGAACCGTGTGGGTGCGGGCGAGCAAAGCGACGCCCACCGAACTCGAACGCGTCGCCGACGCGTTCGACATCCATTCGCTTTCGATCGAGGACATCCGCAACGAAATTCGACCGAAAACCGAGGAGTTCGACGACTATACCTTCGTCCTGTTCAAAACCGTCGAACTGGTTCGCGGCGACACGACGTTTCGGGAAGAAATCAGCGTTCAACCGGTCGGGTTGTTCGTCGGCGACGATTGGATCGTCAGCCTCTCGGAACACGACATCGACGAGGTCGGGCGAGTCTGGGACGCCGCATCGGCAGACGATCAGCGCGTGCTCGGTCGGGGCGCGGATTTCGTCGCCTACCGAATCTGCGACGGTATCGTGGACAGCTACTTCGGCGTGCTCGACCGCATCGAAGATCAAATCGAGGACGTGGAGGATACCGTCATCACCGACCCCAGTATCGAGACGTTGGAGTCGATAAACCGGGTTCGGCGGGAACTGCTCTCGTTCCGGAAACTCGCGTGGCCGACCCGTGAGGCGGTCGGCTATCTGGCCCGCGGCGACCCCGAACAGGTGAAGTCGGAGACGGAGAAGTACTTCCGCGACATGTACGACCACCTCGTTCAACTCGTGGATTTGACCGAGACGTACCGCGATTTGGCCGGCGGTGCGCGCGATATCTACCTCAACTCGCTGTCGGTCTCGACTAACGAGGTGATGAAAAAGCTCACCGTTGTCGCAACCATCGTCCTCCCGATGACGTTCATCGCTGGCGTGTACGGGATGAACTTCCGAGGAAGTCCGTACAACGTCCCCGAATTCGGCTGGACGTACGGCTATCCTGCGGTGATGATTGGGATGCTGCTCGTCACCGTAATTTTGGTCGCGTACTTCCGAGAAATGGAATGGTTGTAACGTGAGAGAAATGCGTTCGGAGTCGTTAGATGATGGAACTCCAGAACGGCTTGATGAGGAAGAAGACGCTGAGATACGCCGCGTAGAGGAACACGACGAACGACGCCGTGAGCGCCGCCTTCGGTTTGTCCAGCGGGACGCCGCGTCGCATTTCGACGGAGCGCGCCTCGACTTCGAAGAAGTCGGTGATGAACAAGCCGAGCACGAGCGTCGAGAGGACGATACCGGCGTGGTGGTGGAGCGTCAGCAAGTAGAACGACGCGAGCACCAACAGCATGTTCGACACTTCGTGCGGAATCCAGCGGTCGAGCGTTTCACGGTCGTCGTCCCGCGCCTGTTTGGAGTAGTTCCGGAACGCGAGCAGTCGCGTCACCATGTTGACCAGCACGAGGCCAAGCACGAGGAACTCCGCAACAGGTTCGAGCGCATCGAGCGGCCCGAGTAACGATAGCGGTTGCATGCCTGAAACTCAGAAGGACAGCGTATTATATTCTTTCCAATTCGCTCGCGTAGTCACTGCTCGAAGAAACCTTGACTCGCTGGCACGGAGACCAGTTCGACCTCGCCGTCGGACGCGATACGCACCGGTTCGTGTGGCTCGACGGAACGCACTTCGCGGTCGTCGGCGAGCAGAACGACCGCGTCCTCGTCGCGCTCGACCGAGAGCGTCACTGGACTGGGAAGCACCCAGTCGTCAACGTGGATGGCGAACGGTGCAACGGGGACGACCGCGAGCACGCCGGTACCGGATTGGACGACCGGTCCGCCAGCATCACGGGCGTAGCCGCGACTCCCGACTGGCGTGGCGACGACGACCGCGTCGGCGCGAAACTGCGCGATTGCGTCGTTGTCGGCTTGGATTCCGTACTCGGAGATTCGGGCCGGTTCGCTCGTGACGAGGGTCGCGTCGAACAGCGCGTCGGCGACCCGTTCGCCAGCGACCGACACCGAGAGCAAGGGTCGCTCTCCCGTCCTCCATTCGCCGGAGAGGAGGGTGTCGATGGCTCGTTCGAGGTCGTCCGCAGGAACGCTCTCCAGTTCCTGCCCCGCATCGACCGCGAGCACGGGAACCGAGACGCCAGCGCGCACGAGGTCGATGACCGCCGACTTACCAAGGGCGACGACGACGCTGGGATTCGTGTCGAGGATGGACTGTGCTGTGTCGTCGATTGCGTGCGTTTCCTCGCCGAGGGCGTCGCTTGCTCGCCGGACGAGTGGCGAGTCCACATCGCTCGTGACGATTCCTATCCGCATCGTGGCCTCCCTGTGTGAGTGTCGCCTATGTCGGTCATTACCTGAACAGTCTCGGTCTGTCTTGAAAAGCATACCGCGCTGGTCGTTGCGAAACTACTCGTCGTAGGGCCAATCGCCGATGATTTTCATTCCTTCCGCTTGGTCTTCGGCTTCCAGCGCCTCGGCGATTTCCTCGGGTGCTTTGTGCGAGACCTCGAACTCGTCGCTCGCAAGGTTGACGGTGAGTTCGGTGAGTAAGACTGCCTGTTCGCGGAGGTCGCGCACTTCGATTTTGTCCAACGTGTCGGCGAAGGTGTGGCCCCATCCTCTGCCTTCGTCGCCCGTCTCGCTCATGACGTGGTAGCCCGGAACGCCCCACTGGACGAACGGCCAGTGGTCGCTGTGGGGCCCCTGTTCCGGAATCGTGTTGATTGGGTGGCCGAACTCGTCCGCGACATCCGTGGCCGCCTCCCGCAGTTTCTCGAAGCCGTGGGTGAAAAACGACAGCGTGCGCCCGCGAACGACGCCGTCGTTGTTGACGATTGCTTTAATCGTGTCGTGGTCGCTCTCGGCGGCCATGTAACTTGACCCGACGAGGCCGACCTCCTCCGCGCCGAAGGCGACGAAGTGGACGCGGGTGTCGAGTTCGTCTTCGCGCTCCGCGAGAGCGCGGGCCATCTCAACCACCATCGCGGTTCCGGCACCGTTGTCCATCGCTCCCTCCGCGATGTCGTGGGCGTCGATATGGCTGGTGACGAGCACCTGTTCGTCCGTCTCCGGCCCGAGTTCGGCGTGGACGTTCTGACTGGTCGCGTCGTGAATGTCGGCATCGACTTCGACCGTCACGTCCTCTCCCTCCCATCGACGGGCGAGTCGGGAGCCGATTTCCTTGCTCACGCCGACTGCCGGAACGTCGCCGATCGGATCGTCCTCGGTGCCGACGCTTCCGGTCGGCGGCAGACAGCCTTCGACGTGGTTTCGGAAGACGAACGCCGACGCACCGCCTTCGACGGCGTAGTAGTACTTCTCCCGGCGGTGGATGAATCGGTCGTAGTGGCTCGGAACGTTCGAGGCGACCATCACGACTTTCCCCTCGACATCGTTCTCCTCGAAATCCGAGGGTAGTCCGTAGCCCAAATCGACGAACTCGCCGTCGGCGCTGTCGGCGGGACTGCGCGGGAGGGCGATGCAGTCTTGGGTCGTCTCGCCCGCGCGAACCGCGCTAGTACCGCGCTCCCAGCCCTGAATCTCGAACTCGTCCAGTCTGGCGTTTCGCGCACCGACCGATTCGAGCGCGTCCCGAGTCGCTTCCGCACTGCGCTTCTCGCCCTCGCTTCCGGCCATTCGGTCGCCGATATCGACTATCGATTCGAGGAACTCCCAACCCGTATCGCTGGTAAACGTCCGTCCTATCCACTGTGACATACGAAGACACGACTCGTGGTGGTAGCCTAAATGTTTCGAACCGTAATATCCTGACGAATCGTCGGTTATTCCCTCTTCTTCGCCGACAATCTCCTCGATTTGTAATTGGGGTATTTAAGCTACCCACAAATTGTTCTGCATATTTTGTCTGTAGCGATGTTTTATAATGAATGATGCCGTCTCACCGACAGACAGTCGGAGTTACCAAATTATGGCTTCACAAGCACCCGATATGGCGCGCGTGGTTGGACTCGATGGTAGTATCGAAGAAGACGTGAATCTCTCGGCGACCGACATCAAAAACATGTACCGACTCCAGGTACTTGCGCGCACATTCGACCAGAAAGCCGTCTCTCTCCACCGACAGGGGCGCATCGGAACGTATGCGCCGCTACAGGGACAGGAGGCAGCGCAGGTCGGTGCGGCCTACGCCCTCTCGCCCGACGACTACTGTTTCCCGACCTATCGTGACCACGGCATCTACCTCACCCGTGGACACGCGATGCGGGACATCCTCTTGCATCTCTCCGGCGCGGGGAACTACGTTGACCGCGAAGACTCCGAGGGACTTCGGACGTTCCCGCCGACGATTCCAATCGCCACGCAACTGCCCCACGCGGTCGGCATCGGAATGGCGTCGAACTACAAGGACGACGATTGTGCGGCGCTGGCGAGTTTCGGCGACGGTGCGACCAGCGAAGGTGACTTCCACGAAGCGATGAACTTCGCTGGCGTGTTCGAGACGCCGACCGTTTTCTTCTGCCAGAACAACCAGTGGGCGATTTCGATGCCACGAGAGCGCCAGACTGCAAGCACGACCATCGCGCAGAAAGCACAGGCCTACGGATTCGAGGGCATTCGCGTGGACGGCAACGACGTGCTCGCGGTGTACCGAGAAGTGACTAGCGCCCTCGAACGCGCGAGGGAAGGCGAACCGATACTCATTGAGGCCGTCACCTACCGGCAGGGGGCGCACACGACGACCGACGACCCCACGAAGTACCGGGAGGAGGCGGAAGTCGAATCGTGGGCCGAGAAAGACCCGCTCGACCGCACCCGCGAATATCTCGAATCCGAGCACGGATGGACCGAGGAGGACGAGGAGGAACTCCGCGAAGAGGCAAAGGAACACGTCGCGGAAGCGGTCGAGGCCGCCGAAGCGCACGACGGCTACGACACCGACGCCATCTTCGACCACGTCTACGCCGACGAGCATCCGCGGTACGACCGCCAGCGTGCCGACGTTCCCGAAAATCCGCAAGTAGAACGGTAGCCGGAACGAGCGGGGATTGTGAGCAGTCGCCAGCACAGTTATGTCCGGGGCTGTGGTATCCGGCACGGGGTGTAACGATGGAACGACAAGACAGCCGGATGGGGGAGTACGGAACCGAGACGGGAGAAATTGCCGATATCGCGAAGATGGAAATTACGGAGCCGACGCTGACGTGGCTCGAAGTTTCGCATCCGCAACAGCCGATTCCCATCGGTCAAGACGACCGCGTGATAGACAGCACGTTCAACGAACAGCAAGACGTCTGGGAAGTACTGCTCATCGTGCTCCCGGAAGAAGAAAAAGTGGACGAAGAGTAACTACAGCATATCCTTCTGCTTCAGCCCTTCGATGAGGTCGTCAACGAGGGTGTCCACGTCTTCGTACGGGAAATCCTGTGCGTCGTTCATCTTCGTCGCCAGCTCCATCGCCGTAAAGCTCGTGTCGCCGGATTCGAACCGCGTTCCCGGCCCGTTCGGGAGCGCCGGAACGAGATCCATTGGGTTACTGACGGGGTAGTCTGCACCTTCGAATGCGTCGTGGAACTGCTGTCGGAATTCAGCTTCGTCAGCCATGTCAATGCCTGTGTGTGTGACTGACAAAAACGTTGCGGAACCACAATAAACAAGTTGTGAGTTCAACACCTGATTTGCAGAGTTTTATAGTACGATACGCGAGAGAACTTCCATGGCGTTCGATTTCGAGCTACTGCAGGAGCTAACCGAAACGAGTGGTGTACCCGGATACGAAGACCGAATCAGGGACATCGTCCGCCGGGAGTTAGACGGCGAAGTGGACAGGATGCACACCGACGCGATGGGAAACGTGGTCGGAACGGTGACGGGGTCTGGCGACTACGAAGTGGCAGTTGCGGCCCACATGGACGAAATCGGTTTCATGGTCAGTCACGTGAACGAAGACGGATTTCTCGCCATGGACGCGCTGGGCGGGTGGAATCCCCGCGTACTCCACGCACAGCGCGTTACGGTTCACACCGAAGACGAGGACGTGACTGGCGTCATCGGCTCGATGCCGCCACACCTGTTGGACGACGAGGAAGAGCGGAGCGTCGAAGACGTTCACGTTGACCTCGGCCTCCCCCCAGAAGAAGCCAAGGAGCGCGTCGCCATCGGCGACCTCGTCACGATGGAGCAGACGACGACGCGCATCGGTCACCACGTCACCGGGAAGGCGCTGGACGACCGCGTCTGCCTGTTCGCCATGCTGGAGGCGGCTAAGCGAATCGACGACCCCGACGTGACGATTCACTTCTGCGCGACGGTACAGGAGGAACTCGGGGTGCGCGGTGCGCCCGCCCTCGGTGTCGATATCGACCCCGACCTCGCCGTCGCACTCGACACGACGGTCGCAAACGACGTTCCCAGCGTAAAAAGCGAGAAGGATTACGTCACACGCCTCGGCGAGGGTACCGCGATAAAACTCAAAGACGGAAGCGTCGTCACGACGCCGAAGGTTCATCGCCGGATGCGCTCGCTGGCCGAGGAACGCGGCATCACCCACCAGATGGAAATCCTTCCGTCGGGCGGAACCGACACCGCCGGATTCCAGAATACGCACGGGGCGAAGCCGGTCGGTGCGATTTCCGTCCCGACGCGCTACCTCCACACCGTCACCGAGAGCGTGCACGGCGACGACGTGTCCGGCACTATCGACCTGCTGACTGCGTTCCTCGAAACCGAAACCGGCGACCACGATTATCGGCTTTGAACCCGATTTCGTTCCCACGCTAGCGAGGGAGACTCGTTTCACTCGTCTCCCGAGCGATAGGCTGGCGACGCAACCACCGGTAGTCAGCGTCTACACAACCGCCAGAAGTCAGTAATCGACGCAACCACCGGAAGTCAGCAGTCTACACAACCCTCCAGCAGCTAGCCCTCCCACCGCGAGCGAAGCGAACGATTGGCTCGTCAGCGCTGGTCTCTAACGGTTCTTTTGATCCAGATTTTACAGAGAGCCAACAGGAACGACAGTCGTCGTTCCTGCCTGCGACTGTCGTAAAAGGTGGTGGCGAAAAGGTCGTGGGCAAACCAAAGTATTCAGTACCCACCGGGACTAAGCCTCGCGCATGACAGATGGGGAAGCGGACGAATCAGTCACTCGACGCGGGTTTCTCCTCGGTTCTGCGGGTGTTGCGGCCGCTGGCGCGACCGGAACGGCGACAGCGTCTGAGGGCTCCCAAGGAACGACGACGAGCGGCGGAAACGAGAGTTCGGGCGGCGGCGGAGGCGGCGGAACGAAGACGGTGAAAGTTGGCCCTGGTGGCAAACCCGTCTTCGAACCGGCCGACCTCCAGATTTCGCCCGGCACCACCGTGAAATGGGTCTGGGAGTCGAACACCCACAACGTCATTCCCGAGAGTCAACCCGACGGAGCAGGCTGGAAGGGAACGGGAAGCGAGAGTGAAACGTTCGACTCGGGCCACACGTACGAACACACGTTCAGCACCGCTGGCTCGTACGAGTACTACTGTGCACCGCACAAGCCCGCCGGAATGACCGGGTCGATTACGGTCGGCTCGTCCGGCGGTGGCGGGCCGACCGAGCCAGCGATTCCAAGCAGTGCGAAGACGCTCGGCGTTGCCACCTCGGGTGCACTGGCGTTCACCCTCGGTCTGGCGTACTTCTTCATGAAGTTCGGCGGCGACTACGGCGAGTTCGACGAGTAGCTACTCGGCGTCGTCAGGCGTATCGAAGTCGTGGAAGGCACTCCCCTTCTCTGCACTCAGAATGTCGAGACCAGCGGCGGCACCACCACCCACCGAGATTGCGGCCTGAATTTTGTCCGCGCGCGCAGACCACCCCGCGGCGTAGGCGTCGTCCACGGTCGTCGCGTTGTCCATGTCGGTTTTTACCGTCCCGTCGTCGTTCAGTTCACAGCCGAGTTCCTCGGCCATCTCGCGGGCGCGACCGGTCGTGAAGACGATGTAGTTCGCGTCGTACTCGCCGGAATCGGTCGCCACCGTGAATCCGTCGTCCGCGCGTTCGACGCTCGTTACCTCCTCGCCCTGTTTTCGCTCCGCACCCTGCTCGTCCACCTGCTCGCGGGCAATTTCCATGAACTCACTGCCGTCGATGCTCTTGATGCCCAGATAGTTGAACAGGTGGGCCGCATGCATCGCCGTCTCGTCCGTGTCGAAGACGACGGTGTCGAGGCCGTTTTTCGCCGTGAACAGTGCTGTACTCAGTCCGGCGGGACCGCCGCCGATGACGGCTACGTCTGTCATGCGGTATTTTGTACCACTGTGTCGGGTATAAAGGTCGTCACTCCAGCAGTTTCTTCGTCTTTCGGTGACGATACCGGAACATCGGTTCGAATCCGACTTTGGCGAGCGGACTCCCGGTCGCGCCAAGCGCCGGGAATCGATACTCTACTTTGTCGCGCACCAGCGTCTTCCCGTCTCCGGCGTAGAACTGGTGGATGTGCGTCCACTCCGGAAACGGACCGTCCCTCATTTCGTCTCGGAACATCGCCGCGCCGTCCTCTTCTTCGCGCTGTACGATTGTGGAGACCCATCGCTGACGCGGGCCGACATCGAACGGTCGGAGTGACAACCGAAGTTCGGCCCCAACGTCGAGCACGTCGGGATTCGGATCGCCGTCCGGACCGCGAACATCTTCGACACGGAGATTCATCCACGCGGGCGTGAGCGCCTCCAGCCCCTCGGTCGTCGAGTAAAACTCCCACACCTCGTCGAACGGTGCATCGACCCAAACCTCGCGCTGGTAGGTTGCCATCTCCCAAAAATTCTCACGCTATCGTAAAGATTCTTGTGCGCAACCTGTGGGACGATTTATCTCGGTTCGCAGTGCAGTTCGAGGAAATGGCTGCCATTCGACTCGCCGACGCCGACGATGCATCACAAATCGCGGCTATCTACGCACCAATCGTCCGCGAGACGGTCATCTCTTTCGAGACCGAACCGCCGGACGACGAAGAGATGGCAAACCGGATTCGGAAGACGCTCCCGCGCTATCCATGGCTTGTCTGCGAACACGCCGACGAAATCCTCGGCTACGCCTACGCCGGAACCCATCGAACGCGGGACGCCTACCAGTGGTCGGTAGACGTGTCGGTGTACGTCCACGCAGATCACCGCCGGGCGGGAGTCGGACGCGGACTTTATGAATCACTGCTCGGTGTTCTCCGGAAACAGGGTTTTTACAACTCCTACGCGGGAATCGCGCTTCCGAACCCGGCGAGCGTGGGACTGCACGAGTCGCTGGGATTCGAACCGGTCGGCGTGTACGAAGTCGTCGGTCACAAAAACGGTGCGTGGCACGACGTTGGCTGGTGGCATCTGCAACTGCGCGCCCCCGACGACGACCCCGAATCGCCGTCGGCGCTCACTGACCTCGCAGTAGAGATAGAACTGGAGCGTGGAGTAGATGCGATACGAGCGGAGTGACCCGATTACTTGAGACGTTCTTGCAGGAACGAGGGATGTGCTGCACTGACGCCATCGATAGCTAGAATGTGTTCGCTGATGACGTCGCCCACTGCGCCGCCGTTCGGTGCGCGCACTTCCGCCATCAGCATGTGGTCGCCACTGCACGTGTACAGCGTTTCGATGTCCGGCAACTCCTTCAAATTCCGGGTCGCTTCCACGTAGCGTTCGCTTTCCACGTCGATGCCAACGAGCGCGATACTCTGGCTGGAGAGCTTCTTCGGGTCGATCTCCGCAGAATAGCCGACGATGACGCCCTCGTCTTCCAGCTTTTCGATGTACTTTCTGACGGTCGGTTTCGAAACCTCTGCCCGCTCCGCGATTTCGGAGTACGATGCCTGTGCATCGTCTTCTAACACGCGAAGAATACGGTCTTCTGTCGATTCGGTGCTCATGTTATCAGGATGTTTCACTCACAGGAAAAAATACCTTGCGAAGTAGAAAACACATTATCGAGTGAAACAATCCGAGACGCCCTAACAGGAGAAGCGAAACGAGATTATTTGTGACGGTCGAGCAGGTCGTAGCTTCGCTCCCACTCGTAATCGTCGTCGAAGTACCGTTCCGCGAGCGGCGTTTCCGGCATGTCACCGGTCGCCTGCTTTTCCTGCTGGTAGGACGGGCGGTCGTCGTCGATGTAGAATCGACCGGTCAGCACTGTGCCCTCGTACAGCGCGTCTTCGGCCTCGTGCATCGCCTCGGAGGCTTCACGTCGGTCGTGAATGTCGAAGTCGTAATCGTCGCTTTCCTGCACGTCGATGTACGGGACGTACTGCTTTGCGTCCTTGTTCCACGTCGGGCACTGCGTGAGGAAGTCCACATGGGCGAAGCCGTCGTGTTCCATCGCTTCCGCGAGGATTTCTTTCGCCTGATTCGGGTTGACCGCCGCAGTTCGAGCGACGTAGCTCGCACCCGACGTGAGCGCGAGCGACAGCGGTCGAATCGGACTCTTCGCACTGCCGTGCGGTTGCGTCTTCGACTTGTGACCTTTCGGCGACGTGGGCGACGTCTGCCCTTTCGTCAGGCCGAAGATCTCGTTGTCGAAGACGATGTAGGTCATGTCGTGGTTCTCGCGGGCGGTGTGCATGAAGTGGTTGCCACCGATGCCGTACCCGTCGCCGTCACCGCCTGCGGCGATGACTTCGAGGTCTGGGTTGGCGAGTTTGGCCGCGCGTGCGACCGGAAGGGAACGCCCGTGAATCGAGTGGAAGCCGTAGCTCTGGAAGTACGACGAGAGCTTTCCGGAACAGCCGATACCGGTGACGAGCAGCGTCTCGTCCGGCGTTCGGCCGACCTCCGGCATGGCCTGCTTCAGCGCCTTGAGGACGCCGAAGTCACCACAGCCCGGACACCACGTCGCCTGTGGTTCGAGGCCGGGGGTGAACTCGTTCACGTCGATGTCTCGTTCTTCGTCGATTGCGTTGAATACACTCATTTCAGTCACCCGTTGCGGATTCTATCCGCGTGTTGTGTGCTGGCTCGGCACTGCCGTCGAGCCGTGCTTCGAAGCCGTCCACGATGTCGGCGGGCTCGAATGGGTTACCGTCGTATTTCAGCAGGCTGTACAGTTTCTCGCCGTGGCGACCGGTTTCGCCCTGAATGTGGCGACGGAACTGCGCCGTGGCGTTCATCTCGACGACCAGCGCTTCGTCCACGTCTTCGAGGAACGAATTGACTTCGCCCTTCGGGAACGGAAGCATGCCGCTAACGTTCATGGCCTTGACCGAGTGGCCGTCGTCGTTCAGCACATCCACGGCTTCCTCGCATCCGGCGACGCCGTCTGTCCCACCGAGGCC
>CAYNQM010000015.1:0-9958 GCA_964399275.1 uncultured Haladaptatus sp.
CGCCAGACCCGGCGTCACGCCTGCGTCTTTCAGCGTCTCGATGCTCGACCCGAGGTCGGTTCGAATCCCCTCGGCGACCGCGTTCCCGTCGATGATGTCCGTCATTGTCTCAGCGTGGGGTGCGAAGCCCCTTCAACATTCGGGTTCGTGCTCATTTACGCGTTCAAAAATGGGTATGTATACACGAACTTGCTTACTACGGTCGCAATTTACCGATGCGACTGAATCCTATCGACCTGCTCGCGGGGATGAAATTGGTTCGCGGATTCGGTCTGGATTCGTATCCATCCCGGATAGATGGCGACAGTCACGTCAGCGAGGGATTTTCCGTCGGTGAAAACGATGTCCGCACTTTTGAAGCCCGCTAGCTGTTCCGGCATGGTCGAAACTCGCTCTCCGCGTAGTTAAACCCAGTCAAAAAGGGGGAAACCGTCGAATTCGGCTACTCGTACAGCGGATTCTCTTCACAGAGCGCCTGCACTTCCTCGGCGACTTCGGCTTTTACGTCGTCGTCATCGATGTTGTTTATCGTGCGTGCGATGAGGTCGCCGACGCGCTCGATGTCCTCGGCGTCGAATCCGCGCGTCGTGAGTGCGGGCGTCCCGGCACGAATGCCGCTGGCGACGAAGGGAGTGCGCGTCTCGCCCGGAACCGTGTTCGCGTTCAGGACGATGCCGATCTCTTCGAGGGCCTCTTCCGCGTCTTTGCCGGTTACGTCCTCGTGAGATTCGCGCAGGTCAACGAGCACGAGATGGGTGTCGGTGCCGCCCGAGACCAGTCCGAAGCCGTGATTCTGAAGCGTTTCGCCGAGCACTTCGGCGTTCTCGACCGTCTGGGCGGCGTACTTCTCGAACTCGGGTTCGAGGGCTTCCTTGAAGCCGACCGCCTTGCCAGCCACGTTGTGCATGAGGGGGCCGCCCTGCATGCCGGGAATGACCGCCGAATCGACCGCGTCGGCGTACTCCTCGTCGCACATGATGATGCCGCCGCGACCCGAGCGAATCGTCTTGTGGGTCGAACCGGTGACGAAGTCCGCCACGCCGACCGGGGTGGGGTGTTCGCCCGCCGCCACGAGACCCGTGATGTGAGCGATGTCCGCGAGGTGGTACGCGCCGACTTCGTCCGCAGCCTCCTGAATCCGTCCCCACTCGACCTCTCGGGGGTAGGCCGAGTAGCCCGACACGATGATGTCCGGTTCGAACTCGACGGCGTGGTCGTAAATTGCGTCGTAGTCGAGATACCCCGTCTCCGGGTCTACCTTGTACTGCTCGACGTCGTACAGTTTTCCGGCGAAGTTGACCTTGTGGCCGTGGCTCAGGTGGCCGCCGTGAGTCAGGTCGAGCGAGAGAATCTTGTCGCCCGGTTCGAGGACGGCGAGGTAGACGCCCATGTTCGCCTGCGACCCGCTGTGGGGTTGGACGTTGACGTGCTCTGCTCCCCAGAGTTCCTTCGCGCGCTCGATGGCGTGCGATTCGACGGTGTCGATGTGTTCGCACCCGCCGTAGTACCGTTCGCCGGGGTAGCCCTCGGCGTACTTGTTCGTCAGGGTACTTCCCTGTGCTTCGAGCACCGCTTTGCTGACGAAGTTCTCGCTGGCAATCATCTCCAGCGTGTCGCGCTCGCGTTCGACTTCTGCTTCCAGCGCGTCTGCGACTGCCGGGTCAACCGCCCGGACGTGATCGTACTCCATATAAAACTCCCTGATACGGCGGCGTATAAGTTTACCTTTCGGAT
Organism: uncultured Haladaptatus sp.; assembly: GCA_964399275.1. Taxonomy (GTDB): domain Archaea; phylum Halobacteriota; class Halobacteria; order Halobacteriales; family Haladaptataceae; genus Haladaptatus. Next base: position 1,735 of record CAYNQM010000015.1, read on the forward strand.
AGTAGACGTCCCCGACAGAAATATAAACTAACAGTGAGATAACGCTTCTGTTACCGGTATGATAGAGTGGGAGGAGACGGAGACTGGACTGCGGGCGTTCGACCGGACGAAGACCGGGATTTCAATATCCGCGTCCGACTGGCAGACCGGTGGGAAGGAGTTGGAAATAGGGAGACCGATCGACGAGACTATCGCCGGATGCGCATCGAAACTTCGATTTCCTCCAAATCTAGTGAGCATTATCGACGTAGAGACGGACGAGCGGTACGAACACGGAAGCGACACCGAGGTGCTCAACCTTCCGGACGGCGAGTATCTCGTCAACATTCACGGAAACATCAAGACGTACCTTCGGTTCTCCGGTTCCGCGACGGTTCGAAAAACGTCGGATTTCGACGCTTTAATCATCGCTTTCGACGAGCACATTCCGATAACGCTCGGCTTTCGTAGTCATCACGAGATGCCTGTCGATACGATAACGGTTCCGCCGACGACCGAGGGATTGGCGACCGCGATTTCCTACGCGTCGTCGTCCCACAAGACGACCGGGGCCGACCGGTCGTTCCCGACGCTTCGAGGCCACCCGCCGCGATTCGAGGTGGGCGACGAGTTGCACATCCCGGAGCAAGTGCGCGAGGAGAAAAAGGACGTGGGCATCGAACTTCGCGTCCCGGACGATTTCAGCACGCTGTTCGTTACGGCACCCCTCGCGTACTACCTCCAAGCCGACGTGGTCGTGGAGAACCGTGCCACGCCCATCCTGCGAGCGCCCGCAATTAATTTCACGTACACGTTCAGCCCCCTTCCGAACTATCAGCATGAAATCGCGGAGATGCTCCGACAGGTGTTTTTCCTCGACTGTCTCGTTCGCAATTCGGGACCGCATCGCTGGAATCTCGCGGAGTTGTCGCTACTGGACGACATCGACATCGACGAGGAAGCGACCTACAAGGCAACCCCGGCGGAGCAACTCGTTACCTACGACCTCGTGGACTTCAAGGCGATAGACGACGAGTTGCCCGACTGGCATCTGTCGATGTACGTAGACCCCTCGCCAGAGAACATTTCGACGCTCCCGTACCTGCTCTCGAATCTCAGCCTCGTCTATCTGCCCGAATCGTCCAACCTCGACCGAAACGACCTGCTGAACGCATCGCTCGGCGACTTCTACCGCAACTCGCCGCGCCCGTCGGACGACGAACCGCATCCAGCGACCGTCACCCAACCCGCGTCCGCGGAGGCGTCGTTTCGCGCAGAGCGAACCGAGAACGTCAACTCGGTCGAGCGCATCAAACCGCGACTCCACCGCGGCCGGGTTCACGGCTGGCTCGCGGACGGAGTTCCCATCGACGTGTTCAAAGTCGAACCGAGCGCCTACGAAAATCGGTTCAAATACCTCGACCGCGAGAGCGACGAAATCGAGGTGGCGCTGATTCTAAACGACGAAGAGATGGGCGACGAACACGAGAGCGCGGCGGACATCTACCTCGACCGTGGAAAAGACCTCCCGATCGAGGTGACGGTGCACGAGCACCTGACACGCGACGAACTCGCCGACGTGTTGGAGACGCCCTACGACTTCATTCACTACATCGGTCACTGCGAGGAGAGCGGTCTTCGATGCACTGACGGCAACCTCCCGGTCGAACGCATCGAAGAGAGCAACGTCCAGACGTTCTTCTTGAACGCCTGTGGGTCGTACTACGAGGGATTGGAGTTAGTCAAGAAAGGAAGCGTCGCGGGCGCGGTCACGTTCAACAAGGTGCTGAACAAGCAGGCCGCGAAGGTCGGCATCTCGTTCGCGCGACTGCTGATACACGGCTTTAGCATCCAGCACGCGCTCCAACTCGCGCGGCGACGCATCATGATGAACAAGGACTACGCCGTCGTCGGCGACGGGACACACGTCGTCACGCAACCGGACAACCGATTCCCCATCGTCGGACGGCTCAGCGACCTAACCGTCGATTCGTTCCAGTTGACGTACGACCCGCTATGGGTTCGGGTCGCTGGCGGCTGTTATCAGCCGTACATTGAGAACAACGATACGCTGTATCTGTACGGCAACTCTTCGTCGTTCACGTTGACGCGGACGGAACTGGTCGAAGTGTTACCGCGCGCAAAAATGCCGATCGTGTACGATGGTGAACTGTACTGGTCGGACGAACTGAAAGAAATTTTTTCCTGAGTTACGGCCCTGCAGTCCCTCCGATGGCCTCAAATGGGGACACCGCGTACTCTGCGAAAAGCACGTAGCCCCACATCGCGGTGAAAACGGCGTTCATTGTTCGTGGGTGTTGCGCAAACCACTGCTGGATTTCGCCTCGCATGATGTATGTTGATACCCCACATTCATACTTCATTCTTTCGGACTGTTCACGTAACATGGGATTGGTAATTATCGATTACTCTCCGCAATTATCATCTTGACGCCGTTTGGCAACACCTATGCAGAACGAAAAATAGCCGTCAGTATCTCTTCTAAGCACTCTTGCGACGAATCTCCAAAACTATAAGATTCTGAAGGGTTTCTACCGTTCAGGGCGAGATTATACGAATTGGTAGATTATAATTACGGCATTGACTAATTGTTCATCCTACATAACCTATGATTTCCGTCGATTTTGAGCGTTAAAATTAAATAGATGAATCTCGTCCCTCCTATCATGGAAACAAAATCGAACCTCCTGAACCAAAGCGTTCACGACATCCTTCGCGCGGTCATCGACGAAGGTCCCGAAGTAATGGTCATCGTCAACCCATCCGCGAACGCGATTGAAGAACTCATCGACGCCGCAACCGAGTACAACGGCGACCTCCCCGAGATGCGCATGCTGGCGGACGAGGGCACGCTGAAGACGGTGATGGAAGACTTCATCATCGCCAGCAACGCCGCCGACCTCATCGACAGTGGTGCACTCACCCTGCGCACGACGGACGATTCCTCCGGGAACTCGCTCCTCGTCACCGACAACGTGGTCATCGCACTCGTCACCGCGGGCGACCGCGTGGGCGGACTGACCTCGGACGACGACGACTTCGTGGAAGCCGCATACGGCACGTACACGTCCCGTTGGGAGGACGCGAGCGACTTCTCGCTTCGCACGCCCCCAATCACGCGTGTCCGTGAGACGCTCAACGACGAAATCAGCCCCGAGGCCGAGAGCGACTTCAACAGCGTCCTCTCCTCCCTCGACACCGCGCGTGGTGACGGCGACGGACTCGACGAAGTCACCATCAGCCTCCTCGTCGCGGCGAAGAACGAAGCACTGCTCTACGACATCAGCAAGTGGGGCGAGGACGTCGGAATCGCCAGCAAGGCGACGTTCTCCCGAACGAAGACGAAGCTCGAAGACATGGGCCTCATCGGTACGGAGAAGGTTCCGATCGACGTCGGTCGCCCGCGCCTCCGCCTGAAACTCGCCAACGAAGAGCTTCAGAGTGCGGACACCGACCAGCTTGCGAGCGTCGCACAGGGCATCCTGCACTAAACGTCACCTTTTCCGTTTTTTCTCGCCGCTGAGCGACAGCTATCCGCCGCGCTTTTGCTATTTGCCTCTCTCGTCCCATGCATGAGCAACCAGCTGGGTGTCATCGGAACCGGCCCCGCCGCTGACGCGGTCGTCGCCGCACTCTCGGCGACGGACGCTACCGTCAGCGAAATCGAGGCGAACGAGGTAGAAAGCGTCGATTTTGCGGTGGTCGTCGGCGCTGTCGGGTCGAACACCTTCTCGCGCGCAAATCGCTCGGGAACGCCGTGGCTAGCCGTCGAACTCGGCGGCGTCGGTGGTCTGCCGATTCCGGGGGTAGACGCCGCGATTTCCGGATTTGCGCCCGAAACGGCCTGCTTCGAATGTTTTCGTGCGCGCGTGGCCTCGAACGCGAGCGAGACGGACGGCGAAGCCGAGACGGGCGGCGCGACGGCCCGGTTCGCGGGCGCGCTGGCCGGACGCGAAGCAGTGCGTCTTCGCTCCGGGGAGGAATCGCCGGTTCTGGGTGGCGTCGTGGAGGTGCCACACGCCGAGCGCCGACTGCTTCCGGTGCCGAACTGCTCGGCTTGCGGCGGGGCGCGCGACCGAACCCTCGGCATCGCACACGAGACGCGAACGTTGGACGAGGCGGTCGCGCGCGCGGAACTCGCGCTAGACGAGCGCATCGGCGTCGTCCAATCGCTCGGCGAAGTGTCGTCGTTTCCGGTGCCGTACTATCTGGCCACTACCTGCGAGACGACCGGATTCAGCGACGCGCGCGCCGCGGAGAAGGCGGCGGGCGTCGCTGGAGACTGGGACGAGGCACTGATGAAGGCGTTGGGCGAAGCGATGGAACGTTACTGCGCGGGCATCTACCGCGAAGCCGAGTTCGGCGTTGCCCCGCCGTCCGCCCTCGACGATGTGGTGTCGCCCACCGAGTTCGTTCGGCCTGGCGGGTGGCCGGAACCGGGCGACGACGAACTCGCGTGGGTGCCGGGACGAAATCTCGACACGGGGGCGCCAGTTCATCTCCCGGCCGAATTCGTTCATTTTCCGCCGCCGACGGCCCGATTCAAGCCGAGCATAACGACGGGATTAGGGCTTGGTAATTCGACCACGGAGGCCCTACTCTCGGGATTGTACGAGGTGATAGAGCGAGACGCGACGATGCTCGCGTGGTACTCCTCGTTCGAACCGCTCGGTCTTCGCGTCGAAGACGAGGACTTCCAGGAACTGACGAAGCGCGCACGAGCGGAGAACTTGGACGTAACAGCGCTTCTCGTGACCCAAGACGTGGACGTGCCGGTCGTCGCCGTAGCGGTGCATCGGGACGACGAGTGGCCGAAGTTCGCGCTGGGGTCGGGGGCGAATCTCGACCCGGATTCCGCGGCTCGGTCTGCGCTCGCCGAGGCGCTCCAGAACTGGACGGAACTGAAACTGATGGGGCCGGACGAGGCCGACGACGCCGAGGGGTCGATTGCCCATTACGCCGATTTTCCGGAACCGGTGCGCGAGTTCGTCGCACCGGAGACGACGATTCCGAGCGAGAGCGTCGGGGAGTCGGTTCCGGACGGCACTGCGGAGTTACGAGCCGTCGTCTCTCGCGCGAGCGAAGCGTTCGACGTGTACGGGTCGCGTCTCACGACGCGGGACGTGGAATCGCTCGGCTTCGAGGCGGTGCGCGTTCTCGCACCCGAGGCCCAACCGCTGTTTACCGGCGAGTCGTTCTTCGGCGAGCGCGCCCGCACCGTCCCGAACGAACTCGGATTCGCCCCACGACTCGACCGAGAGCCACATCCGTATCCGTGACGACAGCTACTGCGCTGTGTTATCGAAACACATAGGATTTATATTAGTGTTCACCGTACTCTCCATAGTGGTGGACTATTAATTATGTATAATAAAGCAAACACGTCCGGAATGGTGATAGTATGACGACGGAGTTCGATCTGACTTGCGCGACGTGTGGGTCACAGTTGTCGAAAGAGAGCGTCTCCGCCGACAAACTCGGGGTCGGCGGTGGGGGGTCAGTTGACATCGCGACCTGTCGAAACTGTGGCGACCAGTACTTTCCGGAATCCACGCTGGAACGACTGTCTTAAATTCCGAACGTCGCTCGGAGCATGTCCCGCGTTCCCGGCCCGAGACCGACCGCGAGGATAGCGATGAGCAGTAGAATCGCGTAGCGCGGGCTTTCCTCGAAGATCTGTTCGTCGAACACCCAGACGACGGCGAGTGCCGCGACGATTTTGACGAGCAAGAACGGCCACGCGGTTCCGATGACCGACGTGACGGATTCCGGGAAGACGCTCGACGTGATGTTTACGATGGCTCGGTTAACCGGGTGTTTCGCACCGTACTCGCCTGCGAGTCCGAGTTCCAACGCCCAGTCCAGCACCGCGACGTTGGCGACGCCGTCGACGGCGTGTCCCCAGATGACGACCGCACCGATGCTCGCAGTTCCGGCGTTGATTTCAGGTGCGAACCGGTTTATCGCCCACCACGTCACTGCCGTCACCAGCGTCGCACCGACGAGGACGACGACGAGAATCTCCGGGTGGAGCGTGACCCGCTCGGTCGTAAACGCCAGCACGAAAAGGTACCCTACGGTGACGACGAGGGCGAGCGTCCCGATTCCTGCGAGGGGGTATTCGTACTCCTCGACGATTCCGCTTCGGGCGAGCGCGACGCTCACAAGGAGTGCCGTGAGCGTCACCCCGAAGACGGTGAAGTAGATAATCGGGCTGATGATGAGCGTGTTCCACGGGAACGGAATCGCCTCGGCTCCGGCTCCTCGAAGTGCGTCGTTGGCGTCCTCGACCACGCGGAGCGCCCCGCCGAACAGCATGAATGGGAACAGGGCGAAGAAGAGACTCCGTTCCTGTCCAACGTCCAGTCGGCGGAGGAGGAAGACCACTCCGACCAGCGCGACGATGAGCGTGACCGCGTAGCCGAGTTCCGAGACGAGCGTGTAGCCCGGCACGGCGACCGGCTCTGGTGCGGTTGCGCAGGCCCCGGCGTCGTCAATGAATCGCGTCGTACCGCCCTCGCGGACGGCACACTGTACGCCTTTCGCGTCGGCGACCACTGGTCCCCAGAAGTAGTGCCAAATAAAACCGTCGTACACTCGTTTCGGAAATGCGAGTGCGCCACCGACCAGCGCGACGATGGCGGCGGCGACAGCCCCCAACCACGCGCGCTCGCTGTCGATTCCCTCGCTTGCGGTGTCCATATCGCAGGAACCGGAGCGAACGGGTTTTACAGTTCCGGTCTGGTTACTCTTCGTTCGCGGTTCGGAGGGGGAGTTCTTCGCTCTCGAACGGCGACCCGAGGACGACCATCGTCTGCGAGCGAGCGAACCCGTCCATCTGCGCGATGGTGTCGAACATCAACTCGCGGAGTTCGTCGGCGTTTCGCGCGTAGACGCGAGCCAGCACGTCCCACGACCCGGTTGTGAGATGCACCTCCTGAATCCCCTCAATTTCTTGGAGTTTCTTCAGAGTGTCTTTCTCGCGTCCCTGCTCGACTCGAAGACCGACGAATGCGGAGATACCGAGGGAGACTTCCTTCGGGTCAACGTTCGCGTGATACCCGGTGATGACACCCGCTTCTTCCATCCGGTTGACGCGGTCGTGAACCGTCGCACTCGACATGTCGATTTGGCGGGCGATTTCGCTGAAGGGGGTTCGGGCGTCTGCTTGGAGTGCTTCGAGAATAGCACGATCCGTGTCATCCAGCTTCATATTGCTACCGATATGCCCCAGTAATAAATATCCTTACACACTCGGCGGAGTCCTGTTGCAGTATTCCGAATTATAAATGACTGCCGTCCGATTCTCCACAATGTGCTTCGGCTTCCCGTGCCGCGGCCAGCACCTCGTCGTGGGCGTTGCCGTTCGAAGCGACCAAACCCCTACTTTCGGTCGTCCACGGTTCGCCGTGAATGTCCGTCACCTGCCCGCCCGCCTGCCGAACCATGTGAGCGCCGGCGACGGTGTCCCACGAATTCGGGACGACGTTCGTCACGGTGCCGTCCAGCGCGCCGCTGGCGACCATCCCGAGGACGATCTGCGCACAGCCGAATCTGCGCATGTCGCCGAATCGCTCCACGATTCCCCGTACCGTTTCGGCGTACTCCTCCCGGCGGTCGAAGTCCCACCAGAGGGTCGGGCAGACCGTAAACGTCTCGGGGTCGGTACGGTCGCTGACGGCGATTTTCTCGCCGTTCAAATACGCGCCGTCGGCGTCCGCGGTGTACACGTCGCCGAGCGCCGGGCAGACGTTCGCGGCGGCCACGGTCTCGCCATCGCGGACTGCGGCCACGCTGGTCGTCCAGATCGGAATTCCCCGCACGAAGTTGTTCGTCCCGTCGATGGGATCGATTATCCACACGTCGCCTTCCGCCGGGACTTCCTTGAGTTCGTCTTCTTCCTCGCCGACGATGGCGTCGGCGGGGCATTCCTCGCGGATGACTTCGATGACGCGGCGCTGGCTTCGGCGGTCGGCCTCCGTCACCACATCGGTCTTGTTCGATTTCGTCTCCACTGCAAGGCCGCTGCGGAAGCCTTCAGCGGCGATTTCGCTTCCAGCCGTGGCGGCGCGCTCGGCGAGTTCCAGTCGGTCGGTCATGGTTCGACAGGTGGGTGGCAGTGGAAAAGGCGTGTCGTTTCTCGATTCGCAACGTTTTAACTTACCCGGCGTGGAGTAGGAGATGCGTGCGAGGGTAGCCAAGCCCGGAAACGGCGGCGGACTCA
>CAYNQM010000015.1:9968-31940 GCA_964399275.1 uncultured Haladaptatus sp.
GTTCAAATCCCTTCCCTCGCACTCGAAACGAGTGCAGGAAGACCGCGCGGAGCGCTCTTCCCTCGCAAAAACCACCATGGGCCCCCCACAGCCCCTCGCAACAAACCTTCTGCGAAGATGACTGCGTTTTGGATAGTAACCTCTTTCATGGTTTCTCTGCTGTTCGGGAGTTTTCCGAGAGGATTTTGTTCATTTCGTCGCTAGCTATTGCCGACTCCTAACATACCGCCACCACAGTTTGTTTGCTTTATTCACGGTAGCAGTTGCCGACTCCTATCATACCGCCCCCGCATCCGCACTGCAACCGCCCTCGTCCTCCCCAACCGATTGCGCTCCTCACTTCGTTTCGGTGCTCATCCCTCGCGCGGGCGAACCTCCGGTTCGCCTTCGCGCGCCACAGCGCGAATCTCGATTTCTCGAATTTTTTATATTCTTCCCCGGCGCGCGCGAGGAACGTGCGCGAGGGACGAGTGAGTGGTGTTCTCGTGAGCGTAGCGAGCGAGAACTCGGACGAGGTTCGCTCGTCCGAAGCGAACGAGGAGGCTGGGGAGGGTGAGGTGCGGTGATTAGGAGTCGGCATCAGCTAGCATCACAATACCAAATAGACTGAATCGAACCACAGTACCAAACCCACCGAATCGCACCACGAAACCAGACACAATTTCTACCACAGCACCAAACTCCTAAAACGATGCTAGCGGGCGAACGTTAATGAGGCCAGACCGACAACCACCATCTATGAGCACCGACACCACGCAGAGCGGGGAAACCACGAAAATCGAGGTGACGGAAAACGCCGCCGAGCAGGCACTCAACCTATTGGACAACGAAGGCATGGACTCGGACGTGGCCGGACTGCGCCTGTTCGTCCAGCAGGGGGGCTGTGCCGGACTTTCCTACGGAATGCGGTTCGACGACGAACCGGAGGGCGACGACACGATTTTCGACCACCACGGCCTGCGCGTATTCGTTGACCCGGCGAGCATGAACTACATCGAGGGGAGCGTCGTGGACTACGAAACCGGCTTGCAGGGCGCTGGCTTCCACGTCGATAACCCGAACGTCGTCTCCGAATGCGGCTGTGGCGAGAGCTTTCGGACGTAAAAAATCGACCGCGGTACCTTACTCTTCTAGTTCGAAGGCGACGGTGACTTCGGCTTGATACTCGCGGCCTTCGACCGATGCGACTTCGACGCCGAGGTGGTCTACCTCGACCCATTTCACGTTGTTGAGCGTCTTCTCCGCGCGGTCGATGGCGTCGTCCGCGGCCGCGTCGAAGCTTTCGCTACTCGTTCCGATGAGCGTGACTTTCTTGAACACCATGGCGTGTTCCCCTTTCCCGCCTCTGGTAAAAGTCGCATCGGCCGTGCGCGGTCACTCGTTCCGATGGGACTCTGACCCTCGCACGTCGCTGTCGAGGCGTGCCGAGATGGCTCCGGCGACGTCGGAGAGGTACGCCGTCCCCCAAATCGCCGTGACGAGGCCGCCAACCGTGTCGAACATGAGGTCTAACATCGTGTCTTCGAGTCCGTACTGCGTGAGTACTGCCCGTCCGCCGAAGACGCTCGACAGACCGCTCACGGCGAACTCGATGACTTCCCAGATGACGCCGAACGCGACGACGAACATCAGGATGAAGACGAACATGAACCGCGGCGGGAGATACACGTCGGCGTAGTGGTCGTCCAGCGCGCGAACCGTGGCGTAGCCGACCGCGGCGACGAGCGACGCCGACAGCACGTGAGTGACGTGATCCCACCACCAGACGTTCTGGTAGGGCCCGAGGGTGCCGACCGCGTGCAGGAAGACGGCGGTCGTAATCCAGAGCGTGAGTCCGGCGTCCATCGGAATCTGGTAGTCGCGTTCGATGATTGCGGGGATGTGCATGATGGCGAACGCCATCGCGCTGTTGATCATGATTCCGAGGTTTCCCCTGTACAGTCCGACGAAGAAGATGCCGACCAGACTCAGTTCCATGGCGCGCGTCAGTTGCCGCTGTCGTCGGGGCGAAATGCCGAGTTGGTCGCGTACCTTCATCTGATTCGCTCCTGAACGTCGGGCGGCAAACGCGGTTCGACTGGGGCCATTCGCCGGAAGTACAGTTCGAAGATGATTCCGGCCAGCAGGCCGACGACCGTCGCATAGACGAAGTCCCACATCAGCGCCTGCTCGGTACCGATAAACTCCGTGCCGAGGTACATGTCCGACAGCCACTCGACCACTGCCCAGACGCCCGCGGTCGCAATCGTGGCGATGACGACGAACAACACCGCGAACCAGTGAGTCATCCGAACCGGCGTGAAGACGTGCAGTTCGACGGCGACGATGAGCGCGAGCGCGGCCACCGAGAGATACGTCGCCAAGCGAGTGGTAAGCGCGAGGGTAGCGAGCGCGCGCCCGAGGACGGGAAGCGCGGCGAGGGCCAACACCTCCCACGGAAGCATCGCTTCCGCGTTGCGGTAGGAAACCGGCGGAATTATCGCCAACACTGCGACGAATCCCGCAAACATGGCCCACAGCAAGTCCGAGCGCAGGATGCTCGCAGTGACGACGACGAACAGAAATCCGACGAGGAGCCACGCGACACCAGCGTTGACGCGCTTGTCCTCAACCAGCGCATCCAGCCGACTAATTCGCGGTGACATATCGTTCGGTACGTGTGCTATCGGTAAGAATGGTTAGGCTACGACGTAGGCACCGGCGTAGGTCAACACCGCGAGCGTGATTCCCGCCAACCCGGTGCAGAGCCACGTCCGCGGGTCGCGGACGATGCGGAACGGATTCCGGGGATGGAGTTGCGGGCCGACGCCTACCGCCCCGACCGCGAGCACCGAGAACACGAAGTGGTACGACACGGACAGCGTCGGCGCGGGGAGCACCAGCGCGGCCAGTGCGTAGCCAGCGCCGAGTGCGGCGCGTCCGTGGACGTGCGCGCGCAGGCGTCGGCCGCGGAGTCGGAAGTACACGAACACGGCGAGCCACGCCGTCGCCAGTTCCAACGCGAAGATGGCGAGGAGATTCAGGGTCGGGTCGGCGAGCAGTGCGAGTCTCGATTCGAACAGTACCACGTCGAACGGGTAGAAAAACTGCGGCGGTTCGCCCGTGAACAGATCGCCGAACGGGTGGGACAGCAGGCCGAACAGTGCCGCACCGAGCAGTGCTCGCGGCCCGAGGTCGGTTCGCGCGTCGGCGACGAGCGCGACCGCAGTTCCGGCCAGCACGAAAACCAGCATGACCCCCGCGCCGAGTACGCTGCTCTCCACGAACGATATCCAGACGAGCAACGAGAGGACGAGCGCGCCGACTGCCCGCAGAGCGCGACGCCGGGTCAGCAAGACGAACGCTGGCCCCGCGACGAGGCCGACGACCAGCGAATGCGTCACCGCTCGGTGGACGAGTTGCGAACTTCCCCAGAACGCGGCGGTCATCGTCCAGACACCACCGAATCCGGCCTGTGCGAGTCCGACCAGCGCGTAGGTCATGTCCACGTCGGGAACCATGGCGAACGTACCCGCGACCGCGCCGACTGCCAGCGCGCGCTCGGTGGGCCAGAATCGATGGACAATGAGCGCCGCTAGCGCGAACGCTAGCAGAGCGTGGCCGACCATCATGGAAGTGCTACTTCGCAGTGAATGAGCATAAACTTCTTGCTCGAAACGGAAGTCTAGCGTCCCAGACCGTCCTGCTGAACCGCGGCAATCCCACGAGATAGCGACGCCAGCGCGCGTTCGAGCACCTGCACCGTATCCTGTATCGGCGGGCCGGGATGCTGGTGCAACTCGGAGTACCGCCGAGACGCGAATAAGACGTCGAAATCGTCGATTCGCGACGGCAACGAAAAAAAATGAGTCGAACCTTAGAACTGCGACTGCTGACCCGGTGGTTGCTGTTGACCGGACTGCATTCCACCGGTCTGCAGTTGGTCCATGAGTCGATAGGTCGAATCGACGGCTCGGGAAAGAACCGATGCACACTCCTGACAGTGTGGGTTCTGGTGTCGCATACACTCGTCCGCACATTCCTCGGCGGCACGTGCGAACACTTCCGCGAGTTCCGGTCCGAAGACCGAATCGCGGGCGATGAGTTTCGCGTTCAGCGTTCCGAGGTCTGCAACGTCACGGCAGAGCCGAATACACTCGGCCATCTGCGGCCCTTCATCGATGCACTGGTCAGCACACCAGTCGCACACCTTCGCGGCCTTCTCGAAGTCTTCGAGCGCGATTCGCATCTCGCCCGGCAGTTGGTCGTCGAACTGGCCACCCTGTGTCATTTGCTGACCCTGTTGACCGTACTGCTGGCCGACTTCTTGCTGACCGATTCCTCGCTGGCCGATTTCCTGCTGACCAGTGCCTTGCTGGCCAGTGGGCATCTGCCCCTGCTGTTGCGGTCGGCCATGCTGCTGCTGCTGTGGCTGGCCGTACTGGTGTCCGGTCTGTCCGTGTGAATGTTGCATGTGTCTCTGGTGTGCCATCGTTTTTCCTCCCCCAGCAACGTGCTGGGTTACAGCGGCATACATCGATGGCTCGGATAAACCGGGACGACCGTTTCCGCCGTTCGAAAATCGTTCGTCCGAGGAAACGCCGCGTTGTCCGATTCAACGACGCGTTGGATACGACTGCCGGGACGGCGGGATTTTTGTCGTCTCGCGTGATAGGGTGGCGCATGGAAAAGCCCGCAGTAGGCGAGTTGACACCACCGGACAGAACGCTGATGGGACCAGGACCGAGCGAAGTGCATCCGCGCGTGCTCCGCGCCATGAGCACGCCGTTGGTCGGGCATTTAGACCCGTCGTTTATCGACGTAATGAACGACGTGCAAGACCTGCTCCGATACACCTTCCGAACTGACAATAAGTGGACGATTCCGGTGTCCGGCACGGGGTCGGCGTCGATGGAAGCCGCCATTGGAAACCTCGTCGAACCCGGCGACACCGTACTCGTTCCGACGAACGGCTACTTCGGCGGCCGAATGGAGTCGATGGCGACGCGGGCGGGTGGCGACGTGGTTCACGTCGATGCCCCGTGGGGCGAACCGCTCGACACCGCCGACGTACAGGCCGCGTTCGAGGAGTACGACCCCGATGTGTTCGGATTCGTCCACGCCGAGACCAGTACGGGCGTGCTTCAACCGGACGTTTCCGAACTGACCAGCATCGCGCACGACCACGACGCCTACGTCATCGCGGACTGCGTCACGTCACTCGGCGGCGTCGAACTCCGAGTGGACGAGTGGGACATCGACGTGGCCTACTCCGGCCCGCAAAAATGTCTCTCCTGTCCACCGGGCGCGAGTCCGCTGACGCTGAACGACCGCGCGATGGAAAAAGTCCTGTCGCGCGAGGAACCGGCCCGGTCGTGGTATCTTGACCTCAGCCTGCTGGAAGGCTACTGGGGCGATGAGCGCGCCTACCACCACACCGCACCGATTACGAACGTCTACGCGCTCCGCGAAGCACTCAGGTTGGTCGCGGAGGAAGGCATCGAAGCGCGCTGGGAGCGTCACCGCGAGATGGCCGGGGCGCTCAAGGCGGGCGTCGAAGCGATGGGACTCGAAATGAATGCGCCCGACGACTACTGGTTGCCGAGCCTCAACGCGGTTCGCGTCCCCGAGGGCGTCACGGACGCGGACGTGACCGACTACCTACTGGAGCAGTACGACCTCGAAATCGCGACCGGACTCGGAGACTTGGACGGCGAAATCTTCCGCATCGGCTGTATGGGCTACTCCGCCCGTCCCGAGACGGTGTCCTATCTCGTCAGTGCGCTCGGCGATGCGCTGCAAAAACAGGGTGCCGATGTGGACGTAGAGGCCGGATTGTCGGCGACGAGTCAGGCGCTCGGAGAGTAGCGGTTACGCCTCGCCATTCGACGGTTCGGAAAGCAGTATTTTGCCCGTGCTTCTGACGGTTATCTCGTAGCCGCTGTAGGAGAAGATTACGGCACCGTCGCAATCCGAGCGGAAGAGCGCGTCGAGTGCGTCCGGTTCGATGGCGTCGTAGAGGGGTTCGAGGCAATCCTCGTCCGACGAGTAAGAAACGACGCTTCGGCCAGAGACGGTCGATACCGCAGACAAAACCGCTTCGCTCGGTGCTTCGTCCGACTGTTTTCGGTAACAAAACTGTTCGTCAGCGCCTTCAGGTGCGGTTAGTAAGGACGTCATTCAGTCGGACTAGCCAGTCTGTGTGCCTATCACCTTTCGTTGGCCATTCAATGTTTTAAGTATCCGCGGTGGACGCGAGGGTGTGGTCGAGGAGATTTGCCAGCCCTCGGCGACAGAGCGTCGAGGCGGCTTGGTTGGAGATATCGAACTCGGCGGCGATTTCTTCGAGCGTGATTTCTCGCGGCACCTCGAAAAATCCGTTTTCGACGGCGTAGAGCAGTATTTCGCGTTGTCGCTCGGTGACGCCGTAAGCTGTATTGCCGGTATCGTTCGCGCGATAGATGCGTTTGAGCCGAAACGAGACGCCGCGGTCTTCCAACAGTTTGCGGAACGAAAACAGCACGTTTCGGTCGGGGATTCGGGCGCTGATGTGCGTACTGTCGTCGGTGCTTTTCACTTCGAGAAATGTGATTCCGTGTTCTACGGCGACGGGGTAGACGAGCGACGATTCGCCCTCCTCCGAGAGCATTAGGCGATACAGTCGCCGGTCGCTGCTCGTTGCGAGGATTTCGAACCACTCGATGGTCGGGTCTGTCGAAAGATGCTCGTCGATAGTTTCGAAATCATCGCACTCCACCCAGCAAACGAGAATAGGCAATCGCCCGGAACGAAGTTGCAAGTCTTCGACTTCGACGACCAGTCCGGAAACCGCTTCTCTGGTCTCTTTCAGAACCGGCGTAATGATGTCGAACTCGGCTATCAGGTTCGTCGTGCCTACGAAGTTCATTGGACTCCCGTTTTTCCGAACTACGGACTCAGGAGATAAAACAGTACGGAGGAGTACCGACAGAATTCGTATAATTCATTCAGCGATCATCGTTGACGAATCGTCTTTCGAACCACCCCCGAGCGCCCTACTCGAATCGCTTCCGAACGCTTTCGGCGTGCGCTTCCAACCCTTCTGCTTCCGCCAGCGTCGTAATTGTCTCCGAGAGCGAGTCCAGCGCGTCCTCGTCCAACCGCTGAACCGTGGTCGAACGGACGAACGTATCGACTGACAGGCCGCCCGTGATTTTCGCTAATCCGGTCGTCGGCAGGACGTGGTTCGTCCCCGACGCGTAGTCGCCCGCCGCGACCGGCGTGTAGGAACCCAAGAAGACGCTTCCCGCGCTGTCGATGCGATTCAGTAGTTCCTCGTCGTTTTCGGCCTGGATCGAGAGGTGTTCCGCCGCGTACTCCTCGGCGAAGAGGAGGCCCTCGCTCATCGACCGTGCGACGAATACGCCGCTGGCGTCGTTGTCCAACGCATACCGAATCACGTCCTCGCGCTCGCGTTCGCCCGCTTGTCTGTCGATTTCCTCAGCGACTGCCTCGGCGAAGTCGGCGTCGTCCGTCACCGCGACCGACGAGGCGTTTTCGTCGTGCTCGGCCTGCGCGACCACGTCGCTGGCAACGTGTTTCGGGGTCGCCGAGTCGTCAGCCACCACGAGCAGTTCGCTCGGCCCGGCGAGGAAGTCGATCGCCACGTCGCCCTGCACCTCGGCTTTCGCCGCCGTCACCCAGCGATTGCCCGGCCCGACCACCTTCTGGACGCGGTCGATCTGCTCGGTTCCGTAGGCCATCGCCGCGATGGCTTGTGCACCGCCGACGCGATAGACGCGGTCTGCACCCGCGGCGTGAATCGCCGCTAAGGTGATGGGATTTTGTGGTTCGCCCGGCGGGGTCGCCACCGCGACCTGCTCGACGCCTGCGACTTTCGCGGGGATGACCCCCATCAGCGCGCTGGAGGGGTAGGCCGCGGTGCCACCGGGGGCGTACACCCCGACGCGTTCGATGGGTCGGAATCGGCGACCCAGTTCCCGCCCGTCGAACTCCTCGCGCCAGTCCTCGGGCAGTTGCGCCTCGTGAAACTCGCGGATATTTGCGGCGGCGTCCTCGATTGCCTCGCGCACGTCGTCGTCCAGTTCCTCGTAGGCGCGTTCGGCCTCGTCGGTGATGTCGATATTGCCGACATCCACGCCGTCGAACTCCTTGCTGAACTGGCGGACTGCCACGTCGCCTTCGTCGCGCACTCGGTCGATGATGTCGCGCACGTCGCCGCGGACGCTGTCGATTCCGGCGTCCCGGTCGAACAGCGCCCTGCGCTCGTCCGGCCCGAGATCCGCGATTTGCTTCGGGGTCATGGCTCCCTGTTGGTGGGGGTGTGAAAAACGAGTTGCGCTCTAGCGTGGGTGATTTCATCGAAAGAGTTCGCTACTATTCCGGCAACTGTTCGATGTGAAATATGGTTCGTTGTCGCTCTTCAACCCTAGGACGGTTCGTCTGTAACAGTTAGTGTTCGATGTGAAACATGGTTCGTTGTCGCTAGCTGATGCCGACTCCAAATACCGCACCCGCCCCGCAACCGCGCTCGCGGCTTCGCCGCTCGCAATCGAGATTTCTTCGAAATCTCGCACGCCACACCCTCCCCAACCGACTCCCTTCGGTCGTCCCTCGCGCGAGCGACCCTCGACAGAGGGTCGCCATCGCGCGCCATATCGAAAATCCGGCTTGCTCGAATTTTCACTGATACCGCTCCGGCGCGTGCGAGAAACGCGCGCGAGGTCTTCGTGACGCGAAGCGAGCGAAGACTCAGAAGTCGCACGCCCGCGGAGCGCCAGCGAGCAGGAACGTCTTCCGGTGGACGACCGCACGGTGTTCTCGGGAACGGAGTTCTCGTGAGTGACGAAGGAGCGAACGAGAGCAGGAAAGAGCTTGTCTCTTTCCGTGTGACCGAGAACTTGGACGAGGTTCGCTCGTCCGAAGTGCGGGAAGAGACTGGGGAGGAACGAGGGGCGGTGCGGAGTTAGGAGTCGGCAATAGCTAGCTGAACTGAGTCAGGAAATCAGTCACTCTCTCGTAATCAGGAGTCGGCATCAGCTGGCACCACGTTCAGAAAGAATCCATGTGGCAACGAAAAAGACAAAAAATCGGGGGACACCTTACCGACGACCACGCCTTTCTAGCACGAACCGACGTTTTCGAAGTAGCCCTCCGAAGTCTCCTTCAGCGTACTGGTGTACGCGGGATAGCCCAGATAATCCTCCGAGCCGACCGCGTAGTACGCTCCGGTCGTCGTATCCTGATACGCCCGGCCATCGACCGAGTGGTCGTAGTTCGTCTCGGTACCGCAGTAGCCCGAGAAGCCGTCGCCGACCGAGATAACTACCGAATCCGTGTCGGTCGCCCCGCTGTCGTCGGTGACGGTCAGCGTGGCGGTGTACTCGCCCGCGGTTCCGTAGCTATGGCTGGCGGTCGCGCCGGTTGCGGTCGCGCCATCGCCGAACGCCCAGTCGTAGCTCGCAATCGATCCGTCCGAATCGGACGACCCGCTTCCGTCGAACGAGACGGATTCGTCCACTGCCGGGGATGCCGGTGTCGCGCTGGCAGTTGCCGTGGGCGCATCGTTGTCACCGCCGCCGCCCGACCCGCCGCGGGGATGGTCGGCGAAGAAGTTCCAGATGATTTGGCTGGCGTCGGGACCGCCGGGGGCGGTGTACGACCCGCCGGAGGCGCCGCCCGACCATGCGTGGCCCATGCTGTCTATCATCCACTTCTCGACGACGGTGACGCCGCCCCCGTCCTGATACTCCGAGACGGTGTAGCTGAACGACTCGGACTGCCCGGTCGTCGTCACGTCGGCGGTGTAGTCAGTGCTGTCGTCGTCCGCGCCATCTTCCGCGAGGTCGTTGGTCTGGGTCGCCTGCTCGGCGGCCTGATGGCCGTTTTTCGGATAGACGGTGTAGTCGCTCGTCCCGTGGAAGACGATGGTCGGAATCGTGTCGGTGACGCCGTTGGCTTCCATCGACTGGTAGGCTTCGGTGCCCTGTTGTTGCGGGTCGGGACCGCCCTGCGTCATGGCCATCGTACCGCCGCTGGTGCTTTCTGCGGCGTCGTACTCCAGGCCGGAGTGAACGCCGCCTGCGGCGTACACGTCGGGATATTCGGCGAGGAGGTTCGGCACCATCGCCGCGCCTGCCGAGAGTCCGGCGACGTACACTCGATTTTCGTCTATCGAGTGGTCTCCCATCACGTCCTGTGCCATGCCGGTGATGAGCGCGGCTTCGCCGCTTCCCCGCGTCGTGTGCTGGTCTTCGAACCAGTTCCAGCACTCGTTCGCGTTCGCGCTCGACGTCTGGTCGGGGTATATGACGACGAAGGTTTCGGCCTCCGCTACTTCGTTCATCTGCGTCTCGTCTTTGAACTGGTCTGGACTCTGCGTACAGCCGTGAAGCATGACGACGAGCGGAATCGCCGACCCGTCTGCTCCGGTCGGAACGTACTTCGTGTACGTTCGACCGCTGTAACTCTCGGAGGTGTACGACCCCGCCGCGGCACTGCTCGGCGTGCCGAGGACGGCGCCTGCCCCCATTGCTGTACCGACCGATTTCAGTAGCGTTCGTCGTTTCATGATTACTCGCTCCTCGTGTGTTGGGCGAAGAAGTCCCACATTCGTTGACTGGCGTCCGGGCCGCCGGGCGCGGTGTACTCGCCGCCCGAAACGCCGCCCGACCACGCGTGGCCCATGCCCTCGATTTGCCAGTATTCGACGAGAGAACTGCCGTACTGGTCGTGGTACTCCGAGACGGTGTAGTCGAACGACGCAGACTGCCCGCTCGTCGTGCTATCTGCGGTCGTATCGACGTTGTCGTCGTTCGCGCCGTCGGACGCGAGGTCGTTGGTCTGAATCGCCTGAATGGTCGCCTGCTCGCCATTGACGGGCGCGCAGGTGCCGTCCGCCGTTCCGTGGAAGACGACGGTCGGAAGCCGACTCGTGATACCGTAGTACTCCATCGCGTCGTAGGCGTCGATGCCTTTCGCGTAGGGGTCTGGCCCCCCGTAGCTCATCGCCGCAGTCCCGCCGGAGGCGGTGTCCGCGGCGTCGTACTCCAGGCCGGAGTGGACGCCGCCCGCCGCGTAGATGTCGGCGTACTCGGCGAGGAGGTTCGGCACCATCGCCGCGCCTGCGGAGAGGCCAGCGACGTAGACGCGCTGTGGGTCGCAGTTTTCCGCGTCTATCGTCTCCTGCGTCATCCCGGCGATAACGCCAGCCTCGCCGTTTCCGCGCGTCGTGTTCGAATCGTAGAACCAGTTCCAACAGAGCGCACCGTTGCGGGCGTTGTACTGGTCGGGGTAGATGACGACGAAGCCTTCGCGGTCGGCGACTGCGTTCATCCGCGTCTCTTCCCGGAACTGGTCTGCGGTCTGCGAACAACCGTGTAACATCACCACGAGCGGGGGATTCGACCCCGCCGAATCGGGGACGTACTTCCAGTAGTCGAACCCGCTGTAGTAGTGGTTCGTGTACATTCCCGACGCTGACGCGGTGCCAGCACCGCCGAGGACACCGAGCGTGGCAACTGTTCCGCCCATCGACCGTAACAGCGTTCGTCTGTCGAACTCCATGGTGTGGCGTGGCGTACCAATACCTTCGAACAAAATCTAACGATGGGTTAATATGTAAATATTTCCATCAAACCAAAGAAAAATACTCTTTACTGAACTGGGGTTGGGGTCAGTAGTCGAGTACGGTGTGTATCGCGTCGATGAGCGTGTTGCTCGGGTCTTGGGAGAGTTCCCAGCACATCATCCCGCCGAAGCCGTTTTCCTCGACGTACTTGGTCTTCTCCATGGTCGAATGCCTGTCGTCGAAGGTGACGAACACGTCGTCTTCCTTGGAATACAGCCACGGCACGCGCGCGTCGGGATGCCAGTGGTACTGGTAGTGCGCTTCCGTCTTGAACGTCGTCCGAACCTGCTCGTAGGTTTGGGTGTCCGCCCCCTCGTAGGGTTGGAACAGTCCGCGATTTTCGTTCGTCACGCCCTCGAACGCGAACCCGTAGAACGGCGTGCCGAGGACGAGTTTGTCGCGTGCAATCGGTTGGTCTGCCCAGTACTTCATGGCGTGGTCAACGGTGAGCAGTCGTTGCCAGTACGTCGGGTCGTCGTAGGCGGCGTACAGCGGCGCGTTGAAGTTGGTCGCGGAACTCCAACTTCCATAAAAGTTGTAGTTCATCACGTTGACGAAGTCCAGCACGTCGGCGATTTCCGCCACCTCCAGCGGGTCGATGTTGGAGGGAATGGGTGCCGCCGCGATGCTGAGCTCGTAGGTCACGCCGTCGTCGTCCTCGCCGTCGTCGCCCCACTCGTTTTCGCCGTCGTCGCCGTCACCCTCGACTTCGCCGTCTTCGTTCCGGTCGTCGCCCTCGCTGTCTTCGCGTTCGGCCTCGTCCAACTGTCGGCGCAGTTCTCGCAGAAGCAGGGTGAAGTTCTGCGGGTCTTCCTCCCGAACCGAGCCGTCGGGATACTCCCAATCTACGTCGATGCCGTCGAAGTTGTACTCCCGCATGTGCTCGATGGCGGTTCGGGCGAATCGCTCGCGGTTTTCGGCGGTCAGCGCCGCGCTGGACATGCTGCTCCCGAAGTCCGCAATCGAGAGCATGAACGACGTGTCCTCCTGCTCGTGGGTCAGCGTCTCGAACTCGGCGAGGACTTCGGGCGCGGAATCGCCCTCGACGGCGAGTTTGACCTCGCCGTTCGCCTCGGTTTCGAGGAAGGCGTAGTTCAGGTGTGTCACCTTGTCGTAGGGCACGTCCCGTGGCGTGTACTCGCCCGCCCATGAGGGGTAGTAGCCGACGACGCGCTTGTCAGACGATTCGTGGTACTCGTCGTCCTCGGCTTCGTCGTCTGTCGCTCCGACGGTGGAAGACGCCAGCGACGTAGCCGCCAGCAGTCCCGCGCTCTGTAGGTATCGTCGTCGTCCCGTGTTCAGATTCTTTCGTGACATCTTAATATAAATGAGAATAATCGTCAATAAATGAATCACCTATCATGACAATTATTGATGAAGTTGGCCAGTTTTCGATTCGGAAAAGTTCGTCTGAGTTAGTCCTCCGCGTGTACGTCGAACGATGTGGTGATTAGCTCTCCGTTGGGCTTCGCTTGAAGGAAAAGACGATATTGCCCCACGGTCGGAAACCGGATCGTGAATCGGACGACTCCCTCCGCTGGATTGGTTTCTTCCGGGTGGACGTGCAGGTACGCGAGGTCCCCGTCCCGAAGCGCGACGAGGTGGCCGAGCGCGCCGAGATACGGGTCGAGTCGAGCAACGTCCCCGTCTCGGCGAACTTCGAATTCGATGCTGATGCTCTCGCCAGCGGACATCTTCTGCGGCGTCAGTTCAACGTCGTATCCGTCGACTGTGGTTCGGTGCGTCGTTCGAGGAACCTCACCATAGCGGGCCGAACCGGAGGCCAACAGATCGACGCCCAACGTCGTCGGTTGCCCATTCACCAGTACGTCAACGAACGCTCGATAGACACCCGGCGCTGGAAGTCCGAACTCCACCGACCACGTTCCGTCCTCCGCCGGATTTGGATGTAGGTGCTGAAAGTGTGTGAGGTCGCGTCGGACGAGAATTAAATGAGCGAGTTGTTCGTGCGTTTCTTCGAATGCTGTGACGATTTCCCCCTCTACGTCGCGTATCCGGTATGTCCACTCTTGATCGACATTCGGTTCGATTCGCGTTTCGATCGGCACGAGCCGGAGTCCGTTTGCCGCGACGGACAATCCATTAGGGAGCGCGTGGCGTTCCGTATCGGCGTCACCGTGTCGCCGTTTGTCGGCCGTAGTAGGGTCGGTATCGTGGTGACCGTGCTCGCTCTCGTCCATAAACAAAGTTAGTCTGCGCTCACTCTACTCTCTTTCTCCGTGTTCAGAGAAGGCAGCAATGATATCGATGAGTAAGATGTCGCCCGGAACACTAACTTCCAGCCTCATCCCGAGGCGGCGTGCCGCGTCGGCTGGCAAACCCTCGTGCCGGGCGGGTGGTAGAACCACCAATCGCCGAGACGCAGTTATCATCTCGGAAGGCAGTTTTAGAACAGCCACGTTCGAGCCGGTTCCACCGGCTCAGGGGGTGATTTCGGAGTTCACCAAACTCACTGAACTGTCGCGCACCCGGGTTCTCCGCGCGGTCATCGCTCCCAAAGTGGGACTACTCCGGCGGGGACTGAGGTGCGCACGAAAGATGTAGGCGTCGAACCCGATAAGGGCTTTCGGGTTGTCTTCGATTAGAGATGAAATAAATCCGATAAAAGAAACTCAGTTCGTGATTACAGCGTGTATTCCGATTCTTTCAACTGGACGTATTTGCCGTTTCGGTGGCCGAACTTGACCTTTTTGTACTTCGCGGCGAGGCGCGCACCGCCAACTCCAGAACTGACTCGCGTTTTGATAAGTCCCGAGCCGCTGTCGTCCAAGAGGTTGTGAACGACCGAGAAGGCGTGATCCCAGTCGTCCGGCCCGAAGTCGGCGACGATGTCCGCGAACGAGACGTTCCGCAGGATTTCGTCGCCGATTGCCGCCTTCCACTCGTCGTTGTAGGATTCGAGCGAATCGGTCGCGGCGAGTTCGCCCGCGATTTTGCCCGACCGAACCGCGACGTGGTAGCCACCTTCGTGGAACGCGCTGGTCGTTCCCATCGCGCCGCCAACGACAGCGATTCCGGCCTTCGTCGGGGATTCGATGGGTCGAGTCGAGGAGATAGGATAGGTTTCGGTGCCGCCCGACTTCCCGCGGTCTTCCACCAGCGGGAAGTCGGATTCGATGTCGTACTCGTCGCCGTACTCGCGTTCGAGGAGTCTGCGGATGTACTCCCCGGCGCGGGGGAGACTCTCGTCGTCCTCACGCAGGAGAGCGTAAGAGTCGGGATTCTCCACGTCGTCCAGCGTCATTCCGATGGGCATCGTGAGGCCGACGCGGGCCACCGTGCCGTCGTTCGGGAACACCCACGGGTAGGCCGTCTCGCCGGGGATGACCCCCCACCAGAACTTGAGCGCGGAGCGCTCGAACAGTTCCTCGGGGAACTCTCGATACTCCTGATAGGCGATGTGATTGGCTTTTGGCGGACTGAGGTGGTCGCTGACCGAGCGTCCCTCGGGCATAAACTGGTCTAACACGCCGAGCGTCACCCGGCGCTGTGGACCGTCGGCGAGAATCAAGTATTTCGCGGCGATGTCCTCGCCATCCGCCAGACGGAGGGTGTGGCGGTAGTCGGCGTCGAGGTCGGTTTCGGCGTTCTTGACACCGACACCGACGCGGTATTCCGCCCCGGCGTCCTCGGTGCGTTCTCTGAGCCAGTCGTCCATTCGCGCTCGGTCGAACGTGAACCCGAGGTTCGGATACGTGGCGTCGATACCGGTTTGCCGGAGTTCCGCCCGCTCGTTCGGGCCGATGAAGTCCACGCGGTCGAGTTCTTGCAGGACGACGTGGTCGGGGATCTCCCGATAATCCTCGTCCATGATGTCCACCCAGTAGTCAAGCATCCCGGCGGCGTCGGTCGAATCCGGGCCGAGAAAGTCTCTGTCTGCGCGCGGAACGCCCTGCTCCAAGACCACGGCGCTCGCACCGTGCTTCGCGGCTCGTTCCCCCGCCGACATTCCGGCAGGACCCCCGCCCACGATAGCAACGTCGAATCGCTCCATACGGCTACGATACTCAACATGGGGTACTAAATTCTTGACCTTCGGTTCGGCGACACATCCACCCCCATCGCGGTACGGTTTTGACGGTGCCACGCGCACGTCCGGTATGGCAGAGTTCGAACATCTCGACGTCGAACGTACCGGCGACGTGACTCGCGTGACGATGAACCGCCCGGAAACGCACAACGCGATGCATCGCGCGATGGCGAACGACCTCCGAACCGTCACTGCAAACCTCCACGACGACGATTCCCGCTGTCTCGTCCTCACCGGAACCGACGGCGCGTTCAACACTGGAGCCGACCTCTCGTTGCTCTCCGGCGGGTCGGACGACGCTCGCACCCTCCGCAAAATCGCGTCCAGCCTCCACCGCGCCATCGAGAACCTGGTTCGCGCACCGAAACCGGTCGTCACCGGCGTCAACGGCGTCGCGGCGGGTGGCGGCTTCGGACTCGCGATGTCGGGCGACATCGTCCTCCTCGCGGAAGCCGCGCGACTGGAGTTCGCCTACCCCCGAGTCGGTCTGACGGGCGACGGCGGTTCGACGTACTTCCTCCCGCGCCTCGTCGGCCTGCGCCGGGCGAAAGAAATCGCCCTGATGGACGAGCCGATAGCGCCGGACGAAGCAGTCAGGATGGGCCTCGCCACCGAGGTCGCAGACGACTTCGACGCTCGCCTCGCCGAACTTGCTGACGACCTCGCGGACGGCCCGACCCGCGCCTACGGCGCGACGAAACGCCTGCTCAACCGTGGCGGCGCGCGCGACCTCTCGGCGCAGATGGCCGCCGAAACCGACACCATCGCCCGGATGACCGAGACTGCGGACTACGAGCGCGGATTGGCATCGTTCTTCGGCGACAACACGCCCGAATTCGAGGGGAACTAGTCGAGAGAGTAGCGACGAAATTGGCGACCTGTCGTGAACGTAGCAGTCTGATCGGAAGTCGCGAACGTGGTTGTGGTCGTGGTAACCGGGATGACAGTCGTTTGTGCAGGCGGCTACGAAAGTGGTACGTAGAGGTTACAAAAGTGGTGCATAGGGCTACGAAAGTGGTTTTAAACGTATTGCTAGCAAATCCCGACTCCAATCATACCGCCACCGCACCGCAGCAGCCACACGCCTCCCCAACCAACTGCGTTTCTCGGCCACGGGCCTGCGATACTCGTCCCTCGCGCGGGCGAACCTCCGCTGGAGGTTCGCTTTCGCGCGCCACGGCACGAATGCAATTTTCTCGAATTACCACCAATTGCCCCGGCGCGCGAGAAACGCGCGCGAGGTCTTCGTGACGCGAAGCGAGCGAAGGCTCGGAAGTCGCACGCCCGCGGAGCGCCAGCGAGCAGGAACGTCTTCCGGTGGACGACCGCACGGTGTTCTCGGGAGCGACGAAGGAGCGAACGAGAACCCGGCCGAGGTTCGCTCGGTCGGAGTGCGGGAGGAGGCTGGGGAGGTATGAGGGCGGTTGCGGTGCGGGGCGGTTGCGGTATTTGGAGTCGGGAATAGCTAGAAACACCTCGATAAATTCACAGATACCACAGAGTTTACCGGCTCCACGGACACCTCGATAACGAACTCAGCGAAGTGACAGACCAACTATCCGCACTTTTCCAACGCGTTGTGCGTCTCCAACTGTCGCAGAGACTCCATCCAACTGTCTTTCTTTCCGGGACAGCCAGTTCTATTTCGCTCCGGGAGAAATCCGGAGACCATGACCGACGCACCGAACGTCCTCGTCCTCCGGCGAGGAACCCACGGGATGCCCGTCTCGGACTACGTCGCCGAACTCCGAGAGCGCCTGCCGAACCACGACGTCAACCACGCGCGAACCCCCGAAGCCGAGCGCGAGCAAATCGCCGACGCCGAAATCGTGGCGGGGATGACCATCGACGAGAAACTGCTGAGCCACGCCGAAAACCTCCGACTGTTTGCCTGCGCATACGCCGGGACTGGCCACCTGCCGCTCGATGCGCTGGAATCGAAGGACGTGGCGGTGACGAACGCCTCCGGGGTGCACGGCCCGAACATCGGCGAACACGTCCTCGGCGCGATGCTGACGTTCACCCGCGACTTGCTCCGCGCTCGGCGACAACAGTCCCGCCGGGAGTGGCGGCACTTTCAGGCCGCGGAGTTACAGGGGAGCACCGTGACGGTGGTCGGGTTGGGCGCAATCGGGCAGGCCGTTGTCGAGCGATTGCAAGGGTTCGGCGTCGAAACGATTGGCGTCCGCTATTCGCCTGAGAAGGGCGGGCCGACGGACGAGGTGCTGGGGTTCGCCGATCTGCACGACGCGCTCGCCCGCACCGACTACTTGGTGTTGGCCTGTCCGCTGACCGACGAGACGCGAGGGCTGCTCGGTACGGACGAATTCGAAACCCTGCCGCCGGAGGCAGTGCTGGTGAACGTCGCGCGGGGGAAGGTAGTCGAAACCGATGCACTCCTCTCGGCCGTCCGCGGGAATCAGATTCGCGGGGCGGCGCTGGACGTGACCGATCCCGAGCCACTGCCGGAAGACCATCCACTGTGGAATTTCGAGAACGTCCTCATCACGCCGCACATGGCGGGCCACACGCCGGAGTACTACGCCCGACTCGCGGACATCGTCGCCGAAAACGTCCGTAGAGCGACCGAGACGGGGAGTTACGACGAACTACGAAATCAGGTTCGGTAAATCGGTTCGCGGACATCGAATTCGGGAGTCGGCGACCGTCAGCTTCGGTACCCGACGGCGAGGAATATGAAGCCGAACATGCCGACCAGCGAAGCGAGCATGAAGATGGCCCTCGGTGAGTCGATGGTGGAGCGACCGACGAGGACGATACCGGCGGCGGCACCGACGAACAGCAATCCGAGCGCGACGAGAGTCGCCTGCACGGCACGGTTGGTTTTCTTCGGTTCCGCCGGAGATTCGTGAGCGATGCCGCTTTCGATTGCCCGCTGAACCACCGGAGCCACCGAGTTCGGAACCACGACCCACTCCGTGCTATCGAGACGCCTGACGACGGGAACGAGTCGAAACGCGACGATGCCACCGACCGCGAATCGGCGAAACTCGCCGAACTCGTCGAGAGCGAGTTCGCGGTCGGATCGCACACTGTGGGTTTGTATTCGAAGGATGCGGCGGTCGGGGTCGAGTTCGCCCGCCGAATTGAACGCGTTCGCCGTAGTGAACATCGCCGCCATCGCGATGGCGTACAACAGAAGCGTCCACCCGCCTCCGACGACCGAAAGGACGAGCACTCCCGCCCCGACCAGCGAGGCAACCGCGAGTGGAATCGGACGAAGGTGCTCGGAGAGGGCAAAGAGGCGAGGCCGCTGTTCTGCGTCTTTGAGCATCGGCAGGAGATAGAGCAGGGACATGGGGCCGCCGACGAGAGCGAACAGAACGACGACGGCAACAACTGCCAGTTGATCGGCCAGCAGTGCAGTCGCGGCGAGCGCCAGCAGTCCGAGGGCGACCACCATCACCATTCCGAGCGGGAATCCGTAGGCTCCGTAGAGACACGCGAGCGCCAGCCTGCTCTCCCGTGGGTCGAGCGACCACCGAACGGTCTCGGTCTCCGACATACTCGAAAATAGTCGGCAAGCTATCGTATCTCTTTGGGTGAAAAATCGATTTCTGGAGGGCTCGTCTACCAGAGCTGTACGGTAGGCGTCTCGCAGGAGTCGCAGACGACTGCGTCGTTTCCTTTGTAGGTGCCGTGTTCCAACTGCCCGTCCTGGCACCACTGGCAGTCCTGTCCTTCGAGGCGTCCGATGACGCTCGACTGGGTCGTCAAACTCATCTCGTTTGGACGTTTCGTTGCCCCCGGCATGAATTTGCTGGCCCACCTTGCAGGCAGCTTATGCGTGGTGGGGAACTAGATGGAACCATGAGCGAGCAGAGTTCCGACCTCCCCGAAAACGAAGACGAGTGGCGCGAACGTCTCTCGGACGAGGAGTACCACGTCCTGCGCGAGCAGGGAACCGAACGTCCGGGCACCGGCGAGCATCTGGACAGAAAAGACGACGGCACCTACATCTGTGCTGGCTGTGGCACCGAACTGTTCGACTCGGACACGAAGTACGATTCTCACTGCGGCTGGCCGAGTTTCTACGACGTGCCCGAGGGGAACGTCGAGACGCGAGAGGACACGAGCCACGGAATGAAGCGAACCGAAGTCGTCTGCGCGAACTGCGGGAGCCATCTCGGCCACGTCTT
Source organism: uncultured Haladaptatus sp. (assembly GCA_964399275.1). Lineage (GTDB taxonomy): Archaea > Halobacteriota > Halobacteria > Halobacteriales > Haladaptataceae > Haladaptatus. Next base: position 29,788 of record CAYNQM010000015.1, read on the forward strand.
CGAGGACGGCCCGGAACCGACCGGACAACGCTACTGCATCAATAGCGTGGCGCTGGACTTCGAGGACGAATAGTTCGTTCGACGTTGAGTAGTCCGGCAGATTCGACTGCCCGACCGCAGCCATTTTCAGTTCTCCTCTCGACGGTTTGACATGGACGTAACACTGCTCGGCTCGGGAGGCAACTTTCCGCTCCCGATGCCGACCTGCGACTGTCGGGTCTGCGTCGAAGCGCGCGAGAAAGGACAACCGTACTCCCGGGCGGGCAACGCCACGTTCGTCCACGACGCGACGGCGCTCGTGGACGCTCCCGAGATGATTTGGCGAATGCTGAACCGCGAGGAAATCCCGGATGTGGAGTACATTTTCGTCTCCCACCACCACAGCGACCACGTTCGCGGTCTCCGAGTCGTGCAGGCGCTCGGCCGGGACGGGTTCCCGATGCGTGATTGGGAGAAAGCCGACCCGCCGACCATCGTCGTCGGAGAGAACACCCACCAACTGCTTCGGCGGGCGCACGGCGTCGTCGCCGACTACGAAGACTGGGGCTTCGCCGAGTTCGAAATCCTGACCGACGGCGAGACGATTGACTGCAACGGCGTCGAAGTGACATGCCGCGGGTGGGAGATGGAAACCGGCAGCGAGAATCTCATCTACAGCTTCGAGTTCGACGACGGCGACGCCAAAACCCTCGTCACGCCCGACGAGACGAAGTTCCTCGACACCGGCCGACTGCCGAGCGACCTCGACCTGTGGATTCGGGAGTGCGGCTTGTTCCGGCACGATCCGGACGGAAATCCCATCTTCGGCGACGACCTCTGGGCGGAGGAAACAGAGTTAGAAATCACGTTCGAGGAGACGGTCGAGCAGGTTCGAGACGTTCGCCCGGAGCGAACCGTCCTCACCGAAATCGACGAACTGTTCCAGCGAAGCTACGACGACTTTTCGGAACTGGAAACCGAGTACGAGGAGTTGAATTTGCAGTTCGGGTGGGACGGGATGGAACTGACCGTCTGAATCGGCCGATTCCGACCTGAAGAACTATCGTCACTCGGAGATTAGTTCGCCCATGGCCTCCGCGAACCGCGAGCACAGCGGCATCATGCTCGGTCGAAATCTCGCGCTCTCGAAGCGGTTGCTCGGGGTCGCAGTCGTCACCTTCGTCTTCACCTTCCTCGCGCACACGCCTCCGGAACTGTTCCCGCTCACGTTCGTCTTCGGACTGGACGTTCGAATCCTCGCGGTCTTGGTCGTCGCTCCGGCGCTCGCCGCCGCCTACTGGAACGACGGACTGTTGATTTGTCTCGCGCTCGCGGCCGCCCCGGCACTGGGATTTTTCCTCCCGCTGGGGTTGTTCGACCTCGTCTCCCCGCCGTCGTCGGTCGGGACGAATCTCGTGGCGGGACTCGCGGTTGCGCTCGTTTTCGGCGTCCCGACGTACGTGGTGGGCGCGGGTGCTCGCCGAATCGTCTCACGGTTGGCGCACGACGGGTCGTGACCCGGTGCGACGACCAACCGGCAGGCGTGGCGCGCGCCACGCCTGCCGGACCCGACCCCGACTGCCGAACGACACGCCTTTCCTCCCGCCCGAGAAATCCCGGATATGGATAGAAAGCGAGAGCTTTCGAGCATCGACCTCGCCGCGGTCGTCCGCGAATTCGCGGGCTACGAGGGCGCGAAGGTCGATAAAGCGTACCTCTACGGTGACGACCTCCTGCGTCTCAAGATGCGGGACTTCGACCGGGGTCGCCTCGAACTGCTAGTGGAAGTGGGCGAGATAAAACGCACGCACCTCTCCGCGCCGGAACACGTCCCCGCCGCGCCGGGCAGACCGCCGAACTTCGCCAAGATGTTGCGAAATCGTCTCTCTGGTGCTGACTTCGAGGGTGTCGAGCAGTACGAGTTCGACCGCATCCTCCAGTTCGAATTCAAGCGCGAGGACGGCGACACGACCATCGTGGCCGAACTGTTCGGGCAGGGCAACATCGCCGTGCTGGACGAGAACAACGAAGTTATCGACAGCCTCGACACAGTTCGACTCAAATCCCGAACCGTCGCACCCGGGTCGCAGTACGAATTCCCCGACTCGCGGGTGAACCCCCTCGACATCGACTACGAGGAGTTCGAGTTCCGGATGAACGATTCGGACACCGAC
>CAYNQM010000015.1:31950-40964 GCA_964399275.1 uncultured Haladaptatus sp.
CGTGGTTCGAACGCTGGCGACCCAACTCAACTTCGGCGGGTTGTACGCCGAAGAGGTCTGCACTCGCGCAGGCGTCGAGAAAGCGACGGACATCGCCGACGCCGACGAGGAGGAGTACGAACGACTGTACGCCGCCATCGAGCGCCTGAAGGAACCGCTCGAAACCGGCGACTTCGACCCGCGCGTCTACTACGAGGACGACAGTCGAGTGGACGTGACTCCGTTCCCCCTCGAAGAGTACGAAAACCGGGACGTGGAGGCGTTCGACTCGTTCAACGCCGCAGTGGACGACTACTTCACGAACCTCGATTTGAGCGACGACGACGGCGGGTCGAATGTACAGGAGCCACAGAAACCCGACTTCCAAGCCCAAATCGAGAAACAACAGCGTATCATCGAACAGCAAGAGGGCGCAATCGAGGGATTCGAACAGCAGGCCGAGGCCGAGCGCGAGAAGGCCGAACTGCTCTACGGCAACTACGGGTTCGTGGACGAAATCCTCTCGACGGTTCGAAATGCGCGCGCCGAGGACACGCCGTGGGCCGACATCGAAGCACGATTCGAGGAAGGTGCAGAACGCGGCATCGAAGCGGCGGAGGCGGTTCGTGGAATCGACGAGAGCGAGGGAACCGTCACCGTCGAAATCGACGACACCGAGATCACGCTGTTTCCGAACGACGGCGTGGAGAAGAACGCCGACAGACTGTATCAGGAAGCGAAGCGAATCGAGGAGAAGAAGGCGGGCGCGCAGGCCGCCATCGAGGACACCCGCGAGGATTTGGAAGCCGTCAAGAAACGAAAGGAAGAGTGGGAAGCAGAACCCGCCGAAGAGCAGGACGACGACGAACCGAAGGACATCGACTGGTTGTCGCGGGCGTCGATTCCCATCCGCAAGCAAGAGCAGTGGTACGAGCGATTCCGCTGGTTCCGAACCTCCGACGGCTTCCTCGTCATCGGCGGGCGCAACGCCGACCAGAACGAGGAACTCGTCAAGAAGTACATGGACAGGAACGACCTGTTCTTCCACTCGCAGGCCCACGGCGGCCCGATTACCATCCTGAAGACCTCCGACCCGAGCGAACCGTCGAAAGACATCGACGTGCCCGAACAGAGCAAGGAGGAAGCCGCCCAGTTCGCGGTGTCCTACTCGTCGGTCTGGAAGGACGGACGCTTCTCGGGCGACGCCTACATGGTCTCGCCAGAGCAGGTGTCGAAGACGCCCGAAAGCGGCGAGTATCTGGAGAAGGGCGCGTTCGCCGTTCGCGGCGACCGAACCTACTTCGACGATACGCCGGTCGGCGTCGCGGTCGGCATCACCGTCGAACCGAACACGCGCGTCATCGGCGGCCCGCCGTCGGCCATCCAGTCGCAGGCCGAGACGCACATCGTGGTCGAACCCGGCCAGTACGCCCAGAACGACGCCGCAAAGCGACTCTACCGCGAGTTCCGCGAGCAATTCGAAGACACGTCGTTCGTCCGAAAGGTAGCGAGCGCCGACCTGATTCAGGAGTTCCTGCCCGCTGGCGGCAGTCGGATGGTGGACTGACAGGTCTCGTTTTTGCTGAGAAGGGTTAAGCCCTCAGCGGGCGTCTATGTGGTAGAGTGAGTGGTTCTGCTCGGTTCGCAGGCCCGACTCAGGGAAAATACCATGTTCAACGATAGCATCAACTACCTGAAAGACAGTGACGACGCCGTAAAGACGGTACTCGTCGGGGGACTGCTCGTGATTTTCGGCTTCCTTATCATTCCAGCACTCATCGTTCAAGGATACACCATTCGCGTCCTTCGCCGCGTTTCGGCGGGCGACACCGAGGCACCTGAGTTCGGGGATTGGGGGAAACTCACCGTGGACGGACTGAAGGCCATCGTCATCGTCCTCGTCTACAGTCTCGTTCCCGCGATATTCGCGCTCGTATTCGTGGGCGGCGGGGCGACACTGACGGACAGCGCACCGGTCATCGGCGGACTCGTCGTCCTCGTCGGCAGTTTACTGACGTTCGTCGCGGGACTCGCCGTCTGGTACGTCGTGCCCGCCGCACTCGTCCGGTTCGCGGAGGCGGGAACGATGGGCTCTGGATTCGAGTACAAATCGCTTGGGTCGATCGTCCGCGACCGAGAGTACGCAACCGGGTGGCTTCTGGCGCTCGGCGTCATCGTCGTGGCAGGCGTGGTTGCGAGCGCAATCGCACTCGTTCCGCTGATTGGCTGGCTAGCGGCCGTATTCCTCGGCTTCTACGCGCAGGTGACGGCGGCGTACATCTACGCCCGGTCGTATGCGGAGGCGACCGAACACCAACCGCGGGACGGGCCGGAAGTGGACGACACCAGACCCGCGGTCTGAACGTCCCGTTTTTCGCGTTCGCATGCATTTTCGTCCAAGCTGACCCGACCAATTAGCTGTGTAGATAGTGTTAGACAGAGAGGTGACGAATCGTGATTGCTGACGCGCTTCGCTATCCGACGTCCGGCGACCAGTCGATGACGGCTGAATTTCGACCGGCAGACGACCGTCCGACCCCGGAACGTGACGATGAATGGGGAACCGTCAGAGACGACACCCACGAACGAAGCGATTGGGGAGCGGAGGGCGGCCCAATGGCGCGAGCATCGCAGTCGCTCTCAACTCTCGAACAGCGTCGAATGAAAAAGACGGTCGTCAGTTCATCGGCGTGGCGGTCGGTTCCGACGACTGGTCGCGGTAGTCGCCCACGACTTTGCCGAAGGCCGTGCCGAACATGTAGCTTCCCGCGAGGTAGAGCCAGAAGTAGAAAAACGGTGCGACGAGGTAGCCGAGACCGAACGTGATTGCGGCGAAGATGCTGAACACCATGCCGCCCGCAATCGCAATGAGGACGGTCAAACCGACGGCAACGAGGTACTCCTTGCTCGTCAGCACCGGCCCGAGCGTGTCGAAGTCGAACGCGGCACCGATGTTTCCGGTGCGGCCGAGATTCGTTACCGCCGCCGGAACGACGTACTGGACGACGAGTGCGAGGACGAACGAGACGAGGAGGCCGATGATGCCGATGCCGCTGAGGAGGCCCGCCGAATCGCTCGAACTGTTACTGCCGCCAATGAGCATGGCGAACATCACGCCCATGATAATCATGGGGACGAGTCCGTACGCGATGCCGACCACTGCACCTTTCAGCCCGTCTTTGAACAGGCCGCCCCAGTCGTTGAACTCGGGCGGTTCTTCCTCACCGCGCGCGGCGGACGCCAACGTTCGAATCATGTACCCGCCGACGAAGAACGCGGGAATGATGAGAAACGAGAACAGAACGAGCGTGCCGCCGATAATGTTTCGCGAGATTCCACTTTCCCCTTTCGTCGGATACGATAATGCGTCTTCTAACATAACAGACGAATAATTCTATGCAAGCCATTTAATCCTATCTGATAATTTTCGGAAATCGTGGAATGGATGCTGAATAGCAGGGCACTTACCACCGGAAGACACAGTTCACCCTATGCAGATACACGACCGAACGTCCCTCGACGGGAACCGCGAGCGAATTACGCTCGTTCCCGAGAGTTTGGACGACCTCTGGCATCTCACCTACCTCCTCGAACCGGGTGACAGCGTCTCTGGCGATACGACCCGGCGCATCCAACGCGCTGACGACCAGATGCGCGACACGGGCGGGGAACGAGAGCACATGCACATCTCGCTCGACGTGGAGGACGTGGAGTTCCATCGCTTCGCCAACCGCGTCCGCGTCGGCGGCGTCATCACCGACTGCTCGCGGGAAGACCAGTTGGGACTGCACCACACGATTAACATCGAGGAGCGGGACAAGATTTCCATCGAGAAGGAGTGGAAACGCGACCAGTTGGACAGACTGGACGACGCCGTCGAAGCGACCGAAAATCCCGACGTGGCCATCGCCACGGTCGAAGAGGGTGAGGCGCACATCCACACCGTCGCACAGTACGGGGCCGACGAGTACACTTCGTTCACCGGAACGACCGGAAAAGGCGAGTACGCGGGCGGCCGAACCGAACTGTTCGACCAGTTGGGGTCGGCGCTCAGCCACCTCGACGTGGACGCCATCATCCTCGCCGGGCCGGGCTTCACGAAGCAGGACGCCTACGACCACATCGCCGAAAATTACTCCGACCTGACCGACCTCATCACGCAGGTGGACGTGAGTTCGGTCGGCGACAGAGGCGTCCACGAAGTGCTGAAACGCGGTGCGGTGGCGGACGTGCAAGAAGAGACGCGAATCGCGGAGGAGGCCGAACTCATTGACCAACTGATGCGCCGGATGGCGGAAGGTGCGAAAGCCGCCTACGGCATCGAGGAAGTGGCGAAAGCCGCGGACTTCGGTGCGGTCGAACAACTGCTCGTGTTGGACGAACGACTCCGCAAGGAACGCGGCGCGCTCGGCGAGGACGAAGACGGTGGCGAGTGGGCAATCGACGTGAACGAAGTCATCACCGACGTAGAGCGAAAAGGCGGCGACGTGACGGTGTTCTCCCACGAGTTCGCACCCGGCCAACAGCTATCGAACCTCGGCGGAATTGCGGCACTGCTCCGCTATCGATTGGAGTAGTCCCGCCGGAAGAGGTAGACCACCAACCCCGCGATGCCGAAGAATCCGACCACGAGACCGCGAACGATTGGATACGTTTTCTCCTCGCGCACCGAATCCCGGTAGACGTAGTAGCCGACGGTCGGCCAGAAGACGAGGAGGTAGAGCGCGATGCGAATCATCGCGCCGTTTGCAGTGAGCGGTTCCATACCCATCTATCGCGGGGATGTATCGTAATTTTTCCGCGTCGGCAAGAACGCTTAACCACCGTCCGGTCGGAATCCGAAACGATGTTTCTGTATCTGGCGGGAAAGTTGGCCATCGTCGCGGTCTACTACCTCGTCAGACTCGTCCCCGTCGTCGGTCTCAAACTCTCCAGTCGCTACGAACACGAGATGTTCGGCCCGTTGGTGGACGACGTGACGGTCGCCGACGTTCGCGCGGAGCGTTCCGGACGGTCGGTGGTTCTCGAACTCGATCTCGACAACGACAGCAATCTCGACGCCCGCGTCGTCGGCGGAACCGTCAGAGTAGGCTACACCGCGGACGGGGGAACCGTCTGTAATCTCGTCTGGGCCGACGACTTCGATTCGCTTCCGAAGAACGTCGACGTCTCCAAAATCGAGGGCGGCGGAAGCGGCACCGTCGAACTCGAACACTGCATCGACGGCGACGAACTCCACCTCGACGGCGAACTTCGTCTGCGCCGAATCGTCACGGTTCGTGGCCGAGAGCTACCGCTCGGGGTCGTTAGCTTCTCCTTGCCGGACGAGTCGGTCGCCGTCGAGAGCGCATGCGAGACGGCGGAGCGAGCGACTGCCGAAGACTAAATCTCGACCGAGAACAGGTCTTCCGCGAACCGAACGTCGCCGTCGTACGCTTCGTTGACCGCCGAAACCATGGCCTCGTGCTTGCCGTCGGTGTGCGGATAGAGGTGGGTCAGATAGACGCGCCCGATGTCCGCACCCGCCAGCGCCTCGCCGAGTTGCGTCGGGGTCGGATGGTTCGCCACGTCTACCTCGTCGGGGAACGAACAGTCGTGAACGAGAACCGAACAGCCGTCCGCGAAGTTCGCGAGACCGGAAAACGCCTCGCTGTCGCCGCTGAACGTAAAGTCGTCGCCGAATCGGTAGGCGAGGCAGGGCATGGAGTGGCGCGTCTCGAATCCCTCCACGTCGAATCCCGCGACCGAGAACTCGCGGGGACCGACTTCACGCACTTGAAGGTCAACTTTGCCTTCGAGGTAGTCGTGAACTGCGAGCAGGTCGTCGATGAGGGCTTTCGTCCCGCTCGGCCCGACGATTTCTATGTGCTCTTCGCCAGCAAGCCAGCGGGCTTTGAGCAGGGGAAAGAGGTCTGCGATGTGGTCGAGATGATGATGGGTCAGCAAGACTGTCGAGATATTTTCGTAGCCGATGCCCGCCTGCTGAAGGCGGTGCAGGACGCCACTGCCACAGTCCACGAGGAGGCGACGACCGTCATCTTCGATGACGAGTCCGGTCTGGAATCGGTCGCCGGTCGGCATCGCACTTCCCGTACCGAGGAACGTGACTCGCATACTCGAATGGCCGTGCGGGAGGGTGAAAAAGGTTCAGTCGTCCGGAGGATTAACGTCCCGGAGACCGTTTACGGTTCGGTACGAGGAATTATGACTGGCATCGATTCGAAAGAGGAACTCGAAATCAGCGACGCACGCTATGCTGACCCCGGACGGAGCATCCTTCGGCAACGAACCGCCCGCATCGGACAGTGGTTTCTCCTGGACGCGAACAGATGGCTCATCACCGGATTGCTCCTCGGAGGGACGTTCGTCGGGACGCTCCTTGTCGGTCTCTTCGGTCCCGTCTCCGTGCAGCGGTTTCTAACCCAGGGCACGTCGCCTGGAACCGTGCTGGTCGAACTGCTCAAAACCATCGTCTCCATCGTCGTCATCAGCCTCTCGATTAACCAACTCGTCTTGTCGCCGGAACTCGGTTCCGTGAGCGACCAACGTCGGCGCTTGGAGGAGTCGCTCGAACTCCGCCGCGAGACGAGGGAGACGACCGACAGACACGTGAGTCCGCTCGCCCCAGCGCAGTTCCTCCGCATTCAGATGGAAAACGTGGCCGAGAAATCGACCGCGTTGCGGGAGGTGGTCGCCGAGAACGACGACGAAGACCTGCGGTCGGACGTGAACGACTACGCCGAGGGGGTTACCGACGAAGCACGTCGGTTGGCGACGACTCTCTCGTCCACGCGATTCGAGAAGTTCGAAGCGATTCCGACCGTGATGCGGTTCGGAATCTCCGGCAAATCCCGCCGAGCCAATCGCATTCGAAACGAGTACAGGATGGCGCTTTCGGTCGCTGAACGGCGAGCGTTCGACGACTTGGGGGACGCATTCGAGCGATTCGCCACGACCCGTGAGTACATGAAAACAGTGTACATTCAATCGGAGTACATCAACTTCTCGCGCGCCCTCCTCTACCTCGGTCTTCCGTCGCTTCTGGCGACGTACTACGCGACACAGATATACGACCCGACCGTCTTTCCGGGGGCGACGCTCGGGATTTCGAACCGGCTCTGGTTCGTCAGCGGTGCAGTAACCGTTTCGCTGATTCCGTTCGCGCTCCTCGTCGCGTACGTCTCGCGGCTTGCGACGCTCTCGCAATCGACGCTGTTCGTCGGCCCCTTCGTCGCCGGCGGACCGCATGGCAAAGCACCGGAAGACTGAGAGTTTAAACGCGAATCTGACGACGAGGGGTTCTATCCGAAGTCGAAAACTCCGCGTCGGGAAACATTTCGCTCCTTGTCCGACGATCTCGCTCCCACCGTTTTCACTTTCGCTCCGCTGGCACAACCCTCTTTGCCAGCCCCTGCGAAACCGAAACAAATGGACGGGCGAACACTGCTGGCACGCGAGGAGCGCGAGTTCGACCCCGAATCTGTCGAACTCGCGGACGAGGAGGTGTTCGACCTCCTCGAACCGGCAGTCAAGGAGTGGTGGGTGGAGCAGTTCGGCGAGTTCGTTCCCGAGAACGGCGGCTTTTTCACGCCGCCACAGCGCGAAGCGATTCCGCTGATTCACGGGCAGGAAAACGCCCTCATCGCCTCGCCGACCGGGAGCGGGAAGACGCTCGCCTCTTTTACCGCGATTTTGAACGAACTGTTTCGCCGGGAGCGCGAATCCGGTCTCGAAAATTCGGTCTACTGTCTCTACGTCTCGCCGCTGAAATCGCTCGCCAACGACATCCACCGAAATCTGGAAATTCCGCTGTCGGGCATCCGCGAGCGAATGGAAAATCGGGAGTCGATAGCAGAGGAGGACGAAACGACGAAATCGGCGGAACCAGCGGAATCGTCGGCTTCCGCTTCCAATTCCGCAGGAGTCAGCGAGGTTCGCCACGCGATTCGGCACGGCGACACGGATTCGTCGGCCAGACAAAAGATGTTGAAAGAGACGCCCCACATCTTGAACACGACGCCGGAAACCCTCGCCATCCTGCTCAACTCGCCCAAGTTTCGGGAAAAGCTTCGAACCGTCGAGTACGTCGTCGTGGACGAAATCCACAGCCTCGCGGACGGAAAGCGCGGAACGCATCTCTCGGTCAGTCTCGAACGACTCGAAAATATCGCGGAGACCTCCCCGACGAGAATCGGCTGTTCCGCGACTGTCGAACCGCTCTCGACCATCGCGGAGTTTCTGGTCGGGCAAGAGTCACCGGACGGCGGAAGCCGGGAGTACGAAATCGTGGACACGCGATTCGTCCGCGAGCTCGACCTCGAACTCCACTGTCCGACGGACGACCTCGTTCATACCCCGCGAGACCTCGTGCAAGACCGCTTTTATCAGCAACTGGACGAACTCGTTCGAAACCACACGAACACGCTCGTCTTCACGAACACGCGCTCCGGGGCAGAGCGCGTACTACAGAACCTGCGCGACCGATTCGAGGGGTACGACGAGGAGAGTTCGGGCTGTCACCACGGCAGTCTCTCGAAGGAAGCTCGCCAGCGAATCGAGGAGAAACTGAAGGCGGGCGAGTTGGACGTGGTGACGACCTCCACGAGCCTCGAACTCGGTATCGACATGCCACACGTCGATTTGGTTGTACAAGTCGGCTCACCGAAGAGCGTCGCCTCCCTGCTCCAGCGCGTCGGACGGGCTGGTCACCAACTCGGTCAAACCGTCACCGGGCGCGTCATCGCGCTCGACAGGGACGAACTCGTGGAGTGTGCGGTCATGCTGAAGAAGGCCGAAGAGGGGTTCGTAGACCGCGTGTTCGTCCCCGAGAGCGCGCAGGACGTGGCGACCCAACACGTCTACGGGATGGCGATAAACGAGGTTCGGCGGGAGGCGGATATCAAGGCGACGCTCAAGCGCGCCTATCCCTACCGAAACTACGACGACGAGGAGTGGGAGTCGCTCCTGCGCTACCTCACCGCCGACTACGACGGGATGGAGGACAGAAACGTCTACGCGAAAGTCTGGCGCGACGA
>CAYNQM010000016.1:0-36443 GCA_964399275.1 uncultured Haladaptatus sp.
ACGTCGAAAATCCGATTTCGGACGACGTGTACGTCCACGACACCAAAGCCGACGTCGATACCATTCGAGCTGAAACGGGGTGGAAACCGGAGATCAGCTTCGAGGAAGGCGTCGAACGAGTCTGTTCGCAGTACCGATAACGAGCGCAGGTCGCACACGTCGGAGACGCCCGGATCTCTCGACGTTCCTGCTTCGAATGATATACGAGACGGATTTTCCGCATATTTTATTGAGGCATATTTATATTTGTAACAATATTTACTTGCGAAGCATGCATACGAAACAGATACAAGATGAAAGAACAATCTGTCGTGCTGATGAGTCCGTCGCGAGGTGGGTGACGTGAGTGGTCACGCCGAGCGAGAACCACGGCGGTCGATTGGCAGCCACATGCCACTGACAGCCGGGGTACTGATTACTGGCATCTGTTTGATCGCCCTCACGCTCGTTCCCGTCGAAAGCCCCCTGCTGTCGGTCGTCCGAGTTGGATTGGGGTTGATGTACCTCGGTCTATTGCCGGGATACGTACTGCTTCGGCTCCTCGACGCGAAGTTCACCCCGCTTCAGTCAGTCATCTACGGAGTCGGCGTGAGTTTAGTGTACGACGTGGTCGTGGCACTCGCCGCCAACTACCTTCTCCGAGCGGTCGGCGTTTCGCGGCCACTTGACCCGATTCCGATTGTGACGTCCCTCGTTGCGAGCGTGTTCGTACTGTATTTCGTCGCGCTACAACGTTCGTCGACACTCCTCCGGCCGTCTATCGTCCCGCTATCCGGGCGCGAACTGAGGGCCGCCATGCTGTTCGTTCCGCTTCCGATAGCGTCCGTCGTAATCACCCACGTGACGAACTTCAGCGGCCCCACGCCACTCATGGTGGTTTTACTGTGTCTCCTTTCACTCGTTCCGATCGTCCAGAGTATCGAAATCGTTCCGAAGCGTATCAGACCGCTTTCTATTTACTGCATCTCCGTCGCAGTCCTGTACCACACGACGCTCGTTTCGCCTCACCTCTGGGGGTGGGACATCCACGCCGAATACTACTCGGCGCGACTCATCCAGCAAGCCGGTTTCTTCGACCTGAGCGTCGCGACGGAAACGATACCGTTGCTCATCATCACCCTCCTTTCGGGTCTCTTTTCGAACGTTACGCGACTTCCCATCGTCACCGTCTTCAAGGGAATCTATCCCCTGCTGTTCTCGATACTGCCGCTGTCGATTTACTACCTCTCGCTCCGGCAGTTCGAAAGCGATCTCGTCGCCGTCATCGCACCGTTCGTCCCCATGTTCTTCTACGGATTTTTCAAAGTGATCCCCGACAAACAGGCGTTCGGCGAACTCTACTTGCTACTGTTTCTGACGGCCGCGCTGGATACGAAGTTGCAGGTTCGCCACCGACACCTCCTCAGCGCGACGTTCATCGTCGGTCTCGTCCTGTCTCACTACGCGGTGAGTCTGATAGCAATCGCCCTCCTCGTCGGGACGCAGTTCGTCTCCGCGTTCGGATCGATAACGAACACCCTCCCGAATCAAAAAAAGAGCAATCTCGTTCGGTTTCGAACGCTGGCCTTCCTCGTCGGCTGTTGGTTCGTTTGGTTTTCGATAGCCGCTGACGGAATCACCGTCCAACGGGTCGAAACGACGCTGGTAACCTCTATCTCCCACATCGTCAACGGCTATTCGTCGAATAGAACCGGTGCGGGGTACGCAATGCGGTCGTACCAGTCGGTGTACTGGATAGTGTACGTGCTCCTGTCGGCGTCGGCGGTTGGATTCGTCGGGACGGGAATACTGAAAACGCTGGTCGAATTTCTCCAAAAGAACTCCCCGACGACGCACCAAGATTACGCGATCCTGTCGATAGGTGTGTTCGGAGTGCTGTGTAGTTCCGTCTTCGTGACGTTTTCGCTCGGGTTCGACCGCATCCTCAACGTCGCGCTCGTTATCATCGCACCGTTCGCGGTGTACGGATTGCTCTCGATGACGGAGACGCTCGACGACTGGCTATCGCGGCTTCATTCGTCCCTTCAGATTCGACCGGCCGCACCACAGATATTCGCCGTCTTTCTCGCCCTTCTGTTTGTCTTCAGTTCGGGGGCCGCCTTCGCCATCGGAGGCGAAGACGTCCCGAGGTACGGCATCGCTCTCAGCGACGACGTCGATTGGCCGACGTACCCCGAAAACGAAGTGGCCGCGACGCGATGGCTGGATTCGAACCGAGACCCATCTCGGTCGGTCGGCGTTCTCAACCGGCGAAAGTACATCGACAGCCGTGACGGGTTGCTCGTCGGCGAGATTCAGTATCGCCACGAGATAGAACCGGTTTTCCCGCAGTTCGCCGTCGTCAAAAACGACACGTACCTCTACGTGAGTAGCCGACCGCTCTGGAAAAAGCAAGGGGACGGATTCACGTCATTGGAGCAGACGACGTTCTACCGCGCGACGAACGACGACATGTCGAAGATCTACAGCAGTCGAACCTCCAACATCTACGTCGTAGACGCGGGAGATTACTCGAACGAATCGACCCGGTAGTCTTCGGTCACATGTAGCCCAAGTCCTCCAACCGCGCGGCGGTCGCCTCATCGACTTCGGTCGTCGCTTCCGTCCGTTCGGCTTCGGAAACGGCGTCGGCGAGCGGAACATCGAACGCGTCCCGTACCCACGCCGGAACGGTAACTGGTTCGTGACGCTCTCGTTGCTGGTTCGGTTCCCGTCTCGGAACGGCGAACTGACGCTCGTTTCCAAGCGAATCCCACTCGTACTTCGTTTCGTCGCCGTAAGCGCATCGTATCGCCCGATTCCAGTGGTCTTCGTCGCTCGGCGGTTGCGGCCCGGGGGACATCCCGAGCACTTCGGCGAAGACGCGTTCGGCGGTCGGAACGTCGTCCACGTCCCGGGCAAGATTTTCGATGAGGGTCGGCAGTTGGAGATGGGAAAAGTACTCGGAAATCGTCGCGGAGCGGTCGGTGTTGATTATCTCCAGCGGGACGTGCAACAGTCCTTCAGAGAGGCTACTCGTGTGACCGAACAGTTCGTCGTCGGTGTCGTCACCGAGATTTTCGCCGTGATCGGCGGTGACGACGATGGTGGTTTCGGTGTCCGCCAGCGAGTCCGCGAGCGACGCTATTAGTCGGTCGAGGTAGTCGATGTTTGCGGCGTACAGCCCTCGAAGTCGGGACACGTGGTCGTCGTACTCGTCTCGGTCGTAGGTCAACTCCCAGCGGTCTGCATTCGCCGTCGTCCACGAACGCGGCGCGCCGTGGATGGATTTGTCCAGTCCCCAGATGTGGCCGAACGGTTCGTGGCTTTCCATGAAGTTCGCGAAGACGAACGTCGGGTCGGTCGCGTCGGCTATCGTTTCCCGAATCTCACGAACCATCAGTTTCGCTCCGTCATCGACTGGGTCTGGGACGGGGCGTTCCATCGCAAGTTGTTTTAACTGCGCGAGCGCGCCGTTGGCGAGGCTCTTTATCGGATAGTCGTTCTCGATCGTCCGTTTCAGGTACTCGACGTAGAGGCCGAGTCCGTCTCTGTCCGATTCGTGAAAGTAGTTGACCGCGTTCAGCGCTTCGGGATATTTTTGATAGCGCGGAACTTCGACAAAGGAGTCGAACAGCGAGTCGAAACCGTACGCCGGACTGGCGTACATGTTTGCGCTGTACCCGACCGTGTGATAGTCCTGAAGCGAATCACAGATGGTTCCGTGCTCCGAGAGCGATCCCATGTCGCGGTCGTACGTGCTGACACCGTGCTGGTGCGGAAGCAGTCCCGTGAACATGCTCGCGTGACTCGGCGCGCTCCACGAACTCGCGGCCCGACACTCGTCGAACGAACAGTCCGAGCGTGCCCTAATTCGAACCGCGTATTCGTCGAAGAAGTCCTTCCGAACCGAATCCAACACCAGCAAAACGACATTTCGTCCCATTCTTACTCTAAAGAATATTTGTAACCACTTGGAAGTTTCTACAATTTATTACTAATTTACAAAATGCAACCAAATGATTTCTAGAGACATGTTCAACAACAGTAATTTCTTCAAAATACGAATAGTGCTTAATTATCTGGCCAAAGGAAGTAGGTCGTAGTGAAAAACAGCATCACTTCACTCGCGTCGATCGCTTTCGTCGGAAAGTTACTCCGCCGATTCGGGGAGTACGGATTGTTGATCCTCATCGCGCAGGAACTCGGCGCGGCCGCGCTCGGCGTCTACTCTCTCGCGCTGGTGTTTCTCGAAATCGGCGGACGAACGTCGCAACTCGGCATGAACGTGGCCGTCCAGAAATTCATCCCGACGTTCGTCGCGGACGACGACCACGAGCGACTGTTTGGACTCAGTCTGCTGGCTATCGCCACGCCGCTCGTCGTCGGGACGCTCGTCGCGGGATTACTGTTCCTCCTGTACCCGTGGATAGTCACGAAGCTCGATACGAGCGGCGGCGACGTGATCCGGACTTTCCTCCTCGGAATCCCGCTGTTCGCGCTGATCCACGTCATCGAGGCGGCTACGAGAGGGTTCAAGGAGACGAAATACGCGGTGTACATCCGAGACGTGGGGTACGCCGGATTCGCCCTCCTCGTCGGCGGCACCGCGATACTGGTACGACAGACGTTGTATTCGTTCGCACTCGGCTATCTCCTCGCGCTCGTTCTAAGCGCGTGCCTCGGTCTGTACTACCTCTATCGTCTGCTCCCGTCCGTTCGGTCGTCCTCACCGACGTTCGAGAGCCGAACCGTTTACCGATATTCGACGACCGTCATGTTCGCCGGAATCGCGCACTACGTGATGGTTTGGACCGACGTGCTCGTCATCGGCTGGTTCGAATCCGACGCCGCCGTCGGGCACTACGAAGCGGCGTATCAGACTGCGATACTCCTCTCGTTCGCGCTCCTGTCGGTGAACGCAGTCTTTCCGAGCGTCGCGTCCGACCTCTATCAGCGGGACTCGCTCGACGTGTTGGAACGAACCTACCAGTCCGTCGTGAAGTGGATTGCGAGCCTGACGTTTCTCGCCGCGGTGTTCATGGGAATCTACGCACAGGAAATTCTCTCGATTTTCGGAACGTCGTTCGAGTCGGCGACGCAGATACTGCTCGTGCTTCTCGTGGGGCGTGTCGTCCTCTCCGCGGTCGGTCCGTGCGGCTACCTGCTTTCCATGGCCGGACAAGAGCGACTGGAAACGGGCAACGTCATCGTCGTCAGCGTCCTCAACCTCTGTCTCAACGTGGTTGGCGTCGCACGATACGGTATCCTGGGTGCCGCGGTTGCGACCACGTTCTCCGTCTCGGTGTTGAACCTGCTTCGCGTGTTCGAACTCCATTTCCTGCTGGACATGAAACCCGTTTCCAGGGATTCCGTATACGGCATCCCGGTCGTCGTCGTCGGCGCGGCGACGATGCTTTTTCTCAGCGGAACGTTCGACAATTCGTTCCTCGATATGGCCGTTACCGGCGCCGTCTCGGGCGTCGTCTGCCTCGTCGTCTGCTGGAAAGTCGCGTTCACGTCGAACGACAGGACGCTCTTTGATTCGGTCTGACACGTCGAACGCGAAAATGTGGAAAGGCGTTTCGATCCAGTAGGGTTTCGAAACTTTCAGTTTTCGTCGTAAATCCTATGCGCTTAGAATAGTGTTAAATGTCGCTCTGCGGATGTCCAAAATATGGAGATCGTGTACGTGGTCGCCTCTAACAAAGGTGGGCTTCCGCACTACGCCGCCGAGTTGGCGAACGCCGTCTCGAAGGACGCCGATGTGACGGTCATCAAACCATCAGAGGAAGTTGATGACGGGTTGTTCGACAGTTCTATCAAATTGGTGAACGCGTTCGACCCGACCGAACTCTCGGTCGTCAACCTCTACAACTTCGACTTTCACTTCCAAAAGAATCTCTCTGGAATGGCGTCGTACAACCACGTCAAGGCAATCGAGTGGTTAGACCCCGACGTCGTCCACATTCCGACGGGGTTGTTCCCCCACGTGAAACTCTTTCTCTGGTATCACGGCATCCCGGACGCGTATCCGACGGTCGTCACCAGACACGAACTGCTCTCAGCAAACCCATCGCTCAACGAATACCTCCGGTTTCCGGTGCTCGCACAGAACGCGCTCAACTTCGTTCTCCCCGAACTGTCGGTCGATCAAACCGTCGTTCACACGAAAGAGAACAAACGAACGCTCCGAGAGAAAGGCGTCTCGGACGACGACGTGTCCGTGATTCCGCACGGCGCGTACGACATGTTCACCGACTACGAGTACGAGGAACGGCCGACGGAAGACAACACCGTCCTCTTTTTCGGCAACATCGTCCCGCACAAAGCGCTCGATACCTTGGTCGATGCCGTCCTTCGGGCGAGGCGCGAAATTCCAGATATCAAACTCATCATCGCCGGTGACGGGACGATACCGCCACAGACCCAACGCCGAATCGAGAACAATCCGGAGCAGTTCGAGGTTCACAACGAGTTCATCCCGAACGAGACGGTCGGCGAACTCTTCTCTCGAACGAGCATCGCCGCGATGCCGTACAAAGACCAAGGCGGAAACAAAGGACACAGCGGAACGCTCACCATCGCGTACTCGTTCGGCGTCCCCGCCGTGACGACGACGGCTGGCGATTTCGGAACCCTCGTCGAGGAGTCGGAAGCGGGGCTGGTCGTTCCGCCGGGCGACGTCGGCGCGTTGTCTGATGCGCTCGTGCAACTCCTCTCTGACGACGAAAAGCGAGCGCGAATGGCCGACAACTCCGCGGCGATGGCGGAACGCCTCTCGTGGGATACCATCGCACAAGAACATCTCGAAATGTACGACTCGTTGTACTGAGCGAATTCGAACAAAAATCGGAAATAAACGACGAGCGGCGTCCGCCTCGTGAGTCCCAGTCGGTAGTGAAGCCGTACTTGATCTCGGTGGTCAGTACCGAACTAAGCTTCGTAGTTGATTCCTATTGAGGCGTGGTTCCAGCGACTATCATGGCCTTGTACCACCTTACTCAAATGTCACCACCAAACCATCTGATCCGCTTGAGGAAGGATCAGATAGAGTCAATTTCTCAAGATGGCCCGCATTCATAATCTTATAACCGTCGCCATTGTCCCCTTGGACAAAGCCGCTAGCAGAAGAGCCACTCACACTATCCACACCCTCGTTTCTCCACGGAATTTGAGCCATCGCCTTACTGGCGTCGATGCTGTAGTCAAAACTGCCGCTGCTACAATTCATAATAATGGTTTTTCCGATATCACCTGTACCTATGTCCACTCTTATTGCTCCGGTTCCTGCGGGATTTGCGGTGATCTGAGTGAGTTCGTCAGGGAAATAGTAGTTGTCTCGACCACCTTCGAGAACGTGCCCATAGGCCCCTGCACCGGAAGCGAAAACAGTATCACCACTATTAGCATGTTGACGTTTTTCAACGCGTGGTTTATGATCATAAGGCCGGTTCATTGAAACATCATACTCCCAGTCGTTGCTCTCCGACCTCACCGTCACAATACCGGGAGTTAGAGAGTTATGGTCTGCTGCTACCGTTCCGGTAGCGGCCATCCCACCGGTGATCCCGAGGACACCGGCAACTGTTGATCGTACGAAGCGTCGTCGTCCAAAGACATTTTCAGTCATTGTTACATATTACTCCAATAATCCATTCTTAATAAATATATTGTATATAAATATATTAATTGAATTTAGTATTTAGACTAATTTATTTGCTAAATTTTCAGTCCCTTACTTACTGATGCTGTAGTGTAACGCTTGAGAATGAACTAAGATCTTCGTGCAGGGATTGACATCACGAGTTTCGTCGGCCATCTCTCAATTCGTTTGGAAATCCCAATCACCAGGAGATCCGATCTTTCACAACTAAAATCACAAGCGATAGTGAACGACCTCGAATATCTCCATCCAGCAAGCTAGGTTGAGTCGATACCGTCAGTGACCGATCGAACCGCGCGTTTCGCGTGTACCTTTCCGTCGTAGGATGCCGAATTCGACGACCGCGAATCGGCGAGGAGATCGGTTCGAACGTCCCCGTCCATTGCGGTCGGAACCGGCAAGCCGAGGAGGTGCATCGTCGTCGGCGCGTAATCAGCGAGACGAACCTCCACGTCGGATTGCGGTTCGACATCGTCGCCCCACATGTAGAAAATCCCGTCCATCTCGGACTCCGACGTGTGGCTGGCCCACTTTTGGGGTTCGACGAGGAACTGATTCGTCTTCATCGTCTGCGGGAACTTCAGTCGATAGGTTGGCTTCGGAATGCAGACGAGGTCTGGTCGCGTCTCCGTGTACCCGCCCTCGTACACGTCTTCACCGGGAAGAACCGCTTCGAGGATGGGTTCCCCGGTCGCCGGGTCGGTCATTTCGAGAAGCGCCGTTCGAAGTTCGTCGCGGAGCGAATCGTACTTCGACGCCGGAACGACGCCGTCCGGGTCGTTTCGGCCCCCGTTGATGAACAGTTGGCCGTCTCCAGCGACCGTGAACGCGGTCGTCTCCGACCAGTCGATGTCGCCCTGCGAGATGGTGAGAAAGCCCGCCATGTCGAAGTCGCTCTCCTCGCCGCTCGACCGTGCGACCATCAGTTTGAGACGGTCGTACAGGTTCGTCTTCTTGAGCGCGGTTTCGACGGCGTCGAAGAGATAGTTGTAGCCGAAGGTTTTGAGCCGCGTCAGCGGGCCGGATTCGAGGCGGAGGTAGTCGTTTTGATACAGCCACGAGTTCAGATTCACTGCCTTGTACACCGGCCCGTGGCCGTGGTCGGACAGCACCATCAGCACGTCGTCGTCGTCCATCGTCTCGACGAGCCACCCGAGGAAGTCGTCGTACAATGCCAGCAGGTCGAGCGGTGCGTCGCCGTACTCGTTCGCAAGTCGCGGCTCGTACTTCGGGTGATTCTCGTCGAGGAGGTGGCCGACCTCGTGGAGGAAGATGTCCGGCCCGCTGAAGATGAGGAACATCGCCCTCGCGGGATGCTCCTCGACGAGGTGTTTGACGACCGCCACCCTGTTTTCCTCGATGCGGAAGAAGTTCTCGACGTACGTGTCGAGGGATTCGGCTCCGTCTCCGGGTGTGTAGCCGGTCAGCGGCCCGACTTCGTACTCACCGACGAGCGAATCGATTTCGGATTCTATCGTGTTCGGATACGTGTGGCACGCTCCCGGCGGCGTCGTGATGTGGTCGGAAAGGTGAAAGCCCGCCGTCTCCGACGGCGGATAACCGGGCATGACGTTCATCACACCCGTCGAGTAGCCGTTCGCGTCGAGATACTCCCACACCGGAATGGAGTTCTCGCGGAGATGTTTCGAATCCGCAAACTCGACGTCGTGTCCGTCTGCGTCTTTCAGGATGAAGTTGTAGATGCCGTGATTACCCGGATCCTTTCCGGTCGCAAACGTGCTCCACGCCATCATCGACAACGGCGGACGAGTGGAACGCGTGGTTCCTTCGATACCGCCGTCTCGAAACTTCGCGAGCGTCGGCAACATCCCTTCTCGAATTCCTCGGTCAACGAGGGACGGCGGTGCGCCGTCGAGACCGACCGTGTAGACAGTGCGACTCATTCTACGTATCCCAACTGTTTGAGACGGTCGTGAACCGCTTCGTCGTCCACCTCGTCGGTGGTTTCGGTGTCGGTGGTTTGTTCGAGTTCGGTCGCGGACGCGGAGAGCACGTACTCGATGAGGTCGTCCGCGGAATCGAACCCGTCCAGTTCCGTCGCGAGCGTCTCGTAGCGCGCGTACAGCGCGTCGGTGACAGTGATATCGTGGGTCATGATTTCAGTGGTTTTAGTGGTTCTGGTGGTTTTGTAGCGTGCTGTTCAGCGCGTGCAGGATGGTCGCGGTAAAGCAGGACAGGATGCCTGCAAGTAGCGTGAACGCGGATACGATGGCGAGTCCGAGGGGGAACGTCCCTGACTGCAGGTAGTTGGAGAACGTCCAATAGCCGAACCCAAGTCCGACGAAAGCGCAGAGGAAGCCCGGAACCCCGAGCGACATGATCGGTCGTTCCCGCTCGACCGTCTTGAGGATGTTTCGAACCAGAATCAATCCGTGAGAGAGCGGATTGTGACTGCTGGCGTCTTCCACGTCGTAGTCGATTGTCGTTCCGATTTCCTCGAACGAATAGTCGTGGTGGTGGCAGTGATAGAGGATGTCCGTACTCGCATCCATGCGATTACCGATCGCGTTATCCTGTGCGAGCGTTCGAATCGCTCGGTCGTTGTAGGCACGGAATCCGCTTTGTGTGTCATGAATGCGCGAGCGAGGTCGGACGACGCCCATACTGAGGTTCGTGAGGAAGTTGACGACGCCCAGCCCGAATCGACGGTAGAGCGGCATCTCCGTCTTGGAATCGCCGTCGAATCGGCTCCCGATAACGACGTCTGCGCCCGATTCCTGTTGGGTTTCAACCAGTCGTTGGATATCTGCGGTGTCGTGTTGACCGTCGGCGTCAAGGATGATGAGGTGATCCGCGCGTCGCTTGTTAGCCTCGAGGAACGCCGTCTTGAGGGCGGCACCGTATCCCCGATTCGTTTCGTGTTGGACGACAGTGGCACCTGCGCGGCGCGCGGCGTCGGCGGTGTCGTCCGCACTGCCGTCGTCTACAACGATCACCTCGCTCGCGTAAGCCGACGATTCGGCGACGATAGTTCCAACGGTGTTCATCTCGTTGTACGCCGGAATTCCGACGACCACGTTGGAGCGTTCATCGCTCGCGTCGGATTCGACGACGGAATCGGCGAGGAAATCGTCCTCGACGCGAGCGAAACTTCGCTCGAAGTCGATGCGTCGATCGGCGCGAGAGTGATATATCAGGCCGGGAAGCGAGTTCGCTTCGGCGGCCGTTTGCAACGTGTTCCGTAGTGATTCCTCGTCTGGGGTCGGTGTCGTAGAGGTAACGATGACCGCCCCGAGTCGGTGTGCCAACTCGACCGACTCGACACTCGGACTATCCCTGGGCACGACCAGCACTGGGCAACCGTGCTGATACGCTCGGAGAATCACACGGACGATCTCATCACTGTTGTTTTCGGTTGCTGTTACACCGATTCCCGGCTTTTCGTAGTCGAGGGCGAACTCGAGTCCGATGTTCGCTGCGGGTGTGCGCTCGACTGTGGCTTCTTCGTAGTTTTTCTCCATGAGTGAGGGACTCCGTACTCACTCAACGGGGAGTGAGCGGGTTTACAATCATTTTATTTATTATTTATGCTTGGACAGAACTATATATTCATTGACTTTTTTGATCTATTACAACTAGTGCAATAGTTCGTAGGAATAAGTAGTTTTTTTGTGCTCTAATATAAAATTGAACTTACTGCAATAATACCACATGTCCACAATATTCAAAAATACTCATATCCCTGTTTGGAATATATATTCTCGATGGATAAAAACAATATATCAGAAAAGGATATTTTAGTTACCGGTGGCGCAGGGTTTATTGGGAGCCACATCGCGGAGCGCCTCGCCGATACCAATCGCCTCCGTATCCTCGACAATCTCAGCAGTGGCACCGTGAGCAACGTCCCCGACAACGCGGAATTGTACGAGGGAGACGTGCGCGACCTCGAAACAGTCAAATCAGCCACCGATGGCGTCGATATCATCTTTCACGAGGCCGCGGTCGTGAGCGTGTCCGAATCCATCGCGGATCCGATGCAGTGTCACCGCGTCAGCGTCAACGGGACACTCAACGTCCTTGAACAGGCTCGGGTCAACGACGCTCGGGTCGTCCTCGCATCGAGTGCCGCCATCTACGGAGACCCGGAAACCGTTCCCGTGCCCGAGTGCGCGCAGAAAGACCCCAACTCGCCGTACGGAATCAGCAAACTGACGGTCGATCAGTACGCGCAGCGGTATCGAGAACTGTACGGCGTCGAAACCGTCTCGCTTCGGTACTTCAACGTCTACGGACCCGGACAGGTCGCGGGCGACTACAGCGGCGTCATCAGCGTATTCCTCGATCAGTCCCAGCGCGGCGAACCGCTCACCGTCCACGGGGAAGGAACGCAGACGAGGGATTTCGTCCACGTCAGCGACGTAGTACAGGCCAACCTCCTCGCCGCCACCACCGATCACGTCGGCGAGGCGTACAACATCGGCACCGGAACGCGAATCAGCATCGACGAACTCGCGCGGACGGTGCGAAACGTGTCCGACTCTCCATCGAATATCACTCACACGGAACCGCGGGACGGAGATATCGAGCACAGCGGTGCCGACATCACGAAAGCGCGGAACCAACTCGGCTACCGACCGACCGTCGAACTCGGCGACGGACTCGCCGACATGATGAACGCCTAAACCGGTCGGCGAACGTCTTTTCGCTTCCCCGCGTTCTGTACACGGTCGGTCGTCGGCTAGCATCGTGCGCCTCCCGAGACGAGAACGAGCGGGTCGTCGCTACTGACCGAGTAAACGACGTTCCGTTGCTCGACTAATCTGTCGTATCGCGTCGCGTTGACCGTGGCCGGTGACGCCGGAAACAGTTGTGCGCCGAGCGTCGTCCACGACCGCTGTGCGACGACCGGACAGTTCGGCGGCGCGGTTCCGCCTCGCGCCCACTCGTAAATCGGCGTGTATCGAGCATCGCTGCCAGCGTAGTAGTTCGTGGCCAGAATGGCGATGTGTCCGTCGCTCGCCCACTGGCCCGGAACGTGGTTCGTGGCGAACGTCGCGGTTTGCAGTTCCGCGGGCGTCACCGTCGGTTGTGCGGGCGTAGCGCGAAGTCCCGCGAACGCGAGTGGCGTGCTGACGACGAGACAGAGGAGCAGGAGAGGAACGGCGGCGCGTCGTAGCCGTCGATAACCGGACGATTGGCTCGGGCGTCGGAAATCGATGTCCACGGCCGCTAGCGCCGCGAGAATGGCGACCGAAAGGTGCAGGTAAATCTGCCCACGAGCGGCAATATCCTGATACTCGACGGTCTGGTTTCCGCTCAAGGCGAATCCGACGAGCACGAGGGGGGCAAACAAGAGCGCGGTCGCGACGCCACTCTCCCCGCCCGTCGCGTACGGCAGTCCCCAAACGGCCACGAACCCGACGAGCAACAGCGGCGCAGTCAGCGCCACCGCGAGCGGTTCCGTGCTCGCGGTGCCGGGGAACACCGGGAGGAAAAAGTTGGCGAGGAAGACGAGCGCACCGCCGACGAGTATCCCGCTCGGGACGACGCGTTGGACGATTGGCGACGTCGTCGGAAGCCAGACGAGCAGTGCCACGAGGACGATTCCCCACGCGATGAACAGACCGGGGAGGGCCGTCAGTCGCCCGATTTCGTCGAGTCCGGCGAGAGTGTAGTAGCTCCCGAGGTACGCCCAGAAGGCGACGAGGATGCCGCCGCCGAGAACCGCGACGCGAACGGTCGGACGAAAGCGAAATGAGACGAATATCGCCGTCACGACCAGCGCACCGACTATCGACGCCAAGTTGTGCGTAATCGGGAGGAGACCGACGAGCAGTATCGAGAGTCCCGCCCACCCGAACCGGGCGGTGTGAACCGTTCGGTCGAACGCGAGCGCGAGCACGACGACGAAGAGCAAGCCGAGTCCTTCGCTGGTGACAGCGACCGACCGACCCAGATAGATTCCCTCGACCGCGAGGAAGAGTCCGGCGAGAATCGCCGTTTGCCGGACGTGTGTTCCCCCCCAGCCGAGTCGCTCGGTGAATCGTCGTGCGATGGCGGCGACGGCAAGACAGGGAACGGCTCCGACGACCGCGATGAGTGGCTGTGCGACGTCGAGCGGGCGAACGCCGGTCATCGCACTCGCCGCGGCTACGAACGCGGTGAACGCGTACTCGTCGGGATTCAGTTTCGATCCGGCGGGGAGGTGGCCGTGCGCGATGGTCTCCTGTGCGAGCGCGACGAAGTGGAACCCGTCGAGATTGTACGGGAGCGGCGTCCAGTACAGCGGGAGCGTCCGCACCGCGACCGCGACCGCGAACACCGCGAGCGCGCCGACGACGACCGGTCGTCGATCACTCATCGGCGTCACCTCCCGACACGCGACGCTCACCCGCTGGCGTCTCGACGAGCAGTCTCGCGGGAGCATCCGCGAGGAGCGATTTCGCCACGACGAACACGCTGACGAGCAACAGGGCGAAGCACCCGACGACGACACCGATTACGACCGGTGCTGTTACGGTCGGCGCGGCGCGGACGCCGTAGAAGACGAGCAGTCCACTGTGGGAGAGAGCGACGACGGTGAGGGCGGCGACGCAGAGCGCGCCGCCCACGGCGACGACGCCGACCGTGAGCGCGTCTTCGAGGAGCAGAGCGAGAACGCGCTTGTGCGAGGCGCCCGTCGCTCGGCGGATGCCGATACTCCGTCGATGGGAGTGAACGACGTACGCGACCGTCGCAGTCGTGCCACCGACGGTCATCGCCCCCGCGAGGCAGAGGATGACGACGACGAGGAGGGACAAGTTACCGAACACCGTTCGAACTGCGGTTCCCATCGCCGTCTCCCCCTCGGTACCGCCGCTCGCGACCGCGGCGACGACGCGCTCGTCGCCGGAGACGACGTACTCCGTCCGCGCCAGCGTCCGACCGTCGGCGGTCGCCGTGAGATGGTGACTGCCCGGCGATTTTCGGTCGAGTTGGACGACCACCGGGCGGCGCGCACCGGGCGAAAGCGTGAGCGTTCGGCGGTGCGTTTCGGTTCCGTCGCCGAGTTCGACGGTTCGCCGGAGCGTCTCGTTCCACGGATTGTACAGCGTGAGTCGGGCCGTCGGGCGCGTCAGTATGCCGGGGTTCTCCGGTTCGACTCGGAATCGCGAAGAGAGCGTTCGACCAGCCTGTTCGGAAACGAGCACCTCCCGCGTCGTCTCCTCGTTTCCGTGTTTGACCCGAACGGTCGTCGGCCCGGTCGTCGCGAATCGAACCCGAACTCGCCCGTTTTGACCGGTTCGAACCGTTTCGTTCCCGACAGTTACCCGCGCGTTTTCGACGGGGGTACCGGTCGCATTGACCACTCGGACGAGCGGCGTGCTACCGGGCGGTGCGCGCGTCGGAACGCCACGGACAGAGATGGAATCCCGCGCGGCGACGGTGACTGGTCGTCGGTACTCCCCGACCCGAAGTGTGGTGGTTCCAGTTCGTTCGGTCGGTATTTGTACTGTTACCGTGACGCGCTCGTTGGCTCCGACCGAGGTCGTCACCGAATCCGAGTGCGCTCCGAACCGTATCGGTATCGTTCGCGTCGCGGTTCCCGTGCCGAAGTTCTTGAGGTGGATTTGCGCCGTCATGGTGTTGCCTGCGGTGACCGTCGATGGGGTGGTAACGTCGAGAACGGCGACCGAGTTCCGAGTGTCGAGCCGTTCGGTTGAGTTCGCGGTTCGAATCAGATGCACCCGACCCCGTTCGACCTTCGAAAGGTGTCGGGCGACCGGGAGCGAAACGAGGAGTTGGTCGTCGAGGGTGCCGGTGGCAGAGTACACGCCGACGACGTGAACCCGTGTGACCGCCGTTTCCGTACTTCCTCCGAGCGTGAGCGTCTCGTTCGGTTCGATGTCGAGGGTTCGTGCGAGGTCGGCACCGACGACCGCTTCATCCGCGTGCTGTGGTCGCCGACCCGCTTCCAGCGTCGCGCCCGAGACGTTCTCGAACGACGGGTAGTCCACGCCGCGGACGAGCATCGGTCGTCCCTGGTGAACCGTGAACGAGAGTATCTCGGGGCTCGCGCTCATCCCCTGTTTTTCAAGGACGTTCGCGTACTCCGCCGGAATCTTGCTCGCGATGGGGTGAGTGGCATTCGGATCGGTAATCGTGGTTCCGCTGGAGGTCATCGACGTGGCGACGACGGTGCCGACCGAGGCGACCAGAATCACGGTGGTCACGAACACGGCGAGCGTCCCGAGACTCGGGACGAGAAGCCGCCAGTCGAGTACGGTGAGTGACCCGAAATTCCAGTCCCGGGACGGAAGACGGATGGATTTCGCCCCGCTCGGGAGACTATCCGCACGGGCAGGTACTCGTCGGACGGCGGGGCGAACCGCGAGAACGCCAGCCACAATGCCGATGACGACGATACCCGCGTACATCGGGAGGAGAACACCGGCAAGTCGAGTCGTCACCCGCGTCTGCAGCGACGTCGGAACGCCCGCCGAGACGCCGACGCTCACCGCGGCGTTCGTGAGAATGACGCCGATGGCGTAGCCGAGAAGCGTCCCAGCGAGCGCGAGCGCCCCGGTTCGCGCTCCGAACAGGAGGACGAGACTCCGCCGTGACCCGCCGGTAGACCGAATGACTCGAATAGCTCGGAGTCGGTCGCGAACGGTCATCCGAGTGATACCGAACACGACTACACCGACGACGACTCCGACCCCGACGGCCATCAACTGGAGGACGGAGAGGACGTGTCGCGTCCCGATTATGAAAAACGAGAACGCGGAGCGAAGGGGCACGGTTCCGTCGCCGTGGGACGAGGACGGCGGTTCGACGACAAATGCGCCGGTCACACCGAACCGTTCGACCGTCTCCGTCGAGGCGGTGTACCAGTGCGACGGAAAGAGTCCGTTCGACCGGTTCTGCGGAACCACCTGTACAGTTCGGCGAGCGTTCGCTCCTGCGAGGGTTCGGTTCGTCTGTTCTCGAACGGTTCCGAGAGCGACCCCGTTTTGCGGCGGTGACGCTACCGCTATCGACGTTCGGTTGCGAAATTCGCGGGCGGTGTCCGACGGCACCCCGATTACGTAGGTGTCGGTATCGTCGGATTCCGTGACGACCGCGACGGGAACGACGAGCGCGTCGTCACTGGCAGACGTCTGTGCTGACGCCAGCGACTCGTAGTAGGTCGCCTGTCCGTTCACGTCGTACTCGTCGGCGATGGCCGCGGTCTGTGCCCCCATGGCACCGACGATCAGCGTCGTTCCGGTGAGAAACGCGACGGTCGTCGCGATGACCACGATGGCTAATGAGTCGCGCCGCGACCACCGCGTGAGCAACAGTCGTCGATATCCCACGGTGTTACCCCTGTTGGCGCGCTGTCGTGTTCGCCGTCGAGTTCGTTCCCGAAACCGAAATCCAAAGGTGGGCCTCCTCGTCGGCGTTCGAAATCGTCGGGGACTGCGGAACCGAACCCGTATACAGGAGGAAGACGAGTCGCAGTCTCTCGCCGGTCATAGTCGGGTCGATGGAGCGTTGCGTTCGCCACGTTCGACCGGCGTCGAGCGAACGCTGTGTTCGCCACAGTTCGTCGCGTTTCGTCACCGTACTGGCGTTTTCATCGGAGACGCGCTGAAGTTGCGCGACGACGGTGTAGGAGACGGGGCGATGCTCGACGTTCTCGACGCCGACGTGTATCGGCTTCGACTCGTTGCGACTGAAGTTGGTCGGATAGTCGCTCGCGACGAGGGTTCCGGATTCGTTCTCGGTGAGCAGGTAGAATTTCGTGTAGGAGTCTCCCTCCTTCGGAATTCCGACAGCGTAGCCGATGCTCACGACCGAGAAGAGGAGCACGACGACCAAGGCGACGTTCAAAATCACGTCAGTGCGCGTTTCGGTGTCGAAGAGTTCGGTTCGGGCCGCACCGACCCAGTCGTCGAGGGTCGGCGCGAAACAGCGGTCGTCCGATATCAGCTTTCGGCGGACGCTCGCGGCGATCGAGGCCACGATAGCAATACCGCCGGTCGCGAGCGTCATCGAAACGGGACGAACGCCCGCGTCCGTCAGGTGGAGCGCGATGCCGACGAGAACGACGACGGCGATACTGACGCTGACCGAGAGGACGATTCGTTCGAGACCGTCGATACCGCGGTTTGCTTCCGCGTCCGACCCCGCTCGTAGTGGAAACACCGCGGCGACGAGCGCGTATCCGGGGAGGAGGAAGACGAGGAGGGAACCGAACAATAGCTGTAACGGCGTCCCGCGGGTTGACGGAATCAAAACAGTCACACAAGCAGACAGGGCGAGCAGGGAGACGACCAGTAAATCC
This sequence comes from uncultured Haladaptatus sp., assembly GCA_964399275.1. Lineage (GTDB taxonomy): Archaea > Halobacteriota > Halobacteria > Halobacteriales > Haladaptataceae > Haladaptatus. The sequence goes on from CAYNQM010000016.1 coordinate 17,919, forward strand.
GCGGGCAAAGCACTAACTGTTCGGTGAGCGAGCGAGGGGGAACCAGTGCTGGGAGGCATTCGTTCGGCTACTCGTTGCACGATGCCAAAAAACTCGTGGATAACAATGGAAATATTTATAGAACTCTGTCTTTTTAAAACGTTAAACGTTAAAAACACGATAGATATATGTGATATTTATTTGATACCTCACCGGCGTTTTCAGGCTTCTCGTGAATATTCATCTAGTAAATAACTACAATATTTAACGATTCAATAAATTAAAATCTGAACGGGTGTAGGTGGTAGCTGTGTACCTGTTATCGTGGTTGCCGCTCGACGCGGGTTGGTCTCCCGGTGAGAGGCTCCGAACCATCGCTGTGCGCGGATTACAACGGTGGAGGCACCACCACGCGTCTGACAGTATCGGGTCGAGATCGTGCGCCGAGCCGAGTGATTCGAACCGTACGGTTCGTCGAAGCGACTCCGGATTTCGAAAGCGGGTACTCCGACAGTGACGAACCGTCGAACCTATCGACAGTTGTTGCTGGTTCGGTGGTCGCGCCGCGACAAACTCACCGTTGCCATCATCGCCGTGACGAGCGGATTTCTCGTCGGAGCGACGTTGCTATTGCTCGCCACGAGCACCCAAACCGCAGGTGTGGCGGCGCAGTTCACCAACTCGATGTCGGTGTCGCACTACGACACCTACCCCGCCGCCGAGCGCGCGGCGTCGCAGTCGGACATCGTCCTTCCGACCGCCACCGTGTCGCAGAACGGAACTGATAGTCGGGTCGTCGGCGTCCCTGCCTCAGCGCCAACGGTGCTTTCGGAACTTTCCGTCTCGTGGAAGACGGCGCGGATTCCACCGCCGCCGGAAAATGGCACCCTCAAAGGCTCCGTCGCAGATTCGGACGTTCGCCAGTTCCACGGCGCATCTCGAGACGCCCGTCTCCGGGTGATTCCGTACACGAGTTCCGATTCGATATTTCCTCACTCGTGGTACGTTTCGAACCCATCGACGGTTCGCTCGCTGGGTACCGACGGCGCGTTCGTCCTCCGGGTCGGTGACGAGCACGGCGCTCAAACGGGGACGATGAGTCCGTCGCTTTTCCTCTACTTCTTGGCAGGCGTTCGAGAAATCGTCAACGTCCTCTCGATGGTGACCGTCGGTGCGTCGGTTCTCATCCTCATCGTTCTGTACAACGTGACGAAGATGAGCGTGCGAAACCGAATGGAGACGATTCGGATAATCCGTTCGACGGGGGGAACGCCGCGCCAAATCCTCGCCTTGTTCGGGATTCGAGCGGGACTCATCGCCCTCGCGGGCGTCCTGCTCGGCTATGCCGCCGGGGTCATCGTGACGCGCTTTCTGGTCAACGCCGTCATCTACAGCGGGATGCAGATTTCGCTGAATCCCACGGTGACGAGCGAAAGCGTCCGTCTTTTGGTTCCGATACTCGCAGGCTTCGTGGCAATCGGTGGAGTCGCGGGTGTGGCGGCCGCGTGGCCGACGGTGAGACCCCCACCGGGGAATCTGACGACCACCGAGAGCAAAACCGAACCGGCATCCACGAGTACCACTCGCGTCGGTCGTATCCGTGCCGCGTTGACGACGGGACTCCTGAACTGGCGATCGATCGTTCCCGCAACCACGACGCTCACCATCTTCGCCCTCGTCATCCTCCTCTCCGGTTCGTTGCTCGGTGCCGTCGCACCGTTGGCGAGCACGTCCAGCGGAACCATCTCCGAACCCGGGGCATCGTATCCGATGGCGAGTCGCATCGACACGCAGTACGCGTCCGTGCTCCGTTCGCAAGGGTTGACCGCGAGTCCGGAGATACTCGTCGTGCAGGTTCGAAACGGCCAACCGTTTCTTGCGCGAGGAGCGGAGTATCGGTCGTTCGAAACCGTTTCCGACGCATCGCTGGTTCGGGGACGGCAACCGAAGACGAAGTACGAGGCGGTCATCGGACGCGACCTCGCGGCGACGCTCGACCTTTCAGTCGGAGATTCGGTTACGGTCGGCGGCGCGACGACGCCCTCGGTGACGCGAGTCTCGATAGTCGGCGTGTATCGAGCGCCGGGAATACTCGACGACCAGTTGGTCGTGCCGCTCTCGACCGCGCACGACGTTGCAACGAAACCGGGAACCGTCCAGTTCATCCGAACGGCAGGTGGCCAGCCGAACCTATCGGAGTCGGGTTCCGCGTCGCCCGGCGGCATCGCAGTGACCGGACTGACGCTTCCATCGACCGCGACGACGCAACGACCGATTCCGGTCGAACTCGACGTCCGAAACTTCAAAGACACCGAACAGACGAAGCGGCTGACGGTTCGCGTCGCGAACGGTTCGGAGTCTCGCGTCCTCACTCTCGAACCGAATCAACAGCGACGCGTTACGATTCCCGTCTCGGTGAATCGGCCCGGAAACCACACCCTTCACGTCGGTTCCCGGACGCGGCGTCTCACCGTCTATCGACAACCGCCGATCTCGTTCGCCAGTGTTCCCGAGACGGCACCACCAGGCGCGAGGATGGCAGTTCCCGTCACCGATACGGACGGTCGCCCCATTTCGGGGGCGACGGTACGTCTCGGCGAGCAAACGACTCGCACGAACGAGCGCGGCATGGCGCTCGTTCGGGTTCCGACTTCGCCGGGGACGTACTCGATGACGGCCGAGAAAGGCGAGCAGAGCAACACGACCGAACTCACCGTGGCGACGGACGCATCTCGGCAGTTGACCGGGCGGGTCGAAGTTCGGCCGAAAAGCGCAAGCGTGTACGCACGTCCGACGGCGAACGTGACGATGCTGAATCCGTGGGAACGCGAAATAACCCGACGGATCAGCGTCGTCACACCCACACAGGTGAAAACTCGAACCGTGACGGTTCCGGCGATGAACGTTTCGACGTTCGAGGTGCGCGTCGGAAACGAATCTCGGAACGAGCGCGTCGCACCCGGGAAATACACCGTTCGCCTCGCGTCGGACGGAAACACGCTCGACTCGGCCAGCTACGCGGTCAGAGGCGACGACCGCATCTCCTCAGTCATCGCTCAGAACGGGAAATACTCGGAAGGAACCGGACTCGGACAGGCCGTACAGAGCGTTCTCGGCAACCTCCAACTCCTGCTCGTCGTGATGACCTTCTTGGCAGGATTGGCGACCGTCGGGAGTACGACGGCGACGTTCGCACAGGCGGTTCACGCCCGACGGCGAGCGATTCGAATCCGACGCTCCACTGGCGCGACCCGGTGGCAGGTTCTCCGACTCGTCCTCGTTGACGTGTGTCGGATTTCCATCCCGGCGACCCTCGGCGCGCTCGGGGCGGCGGTAGTCGTGCTTTCCCTCCTCGAAGCGACCGACTTGCTGATTCTGTTCGGCATCCAGTTGTCCGTCTCGCCGTCGCCGTTCGTCTTCGCGCTGACGGGGGTGAGCGCGTTCGTGCTGGCGAGTGTGAGTGCCATCGTCGCCACGATTCCGTTTCTCACCCGGAGTCCAGCATCCGATTGATATTTTCAATATATAACAAATAATTTTATAGCTTGTCTAGAAAAGTTGCATCCGTGACCGAACCAGTACTCGAAGTCGACTCGGTCAGCGTTACGCGCGGTGGTACGGAAATCCTCGCAGACGTTTCGCTCTCGATTCGACCCGACGCCCGCCTGCTCGTCCAGGGGCCGAGCGGTGCCGGGAAGACGACCCTGTTCAACGTGCTCGGACTCCTCGATTCGCCAACGTCCGGTGCGGTCTTCGTACAGGGTGACAACGCGTCGAAGCTCAAAGAACGGGCGCGGGCCCGCCTCCGACGCGAAGCCATCGGTTTCATCTTCCAGGACTTTCAGCTCATTTCCGACCTCACCGCGTGGGAAAACGCCGCACTCCCGCAGGATCATACCGGCGACCGCGACGAGGAGTGGCTCGCATCGCTGTTCGACCGACTGGCGATCGACGATCTCCGCGACCAGTATCCGGCGACGCTCAGCGGCGGGGAAAAGCAACGCGTGGCTATCGCTCGCGCGCTCGCAAACCGACCCGCGGTGATTCTCGCCGACGAACCGACGGGACAACTCGACCCGGAAACAACTGACCGCGTCCTGGACGTGCTCTTTACCCTGCAAGCGACGACGGAGACTGCGCTCGTAACGATCAGCCACGATACGCGATTGAGTTCGCAGTTCGACCGTCTCGTTCGACTCGGAAACGGAACGATCGTCGAAGGCGACATCACCAAAAATCAGCGACGGAACGATTCGGGCGAACGGCCTCGCGAGCCTTCGGCACGCGGAACGACCGACCGCAAGTGAAACGCGACTGATGTCCGATTAACATGATACAATCGAATATGTTTCGTAAATGTGGGGATGGAGAATGATATATAAAATTTAGTAATATTTCGTAATTATACGTAATTATCTACTATTATTTTGTTATTTTGGGCAAGTTATTTATTCGAATCCGTCGAATATCTACATGATCATGGTTGATTCAAAAAAGCGACAAACCCTCCAATTGGTCGGAACCGCTACTACCGCCCTCGCAGGTCTCGGCGTCGGCTCGACGACGACGGCGAAGCGGTCGAAAATGCCCTCCACCACGCTCTTCAGCACGGGTCTCATGACCGGTAAGCAGGTGGTTCCACCGGTGAAGTCCCCCGGAGAAGGGATCGCCGTATTCCTCCCGCGCTGGGAACAAAAGCGAATGGATTACGCGCTGGTATTCCACAACCTAAAACAGACGCTCAACGGTGCCGCTCTCCATTTCGGTTCGAAAGGAGAAAACGGCCCGCACGTCGTCGATCTCGTCCAATCCGCATCGGAAGAGCAGAAGATGCTCGACGGAACCGGTGCGGTCATCGGCGGTTCCATCAGAATGGACGACTTGGCAGAGGGGACTGCCCTCGGCGACCTGACTCGCAAGTTCTGGGAGAAGGATGCGTACGTCGAAGTCGGTAGCCACGACCATCCGGAAGGAGAGATTCGGGGTCAGGTTTGCCCCGTTCGGAAGTTAAGTGTGGATTTCAAGACGAGCGTCGAAGTCGATGCGAGCGACGAGTTCGAGTTCGACTACTCGGTGGACTTGAAAGTGAAGTTGAAAGCGGCTCGTCGCCCCAAAGACGACTGCTAACGACCTCCTGACCGGAAAGCTTCTAAGTATCATTTTCCCAAATCGGCTACGTAACCGTGGGGAGTTCAGCTATCTCGCCGACGGAAGGAAGCAACTAACGCTGAGCGCGCTATATTTACGCGAACGATTGTATCGAGAACTCCTCGTGACCCGATAGATACTGATCGATACGCGAACTGCGCCACCCCAGCGGTGACAGGACGCTCTCTGCCGCACGAATCAGTAACGTTCGATAAAACGCGGTATCGTACTCGGTCGGTTGCTCACCGGCGAGGGCCACTCGGTCGCATGACTGCTTGTCGTCGTCAACGACGACATATGAGACGGTTTGACCGGGTGAACGGGACAATCCCAGATTTTCGGCCCGGTCGAGTGCTGCAACGGTTCGCGTCGATTGGGTGTACTCCTCGCGGGCTTTCGAGACGCGTTTCGTGATGACGAGGTCAGTCGGATCGACCTCGTTTCGGCGCAGTCGGTCACCCCACGTCCGAAGCTCATCGCAGACGGCATCTGGATTCCGTGCGTCGGCCAAGACTGCGATGAGTGCCTTCTGTGCGTCCTTGATGAATGCGGGCGTACTTCGTTGGCGACACTCGATGCCGCGATACTTGTACTCGTCTTCGCCAGCCACCGTTCCAAAATACTTCGTCAACGCACCTGCATCCGAATCGCGGCGTGGCACGAACGCAATCCAGTCGTAGCGGGCTTCGTGTTCGAGACGTACTTCGACCTGCTCCGAGATGGCCGTCGTGAGGTCGTCAAGGGGCGTTTGGTCTGTCTCGTCCATCGGCGTCACCCAGATGCTATCGACGATTCCGTGGACGATTCGCCAGCCGTGTTCTTCGAGAACCGTCTTCGTCTCCAGCAGAATCTCGCGAGCGAACGCATTGATCGCTTCGTGACACTCGATTCGGCCGAATTTCGCATTCGAAAAGCCCTGATAGCCGAAGCAGGAGACGAGAATCCACTTGATCGCACTCGACCGACCGTCGAGTTCGTCGAGGCGGTCTGGGTCGTCCGTCGTCTGAACCTCGGCTTTAATCGCGTCCCGATCCTCGATGAGCGGTTCGAGCACGTCCGGAAGATAGCCCCGTTCATCACAGATCGAATAGCCCAGTTCCGGAACGTCTTCGCGGTCTGCGTGACACGGACACCGGATTTTCTCGGGACTCACGTTCCGCGTGACGATGATGTTCGGGTACAGCGAGGAGAAATCGAGTTCGTGAACGTCGTCGTGCACGCCGACGTCCGGCGAGAACGTGAACCCACCGCGGTCGGCGTCGTGCAGTTGGCGCATCGTTTTGAACTGCTCGTGTCGCCACGAGTGCCACGGAACGAGGACATCTCGGTTCCGCGCTTCCCGAATGTGCATCGCCGTGAGGATGTTCCCGATAGACGACCACGCCAACTCCTGTAGTGGCTTGCCCGACCGCCGAACCAAATCGAGACAGCCGTCTAAATTCGTCTGATTCCACAGAAACGTGTTCGACCGGTCGATAATCACTCGCCCGGGGAGGTTGTATCGTGCCGGGGAGTGGCCGACGCGACCGTAGCTCGCGTACGTCGATTCTCCAACGAGTCGTTGCCAGCCCGGGAGGCGTCCAAGATGGAACGTCACACCGTGTTCGTCGGCGCGTTCGTAGAGCACGGGCACGAGGTCGCTGGTGTTCAACAGGAGGACATCTGGGTCTGTGCGGTCGATGCGCGAAGCGAGCGTTTCCAAGACGGCGCGTTCGCTCCCCGAAATACGCTCGTCGTCGATGGTGAGTTCGGTAACTCGCTTTTTCGCGAGTGCCGATTCGGGAACTGAGAGGTGGAGTTTCGAAAGGCTACAGTCGGGAATGGGTTCGTAATCGCGGTCGAGACAGTAGCGAAACTCGCGCGAGAAATCGACGTTGTACGCGCGATACGCCCCCGGAGACCCCCACTTGCCCACCATTCGGGCGACCGTCGTGACGGCATCGAGATCCGCGACGGCTACGCGGAGCACGTCCTCGTACTCGTGACGAAACCCGATGCGCTCTCGAACGGTCGTGACGTGCGAAACGGCAGGGTGATCACGAAGTGCAGTCCGTGCGTCCCCGAGCGACCCGGTTCCGTGCGCCGAGACGTACATCGTCGGCGTGTACGACCCGTCGGCTTCGTACTCGGCACCCGACTCCGTCAGCGACCAACGGAGTACCTCGCCGTCGAGATAATCGACTTTGTACACCATCGACTCACCGTTCGTCGTTCAGATCCCGTTCTAAGTGGTCGAGTCGGTCTTCGAGGTCGTCGATTCGCTTTTGCTGTTCGATGAGCATCGAGACGAGCGCGGGCATCTCGACGAACTGGTGGTTCCGGAGGCCGCCCGCATCGGCGTGTGCGCGCGCATCCTCGAACAGTTGATCGAGCACTGCTTGGTCGGCGTGACGAAGCCCACGCCGGTAGTCGTCCCAGCGTTCTTCCATCGCTCGAAGCAGGTCACGGTACGTCGAATTAGTACGACCCATGGGCGCTCACCTCCCGTGGCGAGTCGGCACCAGCGACGGTCGGGTGGCGCGTTGTGAGAACCTGATTCCAGAACGCGAACGTCGTCTGCACTAGTCCGTTTTCGAGTGGATAAACCAGCGTCTCGAACTCGTCCCCAGAGAATCGAGGCCCGAAATCCGTCTGTTCACACCGAACGACATCGGTGGCGAGGTCTCGAATCGGTGTCGTCAACGAATCTGTTCGGTGCTGAGTCACGAGAATCGGAATATCGAACGTCTCCGCGATTTCGTCGATGAGATCGACCCCTGCCGCGAGCATTCGTTTTCCATCCCCTCGTGTGAGGTCGTCGGAACGATAGAACCAATCGAAGGCGGGGAGCACGACGAGCGTCGTCGCGTCCGTGATTTCTGCGGCGAGGTTCTGAAGGAGGGACTGGTGTTGCCACGGTGTGAATGCACGCGCGATGCGAACCCGTTCGAGCAGGCGCATCGTCGGGGAAATGCGGGAAAGTGGTTGCGTTGCTCCGTGACCCTGTGCGTCAACCCAGATGGCAGTTCCGTCTTCGAGTAAGAGGTGGTCGAGGACGAGCGAATGAAGCGCACCCGTCGCTCGCTCGTTCGTTTCGAGGACGGTGACGCCATCGTCCAGCGTCGGCAGTGTTGGCAGATTCTGTTCCATCACAGATAGACATCTCACTCGGAATGCACATAGGCAAGACAGGGTCGTTTCCAACGTTTCCGAAAGCCGAACTCAGCGCAGTCGGTAGGTGCGGGCGCGATTCTTTCCGTCGGCGACGACGAGCCGATAATGTTCCATTTTCGAGAGATGATTTCTGACGGTTCGATTCGTCTTCGGGTCGTCAACGCGCGCTTGATAGGCCTCGTACAATTCGCCCGGACTGAGTTCGCCTTCCTCGTCTAAAATCTCGTAGAGGGCACGCTGATGTGCGTTGAGTTGGTCGATGGCTTTCTGCCGGACTTCCTGCCGCCCGTCCGGGACTGCTTCGCGGACGATAGCGGTCGTAATCCGCTCCGCGCCGGTCTGGTCTGCGCGACGTGCCGCATTCCTGAGAATGCCGATAGCGACCCGTGCATCGCCCGCGGCGGCATCGGCAATCAGTTCTAACCCGTCGTTTCCGATTGCGTCTTCCGAAAGTCCCCACTGTGCACGTGCGTCGAGAATCGCGACGAGTTCGTCGAGGTGGTATTTCTCGAACGGCACGCGGACACACGTCCGGAGACGACTCGCCAACCGACTGTCGAGGTGGCTAAACAGTTCCTCTTCGTGATTGGTGATGAGCACCATCGAAATCGTCGGCATCCGATAGAGGTCGTACAGGACGCTCTTGTCTTCGAGTTGGTCAACCTCGTCGAGGATGACGACGAACTGTGGGCCGTCATACCCCTGAAGTCGGTCGAGTAGTTCGTCTTTCGGAGTTGACCGACGGTGGATGTTGACGGTCTGGCCGATGCCCTCCAGAATGCGATACAGTACCTGAAACCGGGTGTAATCCTGCCAGCAGTTGACGTACTGGGTGTCGATGTCGAGGACGTTCTCGCGGAGACGTTCGACGGTGAACTTTGCAACACACATCTTGCCCGCGCCGGACGGCCCGAGGAGCAGTGAGGTTTCACCGCTCTGGCCGTCCATGATGGGCTTGAGCGTGTTCGAGAGGGTGTTGATTTCCGCGTTGCGATGCTCGACTTCCTCCGGGACGAACTGTGGTTGCAGCACGCGAGCATCGTGAATCATAGTCGTGTCTATTTTGCCCGACATAATAAACGGAAGTGGGCCATTTCCGATTCTTCCGAAAGCGACTGCGAGTACTCCCGCCGAAGAGCGTTTTCCTTCGGGTTACTGATCCGAGCGGCATGAATACGCTGTCCATGCGCTCTGCATTCAGCAGGACGTTGAACCGTTCACCGGTTGAGAGGTTCGAGAAGACGGGTAACCGACGAGTCCGATAGCTATCACTCCAGAAGACATTTACGCGGACGACGGAATCGTTGGGTCAATGCCCCCTTCGATTTCACGCCGACGCCTCCTCGGGATTGCAGGGGGGACTGCGTCGAGTCTCGCCGGGTGCGCCGTCCTCGAACAGAAGGCATCGTTTCCGGCCGGAGACTGGCCGCAAGTCGCGCGAGACGCGGCGAACACCGCCCACTATCCCGGCGAGAACGTCCCGTCCTCAGTTACGGTAGATTGGGAGATCGATATCGGTAACTGGCCACACACCTCCCCTATCGTCGGCGATGGTCGCGCGTTCGTCGCCAGCGAACGAGCGCTCATGGGAATCGCCGTCGTGAGCGGCGAGCGCGAAATGCACGTTGCCCTCCCCTCCTCACCGGGTGGGACGCCCGCCTACGACAGCGCCATCTCGACGGTGTACGTCCCGACGTACGACCGGACGACGAGTCGAGACGGTGCGTTCGTCCACGCGTTCGACGTGACGAGCGGTGCCGAAAAGTGGTCGCAAAACGTCAGTACTGGAGCGCTGTACGCCCTCACCATTTTCGACGGGATGGTGTACGTCCGGACGAGTGACGCCATCCTCGCACTCGCGGACGGCGAGGAAGTGTGGCGATACGACGGACTGGGTTCGCTCGCGTATCCCGAGTACAATCTCACTGACACGGTCGATTTGACGGGCAACACCGCCCCCGCAGTCACGAATGATGCCGTCTTCGTTCCCACAAAGAACGGACTTTTGGCAGTGAGTCGAGCGACGGGCGAGAAACAGTGGCAGAAACCCGTCAATCACGCGCTGGGCGTTTCCATCGACCGGCACGGCGTGTACGCACAGGGCTATACGCAACTGCGGGCGTTCGCTCGCGACGGGACTGCGCGGTGGACGCGAAACGACATTGGTGGCCTCTCTTCGCCGACGCTCACTGGGGATGCGGTGTACGTAAAAAACAGTAGCAGGCTCCATGAACTCGACCCGAAAACCGGTGCGAACAACTGGTCGTTCAACCTCCGGACGGGAGTCATGTCGTCACCGTCGCCGATTCTCGACAACGCCGTTATCGCACCGAGCCACCGCGCCGTTGCGATTCGACGGGGCAACGGTCTACAGACGAAACTGTCCGGGCGGAAGTTGTGGGAGACGGAGTTCGACCCAGCAGCGTTTGCCGCGCCCGCGGTCGGTGCTTCGCACCTCTTTTTGGTAGACCCGTTCAGACGCCGACTCATTGCACTCGAAGGGGACTGAATCGGCTCCGGCGCTCGTGTGCGTTGAATGGAGTGACTATCCGCGGTCGAAGACCAGTCTGTTTCGAGGGAGAGACTACTCTTTCGTTTGGCTGTTGTCGTCGGTCTCCGTATCGTCCGTTTCGTCGGGGCTGTCCGTATCACTACCATCGTCGGTATCGACCTTTGCGTCGATTGGATCCGTCCCAATATCCATCGCCCCTGTCGGTGTCGGGGTAAAGGATTTCCCGTGAATGAGGTCACTCATTACGATGTTCGCAAACTGTACAACAAGCACGAGCAGGAACGGCCCGAGAAAGAGTCCATACCAACCAAACAGCGCTGCGCCGAGAATATAGGCGAACAGTACCGCACCCTCGTGCATGCTCTGGCCAGATATGTAGGGTCTGACTATCGACTGAGGGAGAATATCGAGCAGTAGAAAGGCGACAATCAAAAATACGACGGGATAGACGAGCAGACTCGCGTTGGACTGGACTGCCTGCCATGCCAGATATATCACTGCAGGCACATAGACGACTTTTCCGACAACCAGCGGAATGAACGTCGCTAACCCGGTGAGAATCGCTAGCAGCGTTGGAAACGGGAGTGTAACTGCCGTTGGTGCGAGGAAGTTGTATCCGTTATAAATGACGATTGAACCGACAGTAACCGCAAGGACAGTGAGGACGTTACCGAAATACACGACTTCGAGATCGGTATCAACGCCAGCGAGGTACGAATACGCTGCGGTGTCACGACCCCCGACTTCGGTGCGATACCAAGACTGGAGCCGGTGCCCGTCGCGGTAGAGAAAGAAGGCGAACGTCAGTGCCAGCGTCAAGTGAAGTAACCCGGTCGAGATGACACCAAGCACCCCCAGCGCCGTTGTGAGTCCCTGTTGTACCTCTGAGAGTTGGCCGACTTGACGTACAAGTTGCGGGAGGTTCTGGAGGGTCGAAGCAAGCGTCTGTTGATTGCCCGGGAGACGCTCTAGTAGCACGTTCATCGTTTCGGGATCGATAGTTGCGGTGAACTCCCGGACTGCGACGAAACCGGAATATCCCAGTAATGCCAACGTCGGAAGGACGATACAGAGGAGTGTAATCGTCGCGGCGACCCCTCGAGAATCGACGTGTCGCTGTATTTGCCGGTTGACCGGTCGCGCCCCGTAGTAGACGAACAACCCGAAGATGAACGTTCCGACGAACGAGATAAAAAAGAATCCGACGATACCAGCTAATGCGGTAGCCACGAGCCACCAACCGATACGTCGCCGGTCGAACGCGGACGAGAGTTCGGGAGACATAGCCCACTGTTCATTTTTGTCAAGTTTATAGCTGCTGTCTACAACCGCAACAGCGAGTCGCTTCTCGTCCCACTGAGCGGGACATCGGGGGCTTGCCGATAGGAGTTCGTTGCCGGAAATGAGGAATAGCGGTTGAGTACATTCAAACAGCCACGTTCGTCGCTGGCGTTTTCAGCGAATCGACAGTCTGTGACTCAGTGAATTCGACGGTGACACGGACGTCTTGATTCGTTCGTCGTTCGATTCGTCGTTCTAATCGACTCGCGAGGTTCTCGTATCCGCGATTCGACGTTCGACTGACACTCACCGTCACGTTCGTCGCACCCGCCTGCCACCGTGGGCCGCCATACGCCGTCTGCACACCTGAAACCGAGAGATTTGCATACGCTGGTTGGTCGAGCGTCCGTTCGACTTCTTGGTTGACCGATTGGGCGAAGACGATATTCGCCGCAGTCAGATAGCCCGTTCCAATCGTTGCTACCAGAAGCACCAGAATCGTGCCGTAAACCGCCGTTCGCCGACTGGACGAAATCGACTCTCGGAACGAGTTGCCGGATGTCCGCCAGTCCGGTTGATACCCCATCGCGACCAGCGTAACGAACGCACCGAGGTTAATCGCCAGCACGTTTACCAACAGAAGGAGCAGTGCACCGAGGCCGAAAACGGGTGCCATCCATGCGATTGCGAGACCGGTCGCGGCCGCGGCCGGTATCAACGCTGCGGCAATCATCACGCCGATCAGTGCGGTCGATTGCTCGGTCGTGTATCCAAATGCACCGACGATTCCCGCGGTCACGGCTCCGATTGTCGAAAGAAGCGTCGGGGCGAGACGAACTCCGACTAATTCAATCTCGGTGATCGCTAATCCCGCCGGTACGAACCCCGTCGAGCGAAGGAACCACCCAAAGAGTGCAGCCCCCCCGATTGCAATCCCAAGCCCGAGAATCTGTTCTTTGATGCTATCGACGAATAGTTCCCAGTCACTCAGTAGCGTCCCGGCGGGGGCGGCGAGCGCGGAACTCGCCTGGGGGGCGATAACCATCGACCCGATGATGAGCGCCGGTTGGTCGAGAAGGAGTCCGGCCGCCGCCGCAATGACACTCAAGACGGTACCCAAGTAGTACAATTGGTAGGGCCACTGTAATTCCCGGATTTTCGCATGCATTTCGGACTTTGCGAGCTTACGAATTGACGGGGAATACCGTTGGCGAAGGTTCGTAAAATTCGGCGTTTCGACCAGCTCTGCTTTCGTTACGACAGTATACGAATCATCAGCAACACCTGATTCCCGTATTTCATCCAGAATGGGGGAAATGGCCGCCGTTGGCAACGGGCATAGAATGAGCGTCCCGTCGTTCTGAGACATGGTCGTGAAATCGGCGTCATACTCGTCTAGGATTGATGTGATCTCGTCAATGTGGTTGTCAGCGACTTGGACGTGAAGTTCACGCATATGCACTCATTTGTTCACTCTCTTCTTTCTGTAGTTTCCGGCCAAACCCGTTGTGGTACGGGACGAATAGGCGATAATACGCTTATACCTGGGTCACGACTAGCTTCCGATGAGTATCCAATCTGGTGTTCGATGGGAGTACTGTAGTCTTCGGCCGCCACGGGAAGAGACAAAGAAAGAAGCGGGCGATCCGGTAGACCGACTCAACGAACTCGGTACGGAAGGGTGGGAACTCGCAGACACGATCGAATATACTGGTGGTGGGACGAAATACTTGATTCTAAAACGTCCGTGCGACAGTAACGGTGGGTCGAATGATGAGTAGCGGAGAGACGAACGACACCGACATCGGTACCGCGGACACGATGCGAGGACGGTCGGAAGAAAGCCGTCTCAAGATATGGCTGTTGTTCCGCATGAATCGGTTTTATGCAACCGGACTGCTTGCCCTTCTCATCTTCAGCATGTTGCTCGTGTTCAGCGCCACGCTTTCCCCGTCGCTTGCGAGTGAGATCAAATCGACTGACACCATCGAGACGACGTTCTCAGCGATGATCGGCGTCATCGTCACGGGAACGACGCTCGTGGTCACGATTAGTCAGTTAGTCCTTTCCCAAGAAAACGGCCCGTTGGGCGACCAGCGTAAGCGGATGAGCGACGCGATGGACTTTCGAACGTATACGCAAGATCTGTTCAACTCCGTCGTGCCAGCCGACCCGTCTGCATTTTTGGGTCAACTCGTAAACGAAACCGAACGACGAGCAGAGGTACTCGACCGACTCATCGAGGAAAGTAACGATACAGAACTTATCGAGCAAGTTTCGGAGTTCGTCGATAGTCTCCACGGAAACGCAAAAGAGGTACAAGACGAACTCGAAGGCGCTCAGTTCGGGACATTCGACGTCTTGTTCGCCGCATTGAACTTCAATTATGGGTGGAAGATTTATCAGGTCGAGCGGATCACTGTCGAATTCGATGACTCGTTGACCGACGAGCAACGGACTGCGCTCGACGACCTTCGAACGGCACTAACGATGTTCGGGCCAGCGCGCGAGCACGTCAAGACGCTCTACTTTCAGTGGGCGCTCGTGGATCTCTCACAGTACATCCTCTACGCGGCGGTTCCAGCCATCGTCGTCGCCGGTGGCATGCTGATATTCGTCGGGGCGGAAACGTTCAGTGGCGTACTTTTCACGCTTCCCCACATTACGTGGATAGTCGTGACAGCATTCACTGTAACACTCGTTCCGTTCCTCTTGTTCACCTCCTACATCCTTCGTATCGCTCCCGTCGCGAAGCGAACGCTCGCTATCGGTCCGCTTATCCTTCGTGAATCTCAGCGGTAAAACTCAACAGCATCGACGAAATCTCCGCCCGATACCGTCCCCCATGGTCGTCTCATACTCTCCCACATTCTCGAAGCCGACGTGATGCTTGCTCACCGGGTTTTCTGCGGCTTTAAGCGAGTGGACGGAGCTATTGCGGTTTACTTGAAATCGTCTCCCGTGACTCGCACTCGGGACACTGCTCATGGTACTTACGGAAGCGTTCACCACACTCCTTGCACTGATAGGCCGAGTGGTTCTCGGCCGCAGTCTCCGCTTTCGATTTGAATTGTTCGACCTGCCGACCGAGCTTCTTGAACACACCCATTACATCCTTGATCGAGGGCTGCCAGCAGGATAAGGGTTCCCCGGAGTGTGAGCACGAGAATTTCGATGAGCGACCACAAACGTCGTGCGATTCTCGGCGAAGAAGTACAACTGCTCTCCAACCACCCGTCCGAGCATGAGCCGTCTCCGCCGTTTCGACTCCCGAATCCTCGCCGACGAACCTCCCACGACTGGAGATGGTGTTCGAACACGATGACGAGAGAATCGCCGTCGAAAACGAACCAGACGCGACTCTCAGTGCGGTACAGCGACGCTCCGCTAGTGAGGGCAATCGGGATGTCGAAGACTGCTACTGCAGTCGGTCGAAAACGGCGGAAGAACAGCTTGAAAAGCGAAACCTCTGTCGCTTCGGTAGAAACACACGCACGATACGTCACACGGACTACGACGGACTCGGCGTCTGGACGTGCGACAGGTACGCTGCGAGATCCGTCGTCGAAACCATCCCGATGACTCCCTCCGTCTCGTCCACGACCGGCATGTGATGGAAGCCATGCTCTACCATCGAATCCGCGACGTCGCGGACGGAATTCTGTGCCGTCGCGGTAATCACGTTGGTCGTCATGTATGCTTCGACGGGCGTTTCGTCCTTCGGTTTCCGTTCGGCGACGACGCTGACGAAGTCGGTCGTGGTGAGGATACCGGCGAGTTGGTTGTCGCTCCCGACGACGATGACCGAGCCGATGTCGTTCGCGAGCATCTTTTGTGCTGCCGCTTCGACGAGCGTGTCCGGCGAAACGGTATGGAGGTCAGTTGACATTAGCTGACCGACGAAAACATCATCCATACGCAACAATAGCGTCGAACATCAATAAGGATTGTCACCGGTTGGAGGCGATTCGAGACGTCCCCGACGACAATATCGCGAGACCTAGTCGACAAACGAGGTTACGGGCTCGATGTCGTGCTCCGACAGCACGTCCCGGAGCACGTCAGCACGCGCAGGAACCTCGTCCGGGCGGTGGGAATCCGAGCCGACGGTGAACGACACGTCGTGTTCTTGGAGAGTCTCGAAGAACGGAGTTCGGGGGTGGATTATCTCGTCGGAGAGTGCGCGACCGACGTTGATTTCCGGAATCGTCCGCGAGTCGGCGAACGCCTTCGCGACCCGTTCGTACTGGGTCTCGGTGGCATGGTCTCGAAGGGGCGGTGTTCGCTCCACCAAATCGACGTGCGCCGCGATGTCGAACAACTTCGAGTCGATGAGTGCGACGAGTTTGTCGAAATACTGCTCGACGACCCGCTGCCGTTCGTCGGGTGATTTGTCTTCGAAGGCCGACGCCACCTGTACGTTCGTTTCCATCACGTCGTGGACGCTCCCGATGGCGTAGTCGAAGTCTGCGTCGGCGAGAAACGCCCGGATGTCGGCTTCGTCGCGCGGGTCGTAATCCATCTCGACCGCGTCGTATATCGTTATCTCCGACTCCGTCCGGAGATTCTCGATGGCACGCCGCCGTCGTTCGTACGTCCGGTCGAGATTGAACCCGTACATGGCGCGAGCGTCTTTCAACGGCGGCCGCGACGAAACGTTGCAGTGGTCGGCGAAGCCGATACCGTCCAACCCGCTTTGTTCTGCCGCCCGAGCCATCCGAGAAAGGAACCGCCCATCCGAGTAGTTCGAATGGGCATGAAAGTCGTGCATTGCGTACTCCGTCTCCGCTGAACCCATGGAAGTCAGACGGCAAAAACCCCCGCGCTTGTTTCGGTATTCAAACGCAAAATCCGCGTTCGAAAAACAACTGGCCACCGCCGAACAAACGGCTTCGATCGTTAGGTCTCGGCGTCGCGCGCCGACTCAAGTGACGCGAAAAAACCGAAGTAACCGACGACGCCAGCGGCCAGCGACAGGTGGTACGCCCACGTCGGCCCCTGAAGCAGGTCGAAGAGGGCAGTTACGACCGCGACCCAAATGACGGCGAACGCGAGGTCTACGACCATGCCCCTTCGATGTTCGCGGACGTGATCGAAGATGGTACCGACGACCGGCACGTTACGTTTCCTCCCGTTCGTCCACGACCAACACCGACCGATGGGTCGAGCGGAGCACGCGCTCGGTGACGCTCCCGAGGAGCATCCGGCGGACGCCGCTCCGGCCGTGGCTACCCATCACTATCAGGTCGATCGCCTGTTCTTCCGCGAAGTCGGCGATGACCCGATGGGGTTGGCCAGCGCGGAAATGCTCCTCGACGGAGATACCGCGGCTTCGGCCCCGTTCGACGACGTACTGGGTCGCGTCGGTCGCTCGTTCTTCGAGGTCGTCCATTTCGCCGAACCGACCGCCCCGAATCCGGTCGATTTGCTCGGTGCCGAGGCTCACTTCCATGGCGTCGGTATCGACGACGTAGAGCGTGTGAACGTCGGCCCCGAACTTGTCCGCGATGTCGAGCGCCGATTCGACCGCTAGCTCCGCAGTTTCGCTCCCGTCCGTGGGGATGAGGATTCGTTCGTACATTGGTTAGTCGTCCGCTGGGCGGTGTCCACCCTTCGCATCGACGATGTCTTCCGCGCTCTGCTGTTGCCCCATCGGTTCGGGGCTGTGACACTGCCGGACGATTTGCTTGATTCGCTCCGGCGGTTCGTCGGTCGCCAGCGAGACACCGATGGTGATGGCGAACACGATGGGCGTTCCGGCGAGTGCGGCCCCGACTGCCGGGAAGATGTCCGCGTAGACCGGCACGAGCGGCCCGGATTCGGTTGCGAGGACGAGTTCGTTGAACACGGCGGCCGTCCAGATAAGGAGTCCAGTCGTCATCCCGGCGAGAGCACCCTGTCGGTTCGCGTTCTCCCACCAGAGGCCGAGGAAGAACATCGGGAACAGCACGAGACCGGCCAGCGAGAACGCGAGCGCGACGAGTTCGCCGACCAAGGCTGGCGGGTCGAGTGCGGTCACGGTTACGATGGCACCCAACACAATGATGGTGGCGCGACCGACGATGAGTTGCTGGCGCTGGGTCGCGTCGGGATTGATAATGTTGGTGTAGATGTCGTGGGCGGCGGCGGACGACGCGGCGATGAACAGTCCCGCCGTCGTCGCAATCGCGGCGGCGATACCGCCTGCCGCGACGAGGCCGACGAACCACGTCGGAAGGTTTGCGAGTTGCGAGGCGAGGACGACGATGACGTCACCCTCCGCACCGCTCATTCCGTTCGCGCCGTAGACGGGGCCGACCTTGTCCGCGTACAGGTCGGTTCCGAACGCCGCGAACGCCGGGGCGCTCAGGTACAGTAAGCAGATGAAGAACAGTCCCCAGACCGTAGACCAGCGGGCGGTTCGTTCGCTCTCGACCGTGTAGAACCGCACCAGCACGTGCGGCAGACCGCAG